>JARLJF010000183.1 GCA_031291335.1 Pandoraea sp. | reverse complement strand
GGTCTCTTCCAGGGCTTCTTTGGCGCCTTCGCGAGGACCTTGCGGGTTGTGCGCAACGTAACGCACACCGGTCGCGAGTACGCGGCCGAGCATCGAACCGCGCGCCAACGCTTCGGTGGCGTCCTGCTTGGCCGACCCGCGCCGGGCGAGCGTGATCGCGTTTTCGAGAACGCCGCTTGGCAGTACGCGCGCGCGACGCAGTGACAGGGCGCGCTCGACGATCAGGGCGAGCGCGATAACGGATGCGATGAGAAGTGGCCAGATGGGCCAACCGGCGGCCTGGATGACGGCGAACAAAGACGACCTCTTGCTTGTTGCGGGGGATGGGCAAACGAGTCCGAACTGTAGCGTGCAGGGGGGGGATGGGCAAGCACCGTTTTCCACATCATCCGAGCACAAGGATGTGGACAACCTTGGGATACATTCGGCAACTCTTTGACCCAACTGCACTTTTTAGTTCGTGATGAAAAAATGAGCAATCAATGGTTTCAGAAATGAACACCGCCGCAAGCTCACAATTCCCAAGACGTCCCCGATAGCCTGTGGATAACTATGTGAACATGTCGCCTCCTGAGCATATATCTTGGCGATGCCCTCGCAATGGCCCTGTGCCATGATTGCGAAGTCGGCCGGAAAGCCAGATAAATCAAGGGTTTGACCCTGCGGTGCAGGAAAAATAGGGCGTCCGGACGCGAAAACCCTTAAATTAGCGGGCCTGTGGACAGTTTTTCGTCAGCGAACACGCATGAACCTATCTTTCGACGACGCCCGGCCCACTGGTGGTGCGGATCGCGTGCTAAGTGTTTCGGATTTGAACAAGGCCGTTGCCGGTGTGCTGGAGCGGAGCTTTCCGCTCGCCTGGGTCAGCGGCGAAATCTCGAACTTCACGCGCGCGGCCAGCGGCCACTGGTATTTCTCGATCAAGGACGCGCAGGCGCAAATGCGCTGCGTGATGTTCCGCGGCCGTGCGCAGCACGCCGACTTTTCGCCCAGAGAGGGCGATCGTGTCGAAGTGCGCGCGTTGCTTTCAATGTATGTCCCGCGCGGGGAGGTCCAACTCAATGTCGAGGCGATCCGCCGTGCCGGGCAGGGCAATCTGTATGAAGCGTTCCTGAAACTCAAGGAGAAGCTTGCCGCCGCCGGACTGTTCGACGCGCAGCGCAAGCGAGTGTTGCCCAGATATGCCCGCCGCGTGGGCGTGGTCACGTCGTTGCAGGCAGCGGCTTTGCGCGATGTGCTGACCACGCTCGCCCGTCGCGCACCGCACGTCTCGGTGGTGGTCTATCCGGCCCCCGTGCAAGGTGCCGATGCCGCCACACGCCTGGCCGCCGCGCTCGATACGGCCAACGCCCGTGGCGAGGTGGACGCCATTCTGCTGTGCCGCGGCGGCGGTTCCATCGAAGATCTATGGGCGTTCAACGAAGAAGTGCTCGCGCATGCGATTGCCCGCAGTGAGCTACCTATCGTCTCGGGCGTGGGGCATGAAACCGATTTCACCATTGCCGATTTCGTGGCCGACGTGCGCGCGCCCACGCCGACGGCGGCTGCCGAACTGATCAGCGCGGCCCGCGACGAGTGTCTGCGCGAGGTCGACCGGGAGCGTCAGCGTTTGAGCCGCGCGATGCGGCGCACGCTTGAGCAGCGTAGCCAGCAGCTCGATAGCCTGTCGCGCGGGCTGGTTTCGCCTCGTGAGCGTCTGGCGCGTCAGCGCGGGGAACTGGCGCACCTGACCGATCGGATGCGTCATGCGCTGGAGCGCCCGCTGGCCCAGCGCCGCGGCCGGTTCGAGATGTTGTGCCTTCGCCTGACACGCGCTGTGCCCGACGTCGCGCCACAGCACGAACGCGTCTCGTTATTGTTGCAGCGCTTGCAAAACACAATGTCACGCCGCGCGGAGCGCGCCGGCCAACGCCTTACCGATGCCACGGCGCAACTTGAGCTGCTCAATCCGCGCCGCACGCTCCAGCGCGGTTACGCCGCCGTGCTCGACGCGAAGGGCCAGCCGCTGCGCGATCCGAGGAAACTCCAGCGGGGACAGCAAGTGACGATGCATCTCGCCGACGGTGCTGCGGATATCGGCATTGGTGATGTTCAGGTCAGGCTAGACGATACTTTTTAGCGCGAGCCGGTTCGTCAATTCTGACAAATCGCAGGCATCGTGCGTCGATTAGCTGGAATTGGCAAACAATCGTCACACGAATATCGCATAGTGCGGTAAATCAAGTAACCGTGCGGTTTGCGGGGTTTTCGCATCTGCCCTAGAATCGATGGCTCCGGATAACGCAAAATCGGGTTCCCCTCAGAGCACAAAGGATAATTGCCATGGAACACAAGCTCCCTGAACTGCCGTACGCCATCGATGCACTGGCGCCGACCATCTCCAAGGAAACGATGGAGTATCACTACGGCAAGCATCACCAAGCCTATGTGACCAACTTGAACAACCTGATCAAGGGCACCGAATTCGAAAACGCCAGCCTCGAAGACATCATCAAGAAGTCGTCGGGCGGTGTGTTCAACAACGCAGCACAGGTGTGGAACCACACCTTCTTCTGGAACACGCTGTCGCCGAAGGGCGGCGGTGCACCGTCGGGCGATCTGGCCAAGGCCATCGACGCCAAGTTCGGTTCGTTCGACGCCTTCAAGGAAACCTTCTCGAAGTCGGCCGTGGGCAACTTCGGTTCGGGCTGGACGTGGCTCGTGAAGAAGGCCGATGGTTCGGTCGACATCGTGAACACCAGCAACGCTGCCACGCCGCTGACCGGCGCTGACAAGCCGCTGATCACCATCGACGTGTGGGAACACGCCTACTACATCGACTACCGCAATGCCCGTCCGAAGTTCGTCGAGGCATTCTGGAATCTGGTCAACTGGGACTTCGCCGCGAAGAACTTCGCGTAATTGAGCCTCCCGGACTTTGCTGGCCGATAAAATCGACTTCGGCGAGACCCGCTGAAAGGAACGTCAGATGCCCAACCCGAGCGTCTGACGTCGCCGGCAAAACGAAAACCCACCGCTTTCGGTGGGTTTTTCGTTTTCAGCGGTTGCCGGATCACAGACTTCTGCGCGGTACTTGATCGTCGTCAACATTCACGCGTGCCCCCGTCGTTAGAGTGAACGCTTCAAACTGAACGGACGACGTATGCCCGACCCTGCGCCAGCGCGTGAGACTCACGCCGCGACACTTTTCTTGGCCCCGGATGCCTTACGGGACGCCTGCGGCCCTGAAGTCCCGAACGACGGCTCGCCCCATCGCTACTGGCTTGCTGACGCTCACCTGATGCGCAGCTTGCCCCCCGCCGCGTGGACACTCTTTCGTCTGGCCGAATACAAGCGCGGTGGTACCGCAACGCATATGTGGCGCGTCGGCGCGCTCGCCTGGCGTTTTGCGCAAGCGCTTGGCATGCCCGCTCTCAAGGCGCAGGCGCTTGGGCTGGCTGCGGCACTGCACGACACCGGCAAGCTGTGTATTTCGAACGCGATATTGGAGAAGCCGGGCCGGCTGACGCCCGATGAGATGCATGTGATGCGTATGCATCCGCAATTGGGGGCGGACATGTTGAGCGCCATCGGTGGCGCGGCCTGCGAGTTGGCGGCCACCGTCGCGCGCACGCACCATGAGCGCTACGACGGCAGCGGCTATCCGTACGGTCTGTCGGAGAGTCGCATTCCGCTGGCGGGACGGATCGTTGCGCTGGTCGACGTGTTCGACGCGCTCGCGAGTCACCGTCCCTATCGTGCCGCACTCAGTCCATCGCAGATTGTCGGCGCGATGCTCGCCGAGCGCGGACGTCATTTCGATCCGTGGCTGCTGGATCGCTTTCTCGAGCGCTCGCTCGGGGCGGCGTTGGAGATATCGAGCGGCGCGCGTTGAGTGCGCGCCGTCGAATGCCGACGATTAGCGCGGCAGGCCCGAAATCTTTGCGCCCGGGCCGAGGTTCTTGCTCTTGAACCAGCCCAAATTCATTTCCAGCGCGTAACGCACGGCCGCACGCGGGCAGTGGTTGTCTTCGGTCTGCGGTGCCATATCTTCGATGTTTACGATCGTGCCGTCGTCGGCCAGAAACGCGATGGACAACGGCAGATTGGTGTTTTTCATCCAGAAGCAGTGACCGGCGCTTTCCTGGAACACGAAGAGCATGCCGGCATTGGCGGGCATGGTCGTGCGATACATCAGGCCTTGCTCGCGGTCGGCCTCATTGGCGGCGACTTCGGCCTTGATGAGGTACATGCCGGCGGAGAGCTGGATGGTCGGGAACTGTCCGGGCTGCTTGATTTGCGCGGCGGCGCTCACTGGCACGAGTGCCATGACGGCGGCGGTGGTGGCAAACGTGGCGCTGGCGGCGAGCGCGGCCAGTTGACGTGAAATCCGGATCACAAACGGCTCCTGGGAAGATCGGGGTAACGTCAGAGGGAACGTCAGTCGGGCGAACGTCGGATACGTGGCGAATCATTGTAGCCGCCGGACGAAAAAAAAGCAGGTTGCGTGAGCAACCTGCTTATTACCGTCAGTTGCGCAGTGAGTCGCGCAACGCGGTACTTACTTGCTGGCAGCGGCCGGAGCTTCAGCAGCCGAAGCCTTCTTAGCCGACTTCTTGGTCGACTTCTTGTGCGACGACTTCTTCTTGGCAGCCGGCTTGGCAGCGGCGGCCGGAGCAGCACCTGCGTCCGTGGCCGGAGCCGAAGCTTGGGCGAACACGCCAGTTGCGAACAGGCCAGCGACCAGGGCAGCGATCAGTTTTTTCATGAGATTCCTCGTTGAAGCTCGATGTTTGGGTGGTGTACTCGTTGACCCGCGAAGTGAGTCATCTCCTTTAACGTCCAATCAGGACATCGGTTGACAACCCACCCGCGGATTTTTTCGATAGCAAGTATTACGGCTTGTTACCGGTCGGCGGCTGGCTCGCAGCCTTCTTGCCCGACTTCTTGTGGTGATGCTTCTTGTGCGTGGCCTTCTTCGCCGGGGCAGCATGATCAGCAGGCGCTGCTGCTGCCGGCGCTGCCGGGGCGACAGGCGCCGTAGCCGGTGCCGATTGTTGGGCCATCGCGGCGCCGGACACAATCAGGCCGGCGGTCAGTGCAAGCAGCAGTTTGTTCATGACTTGGTTTCCTCGTTTCAGTTAGTGGTGCGTATGTTGCGCACCTGTACCTTCAACGAAGTGGACGACTGCGGGGTTGACCTGAAAGTGTAAGTATTTGTTGCGGTAGCTCGCACCATTGGCCCGGAACGAGGTTCAGCGAGAAGACGTCAACCGGTCCGATGGCGACGCGGACCAGCCGCAGTGTCGGTTTGCCGACGGCAGCGGTCATGCGTCTGACCTGGCGGTTCTTGCCTTCCACGAGCTTGATCTCGAGCCAATGCGTCGGAATGCTCGCCCGATACCGGATCGGTGGATGGCGAGGCCAGAGATGGGCCGGCTCGGAGATCTCGCGCGCCTCGCACGGCAGTGTGACGAAGTCGCCCAGGTCGAGACCGCCGCGCAGGCGTGCCACGGCCGCTTCGTCGTACTCGCCTTCGACCTGCGCCCAATAGGTCTTCGGCAGCTTGCGCTCCGGCTCGGCAATGCGGGCCTGCAAGCGGCCGTCGTCCGTGAGCAGCAGAAGTCCTTCGCTGTCCGCGTCGAGTCGTCCTGCCGGATAGACGTCCGGGAGTGCAACGCATTCGGCGAGCGTCGGGCGTGTTGGATGCGGCGAAAACTGGCAGATCGTACCGAAGGGTTTGTTGAGTGCGAGAAGTGTCATACCGGGGGATGAAAATCGGAAACGTCCGGAGCAGGGGTGTGCGATATTGCGTGGCGTCGCGCATTACCCAAACGCATGACGCGGTGACTCGCGCCCACGCGCTTCCACCCACTGCGCTGGTCAGCCCCGTCATGTTAATGCATAATCGAAAACATCAGTCTTATATCTTATATAAGACTTAAGCCGCGTCACACGCATCGAATAGGCGCTGTGACTACAATAGGGCGGAAATGCATCGAGCGGTCATCCCTCATACGGTCCGATGCGCAGTCCGATCCATCCATTGGAGCCCCACCATGTCGTATCAGCACATCAAGGTCCCGGCAGGCGAGAAGATCACCGTCAACAAGGATTTCTCACTGAACGTGCCGGACAATCCGATCATCCCGTACATCGAAGGCGACGGCACGGGGGTGGACATTACGCCGGTGATGCTCAAAGTCGTCGACGCTGCCGTGGCGAAGGCGTATGGCGGCAAGCGCAAGATCAGTTGGATGGAAATCTATGCGGGCGAAAAGTCGACTCGCATCTATGGCCCGGACGTGTGGTTGCCCGATGAAACGCTTCAGGTCGTGAAGGACTATGTCGTGTCGATCAAGGGACCGCTGACGACCCCGGTGGGAGGCGGCATCCGTTCGCTTAACGTGGCGCTGCGCCAGCAACTCGATCTGTATGTGTGTCTGCGTCCGGTGCAGTATTTCAAGGGCGTGCCGTCCCCGGTGCGTCAACCCGAGAAGATCAACATGGTGATCTTCCGCGAGAACTCCGAAGACATTTACGCGGGGATCGAGTGGGAAGCGGAATCGGCGGGCGCCAAGAAGCTGATCGCGTTCCTGCAAAACGAAATGGGGGTGAGCAAGATCCGGTTTCCGGAGACGTCGGGCATCGGTGTCAAACCGGTGTCGCGCGAAGGCACGGAACGACTCGTGCGCAAGGCCATTCAGTACGCGATCGATAACAACCGCGACACGGTGACGCTCGTGCACAAGGGCAACATCATGAAGTTCACGGAGGGTGCGTTCCGCGATTGGGGCTACGCACTTGCCAGGAACGAATTCGGTGCGACGGAGATCGATGGCGGCCCGTGGTGCAAAGTGAAGAACGCCAAGACGGGCAAAGACATCATCATCAAGGACTCGATCGCGGATGCTTTCCTGCAGCAGATTCTGCTGCGTCCGGCCGAGTACGACGTGATCGCCACGCTCAACCTGAACGGCGATTACGTTTCTGATGCGCTTGCGGCACAGGTGGGCGGTATCGGCATCGCGCCGGGCGCGAACCTGTCCGACTCGGTCGCGATGTTTGAAGCGACGCACGGCACGGCGCCCAAGTATGCGGGCAAGGACTACGTGAATCCGGGGTCGGAGATTCTCTCGGCAGAGATGATGCTGCGACATATGGGCTGGACCGAAGCGGCGGACCTGATCATCGCGTCGATGGAAAAATCGATTCTGTCGAAGAAGGTGACTTACGATTTCGCTCGCCTGATGGAAGGTGCAACGCAAGTGTCGTGCTCCGGTTTTGGCGCCGTGCTGATCGATAACATGTGATGACTTGCGGCCTTCGAGCCTGACGCCTTGACCCGTAAGCAAACCCCGGTGCAGCGCCGCTCGCCGGGGTTCGTCAAAGTGAGCGCGCCAGCTAGCGCACAACGATGGTCGTGGTCACGCGATGGTCGCCCGAGCTGGGTACACGACTGGTGAGTTCGCGGGGGAAGCCGACCGTCCAGACAACGACGTCGGTGCCCGGCGTCTGCCCTGCCTGATACCAGACGATCAGGCCCGGGAAGCGCATCGTTTCACACCGTTGACCGTTCGGTACCGTGTAATCGATCCATTCCGATGAGACCTCACCGAGGGCCGGGGTTGAGTCGAGCTGGAAGGTAGGCTGCCCCAGAGAGCGGCATAGCACGCTGTAGTTGGGCTGTACCCAGATCGCGATCTTCTGGCCGACGGCAACGTCGACCTCAAGGGTTGGTGGAGGGTATGTTGCTTGTGCCTGCGCCGCGCTCGCACTCAACACGCACGCGATGAATGCCATGATGCGCAACGCAATTCCTGTGGTGTCCATGACGGACCTCCCCACCCCCCTGGCGGCCGACGCGTGGGCCTTCTCTTGGCCTGTACCAGCCGTCGACACGACACTTTCATTACAGTGCATGCGTGCACACAACGCAAGGAACGGACACGTTTGGCCATCGTGCTACGCTTCCCGCGTGTTTTCCCTACGCCATTCGCGGGAGGATGAGGAATGAAGGTCAATCGCATCGTTGCCAACCTCGCTGCGCCGTCGCCGCAAGCGCTGCAAGCAGCGCAACGCTTCTACGGCGATCTGCTGGGATTGGATTTGCTGATGGATCACGGCTGGATTGCCACTTACGGCAATGCGTCGAAGATGAACGTGCAGCTCAGCATCGCCACTGAGGGCGGCAACGGTACACCGGTACCCGATCTCTCGATTGAAGTCGACGACGTCGACAGCGCACTGGCACGTATGCACGACGCCGGCATCGCCATCGAATACGGACCCGTGGATGAACCCTGGGGTGTGCGACGCTTCTACGTGCGCGACCCACTAGGCCGTCTGCTCAATATCCTCTCGCATCGCTGAGTGCCAGTCGCTGATCGCTGATCGATGTTTGCCTCCGGTGCCGGGTTTCGTCACCATGGCGCGGCCTCACCGTCCGTCGAAACAGGCCGCGAGACGTTGTTGTTCGAACGCCTGGACGACGTGATCCACGAATACACGTGTTCGCAACGGCAACAGTTTCTTGTTCGAGTAGTAGATGGACACCCCGCCGTATTCCTCGAACCAGCCGGGCAGCAGCCGCTGAATGCGACCTGACGCCAACAGCGGTGCCGCATGGGGCATCGGCAGCAACGCCACGCCATAGCCCAGCGCAACGGCGTGTGCCATGGCCTCCGGATCGTCGAAGATCATGCGGGTCCGCGCCTCGATGTTCACGCGTTCCCCTATCGCATTGCGCAGGTCCCAGGCACGCAGACGTCCCGACATGCCGGAGCGCCGGATCACCGCGTCGTACGCAGCCAGATCCGACGGGTGCTTCGGCGGCTGGCGTCCGGCCATGTACTGCGCCGACGCACAGATCACGGCATACGTCGGAGCAAGCCGACGCGCAATGACGCCGGGCGTGAGTTCGATGCCGCCGCCGATCGTCGCGTCGAAGCCTTCGGCCACCACGTCCACACTTCGGTTGTCGAACCGCCAGTCGGGCACGATGTCCGGATAGCGCGCGAGAAAGTCGCCGAGCAGCGGCAACAAGTACTGGCGGCCGAACGAGTGCGCCACGCTCACCTTGAGCATGCCGGACGGCTTTCCCTCCCCCTCGGCGGCGCGCGAAAAGGCATCGGTCAACGCGGCAAACGGCCCGTCTACGTCGAGCAGAAAACGCTCACCGCCTGCCGTGAGCGTAAGGCTTCGGGTACTGCGGTGGAACAACCGCACGCCGAGCTGCGCTTCCAGGCGAGCCACATTCTTGCTCACCGCCGCAGGCGTCATGCCGAGGCGACGCGCCGCTGCCGAGAAACTTCCCGCCCGCGCACTGAGGACGAAGGACTCGATCAGATGGAGAGCATCCATTTCATCTATTCCATATGGTTGAAATTGATGATAGGTATTATGGTCTAGTTGCGATGCAATTCGCCACCGATACTGGCTTCACTTCTCAACCAGTGGAGCAACATCATGGCAACGAATTTTCAAGGCAAAGTGGCATTCGTGACGGGTGGCTCGCGCGGTATTGGCGCAGCCATCGTGCAGCGATTCGCCGACGACGGCGCCGCCGTCGCCTTTACGTACAAGGGATCGAAAGCGGCGGCCGAGGACCTCGTCGCCCGCATTCAGGCGGCGGGCGGTCGCGCCATCGCCTTGCTCGCCGACGCGAACGATGCCGCCGCCCTGACCCAAGCGGTGAACGACGCCGCGCGCCAACTCGGCAAGATCGACATTCTGGTGAACAACGCCGGTGTGTTTACGCGCGGTTCGGTCGCCGACCTCGCACTGGAAGACTTCGATCGCATGCTGGGCGTGAACGTACGTGCGGTGTTCGTCGCATCGAAAGCGGCGCTCGCGCACATGGGCGAGGGCGGACGCATCATCAACATTGGCTCGTGCAACGCGGAACGCATTCCGATCGATGGCGGTGCGACTTACGCGATGAGCAAGGCGGCGCTGGTCGGCCTCGTCAAAGGCATGGCGCGTGATGTCGGTGCGCGAGGCATCACCGTCAACAACGTGCAGCCGGGGCCGACGAATACCGACATGAACCCTGCCGAAGGTGATTTCGCCGCGTCGATGCATGATCTGATGGCGCTGAAGTATCACGCGCGTCCGGAGGAAATTGCGGCGATGGTGGCCTATGTCGCCAGTGAGGAAGCCCGCTTTGTGACTGGCGCGAGTCTCACCATCGATGGCGGTTACAGCGCGTGAGCATCGTCTGAATTCGACGCCCGCGCCATGTGAATGTTGGCGTAAGAATTGCAACGGCGTGCAAGGTCGAACTGCGGGCTGTCTGACGGCGCGAGAGGTCGGTAAGTCCCGAGAAACGGCGCGACATCCCGCATCTTTGCTGCCTTGCGGGGGCATTCGGCGGCTCTCGTCGGCTCTCGTCAGTTCGCGCGTCACGTTGGCCCCGGGGGGGCGATGTATTACCGGCGTAACGGCATGTAAGTTGCGCGGTGCGCCACGGCGCCCCCGGGCGTGGCGCGGCGACATAGACTGCGCGAATGAAGGTCGTCCACGTCTCCCATACGCCGGTGGCCGGCAGTCCGGGCAACATTGTCTCGGCGCTGAACCGGCACACCGATATCGCCGCGCGTCACGTCGTCTACGACGCCAGGGCCTATGCGTCGCGCACTTTCGCCGTCGACCTCGACTGGCAACGCCATCGCGAAGAGGCCCTCGACGTCATCGCCGCCGCCGATGTCATCCACATTCATCAGATATTTCCGATGGAGACGACGTTTGGCGCCGACTTTCCAAGTCGTTTCGGCAATAAGCGATTGATCCGCCAGTTTCACTCAGCGCCAGAGTTGTGGAGTCGCGAAGACGCCGCCATGCGTGAGCGCATCGTCAACGATCCCCTGCCTCAACTTGTCATCGCTCAGGGGCCCGAGCGCTTCTATCCCTTTGCGCGGGTGGTGCCCAACATCGTGCCGCTTGACGATGCGCGGTACATGCCGCAACCCGAATGTCCGGGCGAGACGGGCCGTCCTGTGGTCGTCTTTTCGCCTAGCGGTGCTTCGTCCGGCTGGCGCAAGCGCTGGGAGACGAAGGGGGCACCGCAGACGCTGCGGTTGCTGCGCCGGCTTGAGCGACGCGGGCTGTGTGAAGTCCGGCTCATCATGGGGGTGCCGCATGACGAGTGCTTGCGCCTGAAGCAAGGCGCGGCCATTGCGCTGGACGAATGCGTCACGGGCAACTATCACCTCTCGGGGCTTGAAGCGCTGTCGCAGGGCAAGCCGACGCTCGGGCATCTCGACAATCGCGTGCAGGCGCAGCTTCGCCGTATGACCGGGGCATGCGATCTTCCGTGGGTCGACGTGCCGCTGGAGGCGGCCGAGGCGCCGCTGGTGGAGTTGCTCGAGAATGCGCCGCTGCGTGCGCAGATCGGGGCGGCGTCGCGCCGCTGGATGGAGACCTACTACCGCGATGAAGCGATGGTGCAGTACTACCGTCAAGCCTATCTCGATCTCTTCAATGCACCGCACCGTTTCGGCGAGCGACGCATCGATGCCACCGACCAATGGCTTGCCGTCTCGTTGCCAAACCTGCGTTGGCGGGCGCGTCGAAACGCCAACGCGTTCTGGCGCGGAATGTGGGAAACCTGGCACGGACGCTGAGCGTCGCGCATCGATTCCAAGCTCACTCCGAGCGTCACTCCGAAAACAGATCGAAGAGCAGCGTACGCATCCACTGACTCGCCGGCTCCTGGTGATAACGCGCGTGCCAAAACAGGTTGATCTGCACGTCGGGCAAATCCAGCGGATGGTCGACGTAACGCAAGCCGAAGTGCCGTGCGCTGCGCTGGGCGAACTTCTCGGTCACGGTCGCAATGAGATCGGTGGCGTGCAGAATGTCGGCAAGCGCGACGAAATGCGGTACGCGCAGCCGGATGTTGCGTTGCACGTGGGCGCGTGCCATGAAGTCGTCCACCTGTCCGTGGCCGGTTCCTGCGGCGATCACCATCACCTGTTCCGCCTGCTCGAAATCCTCACGCGCCATGCGTGACTTCTTCGGTTTGTCGAGCGCATGCCCTGGTCGGAACATACACACATACTTCTGCCGGAACAGGCGTCGCTGAAAGAACTCAGCCGTGAGATCGGGCAGATGCCCCACCGCAAGATCCACCTGACCCGCCGCCATCTCTTCCCGCAAATTGACCGCCGTATTGCGCACCGTGCTGACCGTAATGCCCGGCGCCTGCTCGCCGAGCGCATGCATGAGCTTCGGCAGGAAGTGCACCTCACCGATATCCGTCATGGCGATCTGAAACGCGCGCCGGCTCGTTGCCGGGTCGAAAGCGAGCTGACGGTTGAAGACACCATGCAATGCATCCAGCGCCGCTGCCACCGGTTCGGCGAGTTCGATGGCCATTGGCGTTGGCAGCATGCCCCGCGAGGTGCGGACGAATAGCTCGTCGTTGAACAACTTGCGGAGACGCGCGAGGGAATTGCTAACCGCAGGTTGCGTAACACCAAGCGCCTCGGCCACGCGGGAAACGCGCCTCGCGTTGTACAGATGCTGGAAGACCACGAGCAGATTCAGGTCGACGGAATGCAGATCCATGGGGCGGTGTGTCTCGACGATCAGTGAAATCACTGAAATCTATGGGCGATATAAACGAGATTCTATTGGTTTATATCGCGGGGTGCGCGATGCTTCTTGCAAACGGCGTTTGAACGCCAGATGCGGTGCCCGGCAAGTGTTGACGGTGCCGACGAGGTCGACGAGACCGAAATAACGGAGACAATCCCCATGCAAGTTCACGTGCGGCCACTCGGCGAGCGCCTCGATATCGCGCCGGGCGACAACCTGCTGAAAGCGCTTACCGATCGCCAGATCCCGATTTCGTACAGTTGCTTGTCGGGGCGTTGCGGCACTTGCCGCTGCCGCGTGATTTCGGGGGACGTGCAGGAAGCCGATGGCGTCGAGTATCGCCATCACGACGACAGTGCAGACCCCGCGCGATACGTGCTCGCGTGTCAGTCCACGGTGCAGGGCGACTGCGAAATCGAATTGCCGGAAGTCGACGAAGTGGTCGTGCATCCCGCGAAGATCCTCAAGGCGACGGTGCTCGCCATCGAGCCGCTCACGCACGATATCAAGCGTCTGGTGCTCAAGCCCGCGAAGCCGCTCAGCTTTTCGCCCGGCCAGTACGCCACGCTGCAATTCACGCCTGCGCACGTCCGGCCGTATTCGATGGCGGGACTGGACGCCGACGACACGCTCGAATTCCACATTCGCCGGGTGCCCGGCGGCGCCGTGACCGGCTACGTCGACGAACAGCTCAAGGTTGGGGATGCCGTGCGGGTGTCGGGGCCGCTCGGCACGTCGTATCTGCGCACGCGCCACGACGGACCGATGCTCTGCGTGGCGGGGGGGACCGGGCTGGCACCGGTGCTGTCGATCGTGCGCGGCGCGCTCGCGCGTGGCATGCACAACCCCATCGAGATCTATCTGGGCGCGCGTTCTCCGGCCGACGTGTATGGCCTCGCGTGGCTGCGCGATTTGGCGTCGCGCCACGACGCCATTCGTCTGCACGTCGTAACAACGACCGATGCCCCAGGGCAGGCGGATCAGGCGTTCCGTCTCGGTCACGTCACCGAAGCGATTGCCGCTGACTATGCGGCCCCTGATGCGCTTGCCGGCTGGCGTGCATATCTCTGCGGCGCACCGCCCATGGTCGACGCCGCCACCCGGCTGCTGCGCGAGCGCGGCATCGATGGCGCGCATATCTATGCCGACGCGTTTTACGCCAAGGCGGCATGACGGCATGACGGGCAGGACACCTCCCGTCCGACCGTGCTTCCCCGTTCGTTTGCATTGCCTGCATTCCCCGCATCCCCCCTCAGGAGACGATCGTGAGTACAACACCGCAGACCGGGCCGGACCCGGCGCAGTCCACCGGCGCTCAGCCCTCGGACCTCTGGCCCACCGAGGGCTCGAGCCGCATTCCATTTCGCGTCTACACCGACGAACAACTGTATCGCCGTGAGTTGGACGCGTGCTTCTATCGCCACCACTGGAACTACGTCGGGCTGGAAGCCGAGGTGCCGAATCCGGGCGATTTCAAGCGCACGGCGATCGGCGAGCGCTCCGTGATCGTGACGAGAGATGCGTCGGGCGAAGTCAACGTCGTCGAGAACGTGTGTGCCCATCGCGGCATGAAGTTCTGCCGCGAAAAGCGCGGCAACCGTACGGACTTTCACTGCCCGTATCACCAGTGGAACTACGACCTGAAGGGCAATCTGCAAGGCGTGCCTTTCCGGCGCGGTGTGAAGCAGGACGGCAAGGTCAATGGCGGTATGCCGAAGGACTTCAGGCCGGAAGATCACGGTCTCACCAAGCTGAAGGTCGCCACGCGCGGCGGTGTGATCTTTGCGTCGTTCGATCACGACATTGAATCGCTCGAAGATTTTCTCGGGCCGGACATCTGCGCGTATTTCGATCGCCTCTTCGACGGTCGAAAGCTCAAACTCCTCGGCTACAACAAGCAGCGCATTCCAGGGAACTGGAAGCTGATGCAGGAGAACATCAAGGACCCGTATCACCCCGGACTGCTGCACACGTGGTTTGTCACGTTCGGGTTATGGCGTGCCGATAACAAATCCCGTCTGGTGATGGATGAGCACGGGCGTCATGCGGCAATGATTTCAACGCGCGGACAGGGCGGTGGCGGCGAGGTGACGTCGGGGGTGTCGAGCTTCAAGGAATCGATGTCGCTCAATGACATGCGCTTTCTCGACATCGTGCAGGAAGACTGGTGGAAGGGGCCGACGGCGGTACTCATGACGCTGTTCCCCAGCGTGATCCTGCAACAGCAGGTCAACTCCGTGTCGACGCGTCACATCCAGCCACGCGGGCCTGATTCGTTCGACTTCGTCTGGACGCATTTCGGCTTCGAAGACGATACCGAAGAGATGACGCAGCGCCGCTTGCGTCAGGCCAATCTGTTCGGCCCGGCGGGCTTCGTGTCGGCCGACGACGGCGAGGCCATCGAGTGCTCGCAAGAGGGCTTCACGCAGAAGCCCTGGCACCGCGTGATCGCCGAGTTGGGCGGCACTGGCGTGGAGAACACCGAGCATATGGTGACGGAAACCTTGATTCGCGGCATGTACGCCTATTGGCGCCGCGTCATGGGCGTTTGAGGAGGCGACACGATGGTGGATTTTGCAACGTTTCAAGCCGTGATCGAACTCAATGCCGCCTATGCGGCGGCGCTCGACACGCAACAATGGGACGCCTGGCCCGACTTCTTTCTGGACGATTGCGTCTATCGCATTCAGCCGCGTGAGAACTTCGAGATGGGGTTGCCGCTGGCCACGCTGTCGTTCGAGAGCAAGGGCATGCTGCGCGACCGCATCTACGGAATTCGCGACACACTGTTTCACGACCCGTACTACCAGCGACACGTGATCGGATTGCCGGCCATCCGGCAACTCGACGGCGACACGCTGCACGTCGAAGCCAACTACGCGGTATTTCGCACGAAGCCGGATCAGCTCACCGACATTCTGTCGGTCGGGCGCTATCTCGACATCGTGAAACAAACGGCCGACGGATGGAAGTTCGCGTCGCGCCAATGCATTTTCGACAGCGAGATGATTCCCAACTCGCTGATCTACCCGATCTGAAGCGAGGCAAATCATGAGCGGTAACTGGATTGAGGTGGCGTCGCGCGACGCGATTCCCGAGGACGATGTCGTCGGTCTGGTCGTGGCGGGGCGGGACATCGCCTTGTACGGCGTTGACGGCGAGGTGTTTGCAACCGATAACGTGTGCACTCACGGCAACGCGCGCCTGTGCGACGGTTTTCTGGAAGGGCACGAGATCGAGTGTCCGCTGCATCAGGGCAAGTTCGATGTGCGAACCGGCGCCGCCATGTGCGCACCGCTCACCGAAGCCGTGAGAACCTATCCGATTCGTATCGAGGCCGACAAGGTCTACGTCGATCTGGGCTGAGGTACTCGCCGCTATCCTTCTTGCCTTCCCACATTAGGGGAAAGTTTCCAAACGGGCTGCCTACGGGCGGCCCGTCGCATTTCTACGTCAGGACGCTGGCCTGCCGTGCACCGGCCCGTCGCCCCAAGGGCGCCAGGATCGGTTGGAGCATTTGTGTCATTCGTAAAACAAGTGATTTATTTTGACGCGTGCCTGACCCGCCGGGTTTGCTTTCGGATTGGTTAAAAGCTTATTTTTCCCGGATGCACGGCGTCTGACTTGGGGATGATGGTCGACTGGATGACTGCGTAGGAATACTTAGTCAATTCAGGTAATTGCGTAATTGGTTTCCGCAACGCAGGAGTGACAGGCGTTATTTTAATAACGGAGTGGAATATTGCGATTGATGAAACTTTATAAGGGATTAAACGCAGTTAAATTCCGGGAAGTTTCCAGCGCGGAGTGGAAAGTTGCGCTACGTTTTGCATTCAAAAACGGATCCAAAATGTTTCACTATGGTGCGCATATTGTTGCGGCGCAATAAAAAACCCGGCCGAAGCCGGGTTTCCAATGCGTCGAAAAGGTGTTGCCTCAGGCAGGAGCCTGGATGTTCGAAGCCTGCTTGCCCTTCGGGCCTTGTACGACATCGAACTGCACCTTTTGACCTTCCTTGAGGGTCTTGAAGCCGTTCATCTGGATTGCCGAGAAGTGAGCGAACAGATCTTCGCCACCCTCATCCGGCGTGATGAAACCAAAACCCTTGGCGTCGTTAAACCATTTGACCGTACCGGTTGCCATACAAACTTCCCCTAAACAATTACGACTACTACATATCACCGCAACAACGAGCACATCTGAAAAACCCGCCGGCTGGCGGCGGCTTCTTAGGCTCACCCAGGCATCTTTTCTTTTAAAACACTTATAGAGGAAAAGCGCCACGATGATTGTTTTCGGTAATGACCAATAGTGTCAAGCCCTTTTTCAACGATAGAACTTGTGTTCGATCAGGTTTTACCCTTATATCTCGGAGGGTATAAGGGGTGCAGAGACACGCTCTTGAAATTTGGGTTAAGCTGACTCATATGGGTGTGGCACCCCCGATGGTCGGGGCTGCGGCGCCTTGCTGGACAACGCGCGCGCTAATCGACGAGTGTTGGCATTCCGGTGGACTACCGGACGGCAGGCGGCAATAGGGGCTCCGATTGCTTCCTGCACCCGGGAGTTGTTTAGAATCCACGTATGGCAACCTTACCGACAACGCATGACGACACCGTACAGGAGCGGCAAGAGCAACAGCTCAAGCCGCCATCGATGTACAAGGTGGTACTGTTGAACGACGATTTCACCCCGATGGAGTTCGTGGTGATGGTCATTCAGGAATATTTTAATAAGGACCGGGAGTCTGCTACGCAGATCATGCTCAAGGTCCACCGTGAGGGCAGGGGAGTTTGTGGGGTCTTTACGCGCGACGTCGCGGCGACCAAAGTTGAGCAAGTTGTTAGCCATGCAAGGCAGTCCGGGCACCCGCTGCAGTGCGTGATGGAGGAAGCATGATTGCCCAGGAATTGGAAGTCAGCCTGCACATGGCGTTTATGGAAGCGCGCCAGGCACGACACGAATTCATTACGGTCGAGCACCTGTTGCTCGCTCTTTTGGATAACCCGACCGCTGCCGAAGTGTTGCGCGCCTGCGCAGCAAATCTCGACGATTTGCGGCAGAACCTGCGCAACTTCATCGCCGACAATACGCCGACGGTGCCAGGTAGCGACGAGGTCGACACACAGCCCACGCTGGGTTTCCAGCGTGTGATTCAACGCGCCATCATGCACGTACAGTCCACTTCCAATGGCAAGAAGGAAGTGACGGGTGCGAACGTGCTGGTCGCGATCTTCGGTGAAAAAGACTCCCATGCCGTCTACTACCTGCAACAGCAGGGCGTGACGCGTCTGGACGTCGTCAATTTCATCTCCCACGGCATTACCAAGACCGGTGCGGCCGGCGAATCGGCCAAGACGGGCGAGGGAAGTGTCGAGGGTGAAGAGGGCGCCAACACCAAGGAAAGCCCGCTCGCGCAGTACACCCAGAACCTCAACCAGATGGCGCGTGACGGCAAGATCGATCCGCTCATCGGACGCGAACCGGAAGTCGAGCGCGTGGTGCAGGTGCTGTGCCGCCGTCGCAAGAACAATCCGCTGCTCGTCGGCGAAGCCGGGGTGGGCAAGACCGCCATCGCAGAAGGACTCGCCTGGCGCGTCACGCGCGGTGAAGTGCCGGAAATTCTGCAGGACGCCACGGTCTACTCGCTGGATATGGGCGCGTTGCTCGCCGGCACGAAGTATCGCGGTGACTTCGAGCAGCGCCTGAAGGCGGTGCTCAAGGAACTCAAGGAGCGCAACAATGCGATCCTGTTCATCGACGAAATTCACACGCTGATTGGCGCAGGCGCCGCGTCGGGCGGCACGCTCGATGCATCGAACCTGCTCAAGCCGGCGTTGTCGTCGGGGCAGCTCAAGTGCATTGGGGCCACGACCTTCACCGAGTACCGCGGCATCTTCGAAAAGGATGCGGCCCTGTCGCGTCGTTTCCAGAAGATCGACGTGAACGAGCCGACCGTCGAGCAGACGGTTCAGATCCTGCGCGGACTGAAGTCACGTTTCGAAGAGCACCACGGCGTGAAGTACTCGTCGAGCGCACTTTCGGCGGCGGCTGAGCTGTCGGCCAAGTTCATCACGGATCGCCACCTGCCTGACAAGGCGATCGACGTGATCGACGAAGCCGGTGCTGCGCAGCGCATTCTGCCGAAGTCCAAGCAGAAGAAGACGATCGGCAAGGGTGAGATCGAAGAGATCGTCTCGAAAATTGCGCGTATTCCGGCGCAGAGCGTATCGGCGGATGACCGCGGCAAGCTTCAGACGCTCGATCGTGACCTCAAGAGCGTGGTGTTCGGGCAGGACCCGGCCATCGACGCGCTGGCTGCGGCGATCAAGATGTCGCGTGCCGGGCTGGGCAAGACGGACAAGCCGATCGGCGCGTTCCTGTTCTCGGGCCCGACGGGCGTCGGCAAGACCGAAGTCGCCAAGCAACTCGCGTTCACGCTGGGCATCGAGCTGATTCGCTTCGACATGTCGGAGTACATGGAACGTCACGCGGTGAGCCGTCTGATTGGCGCGCCGCCGGGCTATGTCGGTTTCGATCAAGGCGGGTTGCTGACCGAGGCCATCACGAAGAAGCCGCATTGCGTGCTGTTGCTCGACGAAATCGAGAAGGCGCATCCGGACATCTTCAACGTGTTGCTTCAGGTGATGGACCACGGCACGCTGACGGACAACAACGGTCGCAAGGCAGATTTCCGCAACGTCATCATCATCATGACGACCAACGCGGGCGCCGAGACGATCAACCGCGCGAGCATTGGCTTTACGAACGAGCGTCAGGCCGGCGATGAAATGGCCGACATCAAGCGCATGTTCACGCCGGAGTTCCGTAATCGTCTGGACTCGATCATCAGCTTCAGGCCGCTCGACGAGCAGATCATCCTGCGCGTGGTCGACAAGTTCCTTATCCAACTGGAAGATCAGTTGCATGAGAAGAAGGTCGAAGTGGTCTTCACCGACAAGCTTCGGACCTATCTCTCGAAGAAGGGCTTCGATCCGCTCATGGGTGCGCGTCCGATGCAGCGTCTGATCCAGGACACGATCCGTCGTGCACTGGCCGACGAGCTTCTGTTCGGGCGTCTGACCAGCGGTGGCCGTGTCACCGTCGATCTGGACGAGCACGATCAGGTGCAACTGTCCTTCCCCGAAGACGGCAACACCCGTTCACAGCCGGAAGCTGCCGAAGTCGAGTAATCGCCAACGCATCTCGCAGCAATAAAAAAGCGCCGCTTCATGCGGCGCTTTTCTTTTGGGACGTTGCGCGTCGATGCGACGATGCGACGGCGAGACGTCAGTGCTTGCCCGTGCTGCCGAAGCCACCGGCACCGCGATCGCTCTCGGGAAATTCGTCCACCAGATTGAATTCGGCTTGCACGACCGGCACGATCACCAGTTGCGCGAGACGCTCGAACGGGTTCAGCACAAACGGCTCATTGCCACGGTTCCAGGTCGAGACCATCAACTGACCCTGATAATCCGAGTCGATCAGCCCGACCAGATTGCCAAGCACAATGCCGTGCTTGTGGCCCAGGCCGGAGCGCGGCAGGATCAGCGCGGCGTAGCCCGAATCGGCCAGGTGGATCGCGAGGCCCGTCGGCACGAGCACGGTCTGGCCCGGTGCGATGGTCAGCGGCGCGTCGAGGCACGCCCGCAGATCGAGACCGGCGCTGCCCGGCGTAGCGTAGGCGGGCAGTTGCGAACGCAGGCGTTCGTCGAGGATCTTGACGTCGAGTTTCATGGCGTTATGGCGTAGTTCTGTCGAAAATTCAGTCGGGAAGGCGGAAAGCGGGAAGCGGAAAGCTCGGTGGCGCTCAATCGCTGTCGGCGGCGCGCAGCGAAAACGCCTGTGCGAGCAATTCGTGCGAACGCAGGCGGGCGCGATAGCTACCGGCGACCGTCAGCACGATGATTTCGTCGGCCTCAAACTGTTCCTGCAATGCCAGCACGCGCTCAGTGACGCGCTCCGGGGTGCCGATGATACTACGGGGCTTCTCGCGTGCAATCACGGACAATTCCCGCTCGCGATACTGCGGCTTCGCCTCGGCGCCCTGCTCAAGGCTCGGAATCGGTTCGTTCATGCCGTATGCCATCTGTACGCGGCGCAGATCGACGCCGGCTTCGAGAGCCTCGGCTTGCGCGTCGGTATCGGCGCAGATGACGAAAAGCGCCACCGAGCAGTACGGCTTGTCCAGTTGCCCCGGCGTGAAGCGCTCACGATACGCTTGCGTCACGCGATGGCCGTAGTGGGCGTTGATGAAGTGAGCGAAGCAGTAGCGCAAGCCAAGCTGCGCGGCGAGCAGGCCACCGAATTCGCTTGAGCCCAGCACCCACAACTCGGGACGCGTTTGCACCGCCGGTTGCAGCAGCACACCCCGGTAGGGATGATCGTCGGCCAGCGTCCCATTGAAGAGACCCGCCAACTCGGCCACCTGTTGCGGGAAGTGCTCACCTGCGTCGTAGGGGCCTTTCGCGACTGCGCGTGCCGTGCGCATGTCGCCGCCGGGCGCGCGCCCGACCCCCAGATCGATGCGATTCGGAAACAGCGCCTCCAGCATCAGGAATTGCTCGGCCAGCTTGAACGGGCTGTAATACGGCAGCATCACGCCACCGGAGCCGACCCGCAGTCGTTTCGTCACGCTGGCAAGCCGCGCGATCATCACTTCCGGCGCGGGGTTCGCCACGCCGCGCAGCCCGTGATGCTCTGCACACCAGTAGCGCGTGTAGCCGAGTTCGTCGGCCGCTTGTGCCAGTTCAACGGTCGCCGCGATGGCGTCGGCCACGCTATGGCCGTGAATCACAGGCGTCTGATCGAGGACCGACAGCTTGATGCGAGCAGAAGACGTTTGCGACATGAGTTCGATGCTCCAGGTCGACGAGAATCGACGATAGTGGCCCGTCGACGCCTCATCCAATAGGTCAGTGGCCGCTCCCGGCGGACGAGTCCGCCGGTGCCGTGCCGGGGCCCGCATGCGGCAGGCGCGCAATCATCAGAATGGCCACGATGCCGCCGAGGGCGCCACACAGGAAGATCGAGGCATAGCCAAAATAGTTGGCAACGAGTCCGGCCATCGGTCCGATCAGACCGAGCGCGAGATCGAAGAACGCCGAATAGGCCGCCAGCGCCGCACCACGATTCTGCGGGGGCACCTGTCGCAACGCTTCCACGCCAAGGGCAGGGAAGACCAGCGAGAAGCCCACACCGGTCAGTCCCGCGCCCACGAGGGCCATGCCAGGGCTTACCGCCCCCCACAGCAGAAACTGACCGATGGCGCTGAATACCAGCGAGCACATGGCGACGCGGCGTCCGCCGAAGCGATCGACCGCGTGCGCGAGCAGAACCCGCATGCCGATGAAGCAGGCGCTGTAGAGCGTGAGTGCGTAAGCGGCCCCCGACCAGCCGTGGCTCGCGTAGTAAAGCGTGATGAAGGCGGCGATGACGGCATAACCGATACTGCCCAGCGTCATGGCCAGGCCCGGACGCCACACGAGGCCCACGACGCGCAGAAACGGCAGGCGATGGCCGCCCACAGGGGCCGCCGCCGGCAGACGCAGCGCGATGGCGAATGCCACGGCGGGCAGGGCAATGTTCACGACCGAGACCACGGTAAAGCCTGCCGCTTCCAGCAGATAAGCGCCGAACGGGGCGCCGATGGCGAGCGCTGTGTACATCGACACGCCTTGCCACGAAATGGCCTTGCTCGCGTGGGCCGCCCCCAGTAGTCCGATGCCCCACGACATGCCGCCGGTGAGGATCAGGCTCTCGCCGAAGCCGAGCACGACACGTCCGGCGATCAGAATGCCCAGCGCGAGCGCGGGGGCCGGCACCATCGACGCAACGAGATACAGCACGCCCGCCGCGGCACACCCGCACAGGCCGGTGAGCACGGCGCGGCGCGGGCCACGGGTGTCGACGGTGCGTCCCGCATAGGAGCGCAGCAACAGCGTGACGACCGACTGGATGCCAATGGTCACCCCCACGACGACAGAGCCGTAGCCGAGGGTTTCGTGCACGTAGACCGGCAGCACGGGCAGCGGCATGCCGATCGTCATGAAACCAAAGAACATGATCGCGGCGAGCATGCTCAGTGTCCCGTAGACACTGACAGCCGGCCGGGCGGTCGTAGGAGGTTGCGTCATTTTGATTGTTATCGTGTTCGATGGCCCGAGAGCCGAAATGCTGAGGCGTCAGGTCGTGATGCCGTGATGCCGTGATGCCGTAATGCCGTAATGCCGTAATTCTGTGAGTCTGACGTTGCTGCCCGTCTGCCATCATCGCCGGACAACGACGATGGCAGACGGAAAACCGAGGAAGCGTCAGCCCGGCGCGCGCGAGGGGAGGCGCGCGGCGATTTCGATGATGAGGCTGCGGGCGAGCGATTGCTTGTCGGCGCGCGGCAGGCGCTTCTGCCCGGCGTCGTCGAACAGAATGACTTCGTTGTCGTCCTGCCCGAACGTGGCGGGACCGAGGTTGCCGACGAGCAGCGGCACCTGCTTGCGTTTGCGCTTCTGCGCGCCGTGCGTCTCCAGATCGCCCGACTCGGCAGCGAAGCCCACGCAATAGGGTGGCTTCGGCAACTGGGCGACGGCCGCGAGAATGTCCGGGTTCTGGACGAATTCGAGCGTCGGCACGTCAGCGTCGCCCGTCTTCTTGATCTTGTCGTGCGCCACGTCGCGCACGCGCCAGTCGGCCACGGCGGCCACCGCGATGAAGATGTCGTTGTGCGCCACGTCGGCCATTACGGCGTCGTACATCTGCTGTGCCGTCTGGACATTGCTGCGCGTGACACCAAACGGCGTTGCCAGCGCGGTCGGGCCGGCGACGAGATGCACGTCGGCACCGGCTTGCGCCGCCGCGCGGGCGAGCGCGAAGCCCATCTTGCCGCTGGACAGATTGGTCAGGCCACGCACCGGGTCGATGGGCTCGAAGGTCGGCCCGGCGGTGATCAGCACGCGGTGTCCGGCAAGGCGTTTCGGCTGGAAGAAGCCGACGAGGGCTTCGAAGAGTTCTTCAGGCTCGAGCATCCGCCCGTCGCCGATTTCACCGCACGCCTGATCGCCGCTGCCAGGACCTAGGATCGTCACGCCATCGCCGCGCAGCGTCGTGGCATTGCGCTGGGTCGCCGGATTGGCCCACATCTGGCGGTTCATCGCGGGCGCAACCAGCAGCGGACAGTCGCGTGCCACACACAGCGTGGAGAGCAGATCGTCGGCCATGCCATGCGCGAGCTTGGCGAGAAAGTCGGTGGAGGCGGGCGCGATGATGATGGCGTCGGCCTCGCGCGAGAGGTCGATGTGCGCCATGTTGTTGTCGACGCGATTGTCCCACTGGCTGGTGAAGACCGGACGCCCCGAGAGCGCCTGCATCGTGAGCGGCGTGATGAATTGCGTGGCGGCTTCGGTCATGACGACCTGCACCGTCGCGCCAGCCTTGATGAGCAGCCGGGTGAGTTCCGCCGACTTGTAGCAGGCGATGCCGCCCGTCAGGCCGAGAACGATGGTCTTGCCCGCAAGTTCTGCGCGTTCCATAGGGAATTGCCTCCTCCAAAGTGCCGCGCGGCGCCTCCGGGGCGCCGCGACGGTGTTTGCTTGCGATCCGCAACACTTGCCGTGGCAGTGTGGGCGAATCGCGCCGCAGACGTTGCGGCGGACATGCCTGATGCGCTACTTGCCGCGCCGTACGCGTCGCAGCTCGTCGATCACCAGCAGCACCGCGCCCACGCAAATGGCCGAATCGGCCACGTTGAACGCCGGCCAATGCCAGCCGCCGACGTGGAAGTCCAGAAAGTCGACCACGTGACCATAGATCACCCGGTCAATCACGTTGCCCAGCGCGCCGCCGAGAATGAGCGACAGCGACAGGCAAAACATCTTCTGGCCGTTATGACGCTTGAGCAGCCAGATGATGACCGTTGCCGCCACGATCCCGAGCAGCGTGAAGAACCAGCGCTGCCAGCCGCCTGCGGCCGCGAGAAAGTTGAACGCCGCGCCCTTGTTGAACACCAGCACGAGGTTGAAGAACGAGGTCAGCGGACGGAATTCGCCATACTGGAACGTCTTCAGAATCGTGAGCTTGGTGACCTGATCGAGCAGGATCGCAACGATCGCGATCCCGAGCCACGGTGCCAGTCCATAGGCGGCACCCCCGCGGGCGCCACCGTTGTTGCTACGTCGCGCGCCCGTACGGGCGCCTGCTTTGCTTGCCATTATGCCGCGCTCCGGTGTTCGCCGCTGCCGAACAGATTCGACACGCAGCGCCCGCAAAGGGTCGGGTGAGCCGCGTCTGCGCCCACGTCCTCACGATAGTGCCAGCAACGCTCGCACTTCTGATGCGACGACGGTGTGACGACCACGCCTTCCTCGGTCTCGGTCGCGACTTGCGTGACCTTGGCCGCCGAGGTGATCAGCACGAAGCGCAGATCGTCGCCGAGGCTTGCCAGCACGTCGAACTTGCGGCCCGAGACGCGCACGTCCACTTCCGCTTGCAGCGACGAACCGATCTGCTCGGCCGCGCGGGCCTCTTCGAGGGCCTTGGTGACGTCGCCGCGCACCGTGCGCAGCAGATGCCACTTTTCGAGCAGACGTGTGCCTTCCGCGACTTCCGGGTAAGCGTAGTACGTCTCGGTGAAGATCGTGTCGTTGCCCGGCTGGAACACTTGCCAGGCTTCTTCCGCCGTGAACGACAGGAACGGCGACATGAGCTTCAGCAGGCCGTGCGTGATGTGGTACAGCGCGTTCTGGGCGGCGCGACGCGCCGGGGCGTCCGGTGCGCTCGTGTACAGACGATCCTTGAGGATGTCGAGATAGAAGCCGCCGAGATCTTCCGAGCAGAACGTCTGGAGCTTGGCCACGACCGGGTGGAATTCGTAGCGGTCGTAGTGGCCGAGCACTTCGGTCTGCAGCGACTGCGTCAGCGCCACGGCGTAGCGGTCGATTTCCAGCCATTGATCCGCCGGCAGCGCGTGCTTCGCATGGTCGTAGTCGGCCAGATTCGCGAGCAGGAAGCGCAGCGTGTTACGGATACGACGATAGCCTTCGGTCACGCGCTTGAGGATTTCGTCGGAGATCGACAGCTCGCCCGAATAGTCGGTCGATGCCACCCACAGGCGGATGATTTCGGCTCCAAGCTTGTCGGCGACATCTTGCGGCAGAATCGTGTTGCCGATCGACTTCGACATCTTGCGGCCCTGACCGTCGACCGTGAAGCCGTGCGTGAGCAGCGCCTTGTACGGCGGGTGGCCGTCGAGCATCGAGGCCGTGAGCAGCGACGAGTGGAACCAGCCGCGATGCTGGTCCGAGCCTTCCAGATACAGGTCGGCCGGGAAGCCCAGTTCATGCTTGTGCGAGCCGCGCAGCACGTGCCAGTGGGTGGTGCCCGAGTCGAACCACACGTCGAGCGTGTCGCGGTTCTTCACGTAATCCTTGGCCTCGTCGCCGAGCAGTTCGACCGGGTCGAGCGTCTGCCAGGCTTCGATGCCTTCGGTCTCCACTCGCTTGGCCACGGCCTCGAGCAGTTCTGGCGTGCGCGGGTGCAGCGCGCCGGTTTCCTTGTGCACGAAGAACGCCATCGGCACGCCCCATTGGCGCTGACGCGAGAGCGTCCAGTCCGGGCGGTGCGCGATCATGTTGTGCAGACGCTGCTTGCCCCACGACGGGAAGAACTCGGTGGCTTCGATGCCGGCGAGCGCGATCTCGCGCAGGGTTCGGCCGTCGCCCGGTGCGCCATCGACAGGCTTCACGTCCATGCCCGCGAACCACTGGTTGGTGGCGCGGTAGATGATCGGGGACTTGTGACGCCAGCAGTGCATGTAGCTGTGCGTGTACTTGAACGAATGGAACAGGGTGCCGGCTTCGCGCAGTGCTTCAACGATCTGCGGGTTGGCATCCCAGATCGACTGGCCGCCGAACAACGGCAGGCTGTCCTGATAGCGGCCGTCGCCCAGCACCGGCATGCGGATTTCCGAGTCGGGCATGTCGTGCGCCTTGCACGACACGAAGTCTTCCACGCCATAGGCGGGGGCCGAGTGGACGATGCCGGTGCCCGTATCGGTCGTGACGTAGTCGCCGAGGTAGATCGGCGAGGTGCGGTCGTAGCCGGCGTCGGCCGTCGAGAGCGGGTGGCGGAAGCGGATCAGCGAGAGCGCTTCCCCCTTCGTGCGGGCGATGATTTCGCCATGCAGGCCGTACGTCTTCAGGCAGTCTTCAACGCGCTCGGTCGCGAGAATCAGCAGGCCACGATCGGTCGAGACCAGCGCGTATTCGACCTCCGGGTGGACGTTGAGCGCCTGGTTCGACGGGATCGTCCACGGGGTGGTCGTCCAGATCACGATGTGGCCGTCGTCGCGCGGCAGCTTCGACAGGCCGAAGGCCTTCGCGACCTTCTCCGGTTCGGCGAAGGCGAAACCGACGTCGATGGCCAGATCGGTCTTGTCCTTGTACTCGACTTCCGCTTCGGCGAGTGCCGAGCCGCAGTCGAAGCACCAGTTCACCGGCTTCAGGCCGCGATACACATAGCCGTTCTCCATGATCTTCGCGAGCGCACGAAGCTCGTCCGCTTCGTTCGAGAAGTTCATGGTCTTGTACGGGTTGTCCCAGTCACCGAGCACGCCCAGACGCTGGAAGTTGGGCTTCTGACGCTCGATCTGTTCCGCCGCGTAGGCGCGCGCCTTTTCCTGCACTTCGCGCACGGGCAGGTGCTTGCCGAACTGCTTTTCGATCTGGATTTCGATCGGCATGCCGTGGCAGTCCCAGCCCGGTACATAGGCCGCGTCGAAGCCCGCCAGGCTGCGCGCCTTGACGATCATATCCTTGAGGATCTTGTTGACCGCGTGGCCGAGGTGGATGTCACCGTTGGCATACGGCGGGCCGTCGTGCAGGATGAACTTCGGACGGCCTTTGCTGGCGGCGCGGATCTTGTCGTAGATCTTCTTTTCCTGCCATTGCTTGATCCACTGCGGCTCGCGCTTGGGCAGATCGCCGCGCATCGGGAACGGCGTGTCCAGCAGGTTGACAGGATATTTGCTCGGGGCTTTCTTTTCGCTCATGGTGAGTCGCTACGAATTTGGAATGTCGGTGTGGGGCGCTCGCGCCGGTGGCGTTGTGCTCAGGCCTTGTGGGCCGGGAGGTGCAACGCCCGGGCAGGTGCCAGTGGCGGAGGCGGGCCGCGCGCGAGGCGCTGGGCGCCGGCGCACGCGGGCGAAGATCAACTAATTCGGTCGGTAGCGGAGGTCGCGAAGTCGCGTCGTGCGCTCGGGCTGTTGGCGTCGAGCGCATGGGCGAAGTAGGCACGGGCCTCGCGGGTGTCCTGCGCGATGGCGGCTTCGAGTTCGGCCAGGCCGTCGAATTTGGCTTCGTCACGCAGCTTCTGCAAAAACTCCACGCGCACCAGCTTGCCGTAGCAATCGCCGGAGAAGTCGAGCAGATGCACTTCGAGCAGCACGCGCCCGGAGTCGTCCACGGTCGGACGCAGGCCCAGACTGGCGACAGCGGGCAGCGGCTTGTCCGCCAGACCATGCACCTGCACCACGAAAATACCTGACAGGGCGGGATGCTTGTGGGCGATGCGCAGATTGAGCGTGGGGAAGCCCAGCTTGCGGCCGAGCTTCATGCCATGGACGACATGGCCGGTGATCGCGTACGGGCGACCGAGCAGCGCGTGGGCGCGCTCGAAGTTGCCGTCGGCGAGGGCGGAGCGCACTTCCGAGCTGGAAATCCGCACGCCGTCGTGCGCGATGGTCGGCATCTGTTCGACGACGAAGTCGAAGCGGCGTCCGGCCTCACGCAGATAGTCGATGTCGCCTGCGCGTTTCGCGCCGAAGCGGAAGTCGTCGCCCACGAGCAGCCAGCGGGTGTGCAGGCCGTCGACGATGATATTGCGCACGAAGTCTTCGGGCGATTGGCCAGCGAAATGGGCGTTGAAGTGCTCCACCACCAGACGGTCGACCCCTTGCGAACGCAACGCCTCGAACTTGTCGCGCAGATTGGAGATGCGCGCGGGCGCCCGATCGGGCATGAAGTACTCGCGGGGATGCGGCTCGAACGTCATCACGCACACCGGCAGGCCGCGCGCAGCCGCTGCGGCGCGCACGCGCGCGAGCAGTGCCTGGTGGCCCAGGTGCACGCCGTCGAAGTTGCCGATCGTCAGCACGCAGGGCGCTTTGCTTTGCGCGTTGGGTAGACCCCGGAAGACTCGCACGATAAAGGAAGCGTCAGTACAGGACGTTGAGTGAGCGTTGGTGGATGAAGCACGCGGCACAGCGGTCGGGAGCCGGTGGCCTGCGACGGCGGGCCGGGCCCGATGCGCAGGACGGCCGATCCGACATTGCGGCGCCGCAGAACGTTGAATTATAAACGCTTCGGGGCCATCGCGGCGCGGATCGGGTGTCTGGTGCGCCGCGCCAATGATAAAATCCGGCGATGAAGAACATTGTCATCCTGATTTCCGGGCGAGGCAGCAACATGCAGGCCATCGTTCGGGCCTGTACCGCAGAAGGCTGGCCGGCCCGCGTGGCCGCCATCATCGCCAATCGCCCCGGGGCTGACGGCCTCGGATTTGCGCAGGAAAACGGTATCGCCACGGCCGTGGTACCCAGCCTGGGCAAGACCCGCGAGGCATTCGATGCCGAACTCGCCGCCGAAATCGACCGCCATCAACCGGATCTGGTCGTGCTCGCCGGTTTCATGCGCATTCTCACCCCGGCATTTACCGAGCGCTACGCCGGCCGGCTCATCAACATTCACCCGTCGCTGCTGCCCGCCTTCCCCGGCCTGCAAACGCACGCCCGTGCGCTCGAAGCCGGCTGCAAGGTCGTCGGCGCCACGGTGCATTTCGTGACGGCCGAGCTGGATCACGGCCCGTACGTGCTGCAAGCCGCCGTGCCGGTGCACGCGGGGGACACGCCCGAGACACTGGCCGAGCGCATCCTGCCGCTCGAACACATCATTTATCCGCGCGCCGTGCGCTGGTTCGTGGAAGACCGTCTGGTCGTGGCCGATGGCCGCGTGACGGTGACTCCCGCGGCCGACGGCACGCCCGATCCGCAATGGCTTTTTGGTGACTACGCATGAGCACACGCCCGCCGCAACGCCGTGATGGCGCAAATCAATCCGGCCACCGCTCTGGCGGCCGATCCTCCGATACCCGTCAGCCGTCCAAGGGGGGGCAGGCAGGCGAGCGCCAGGAGCGCTATGTCCGCCCTGACCGCTACGACCGTTCGCGCAACGATCGCCGCCCGGAGGCCCCGCCTGCCGAGACGGCCCGCATGCGCGGCGAGCACCTGTCGCCCGCCCTGTTCGAACACACCCAGCGCCTGCTCGGCAGCGTGCTGACGTTCAGCGGCCCGGCCGATACGCTGGTGAGCACGTACTTCCGCGCCAACGCCAAACTGGGCCATCGCGAGCGTGGTGTGCTGGCCGAGACGGTCTTCGCCATCCTGCGTCGCAAGCTCGAATTCGGTCAGCACGCGGGAAGTGGCTCCGGGCCGCTGGAGCGCCGTCTGGCGCTGCTCGGGCTGGCGTTCACCCGGGGGCTGGCATCGGTGCAACTGGTGGCAACGCCCGATGAAGTCACCTGGCTCGAACACGTCGGCCAGATCGACCCGGCAAGCCTTTCCGCACGCGTGCGCACCAATTTGCCGGAGTGGCTCTATGAGCGTCTGACCAAGCGGTTCGAAGGCCCCGAACTCGAGGCACTCGCCGCCGCCTTGAACCAGCCCGCGCCGCTCGACTGCCGCGCGAACCTGATCAAAACGAATCGCGAGGACGTGCTCGCCAAGCTGCGTGAAGACGGCTTCTCTGCCGAAGCGACGCCGTTCGCGCCCAATGGCATCCGTCTGTCGGGCAAGCCGGCGCTGCAGAAGCACCCGCTGTTCATGTCCGGTGCCATCGAGGTGCAGGACGAGGGCAGCCAGTTGCTGTGCCAGTTGGTCGCACCGCGCCGCGGCGAGATGATCGTCGACTTCTGTGCCGGGGCCGGTGGCAAGACGCTCGCCATCGGGGCGCAGATGCGCTCCACGGGGCGTCTGTATGCGTTCGACATTTCGGAAAAGCGCCTGACGAAGCTCAAGCCGCGTCTGGCGCGCAGTGGCCTGTCGAACGTCTATCCGGTGATGATCGATAGCGAGAACGACAGCAAGATCAAGCGCCTGGCGGGCAAGATCGACCGCGTGCTGGTCGACGCGCCGTGCAGCGGGCTGGGCACGCTGCGCCGCAATCCGGACTTGAAGTGGCGTCAGTCGCCGCAATCGGTGCAGGAACTCACGCAGAAGCAGGCGTCGATTCTCGCGAGCGCTGCCCGGCTGGTGAAGCCGGGAGGCCGTCTCGTGTACGCTACGTGCAGTCTGCTGATCGAAGAGAACAGTGCCATTGCCGAGGCCTTTGCGGCCGCGCATCCCGATTTCGTCCTGTTGCCGGCGAACGAGTTGCTCGCCTCGCAGAAAATCGACCTCGACACGGGCAAGTATCTCGAACTGCTGCCGAACCGCCACGCGACCGACGGCTTCTTCGCCGCCGTGTTCGAGCGCCGTTCGGCATAAGTCGATTCTGGGCGTCGGCTAACGACAAGAAGAGAGATAGCGATGCAGGAAAGTCCGGCTTTCGCGAAATTGGTGCGGGACGTCGTTCGTGACTTCGGCGACCCGCAGATCATCTGGCAGGGCGTGGCGTTGGTGGCGGCGCTCGCTGTCGCCTTGGTGCTGCGACGCTGGATGATCGGCCGGCTCGACCGTCATTTCGAGCGTGTCGCGCCCTCGCGACGGGCGGGCTCATCGAGCCTGCGCCGTTCATTCTTTCCGATGTTCGGTTGGATTTGCGTGGCGCTCACGCGCGTGGTGCTGCAGGAGCACATGCGCGTTTCACTGCTGCGGCTGGCCGAGGTGCCGCTGTTCGGCACGGCACTCATCTATCTGGCGTTCTACCTCGCGCGACGGCTGTTTGCGTCGTCGCCCCAGGCCTACGGGCTGCTGAAAGTCTTCGAGCGCGTGTTCACGGCGTTTGCATGGCTCTCGATGCTCGCCTATGTGCTGGGTGTGCACGACGACATCCTCAACTGGCTCGGCAGCGTGCGCTTTGCGGTCGGCTCGAGCCATCTGACGTTGCTCTCGATCCTCTCCGGCCTGCTCTGGGTTGGCGTGACGCTCGTGCTGGCGATGTGGGTCGGGTCGCTGATCGAAGACCGGATCATGCGCACGACCACGCTCGACGGCAACCTGAAAGTGGTGATGTCGCGGCTGGTCAAGGGCGTGCTGACGCTGATTGCCGTGCTCGCGACGCTGTCGTTCGTGGGTATCGACATCACCGTACTCGGGGTGTTCGGCGGTGCGTTGGGCGTGGGGCTGGGCTTCGGTTTGCAGAAGATCGCGTCAAACCTCGTCTCGGGTTTCATCATCCTGCTCGACCGTTCGGTGCGCATTGGCGACCTGATCACGATCAGCCCGTATCACGGCACGGTTTCGCAGATCAATACGCGTTATACGGTCGTGCGTGGACTGGATGGTGTCGAAGCGCTGGTGCCGAATGAGCAACTCGTGACGAATGTGGTGCAGAACCACTCGTTCACGGAGACGCGCGGGCGCGCCAAGGTGAACGTGCAGGTGGCTTACAGCGCCGATGTGGAACTGGCCATGGCGCTGATGCTCAAAGCCGCAGAGGACATTCCCCGGGTGCTGACCGATCCGCCGCCCTCGGCGTTGTTGCTCAACTTCGGTGCCGATGGGATGGATCTCGAAATGGGTTTTTGGGTGCAAGATCCGGCCCAGGGCAGCGGTGGCATTCGATCGGCCATCAATATGCGGATTTGGCGCACTTTTCGCGATCACGGTATTGAAATTCCGTATGCTCAGCGCGAAATACGCATTCTCAACGACTGGGCCGACGGTGTGCCCGCTGCAAGCGTTCATCGCCCGGATTTGCCGGCTGATGTGCCGCAACCCGCGCCACCACAGGCGGATGACGGCGAAAAGAAGCCTTCGTAGACCGTTTTGCCTATGGTGCAGGTTGACCTGCGACAAAATGCGTGGCGGGCAGGCGACACACGGGCAACAGTCCGTCAGGTAAAATGCCCGTCAAACCAATAACAAACCGACGTTCACCGGCACGTTTTCCGCCCATCTCGCCCCGGCATTCAGCAACTTGCCGAACTCCAGCGAATCCAAGCGTCAAGCGAGCGTAAGAACGAGACCTGACGCGACGGCCATCGATGCCGCATCGGCCCGACAAGACAAGACACGGCGGTGTTGCCGTGATTGCTACCGTATTGATTAGTTTGGAGTGATATTTTGCTGGACAGTCTCCTTGGATTTATCTCTAACGGCCTGCTCGACTGGAGCGGCTGGGAGATCACGTTGTACACGTTGGCCGCCACTCATGTGACGATTGCCGCCGTCACGATCTATTTGCACCGTTGCCAGGCGCACCGCGCCCTCGACGTGCATCCGGCCGTTGCGCATTTCTTCCGTTTCTGGCTGTGGATGACCACGGGTATGGTCACGAGCGAGTGGGCTGCCATCCACCGCAAGCACCACGCCAAGTGCGAAACGCCGGAAGATCCGCATAGCCCGCAAACGCGGGGTCTGTGGAAGGTTCTCGCCGAGGGCGCCGAGCTGTATCGCGCCGAAGCGAAGAACGAAGAAACGATGCGCAAGTTCAGCCACGGCACGCCGAATGACTGGCTCGAGAATAACGTCTACAAGCGTTATCCGATTCTGGGCGTGAGCTTCATGATGATTATCAACATCGCACTGTTCGGCGCGATCGGTCTGACCGTGTGGGCCGTGCAGATGGTGTGGATTCCGTTCTGGGCTGCTGGCGTGGTCAACGGTCTGGGCCACTACTGGGGCTACCGCAATTTCAACTGCGCCGACGCGTCGACGAACCTGCTGCCGTGGGGCATCATCATCGGCGGTGAAGAGCTGCACAACAATCACCACACGTACGCGACGTCGGCCAAGCTGTCGAACAAGTGGTACGAGTTCGATATCGGCTGGTTGTACATCCGTTTGCTGTCGATGGTAGGCCTGGCCAAGGTGAAGAAGATTGCGCCGACGCCGAAGCTGGCGAAGAGCAAGGCCGCGTGTGACGACGATACGTTGCAAGCCGTGCTCTCGAATCGCTACGAAGTGATGGCGCGCTACGCGAAGACCTTCCAGCGTGCTTATGGCGAAGAGCTGGCGCGCTTCAAGGACAAGCGTCAACACGGCGAATACCAGTTGTTCCGTGGCGCGCGCAAGTGGCTGCATCATGACGAAGCCTCGCTGCAAGAGCCGCAGAAGCAGCAACTGGGCGAGATCTTCGCGCACAGCAACGCGGTGAAGACGTACTACGAATTGCGTCGCGAACTGGCCGGTATCTGGGAACGTTCGAACGCCTCGCGTGAACAGCTCCTGAGCCAGTTGCAGAACTGGTGTCACCGCGCGGAGCAGAGCGGTATTCACGCGCTGCAGGAATTCGCTTCGCGTCTGCGTCGCTACGCGTGAACGGGCTAAGCCAGAAATCCGTTTTTGACGCATAATCGAAACCCCGCCACGGCGGGGTTTTGTCATTCCCGGCCCCCCCACGGGCCAAGCGAAAATGAATGCCTCACTCAAATCCGTAGAATTCGAGCGCCCCGCACCGAGCGGCGCCACGTGCGTTGCCCATGCTTGGGCGCGCGTCCCGGATGCGCCGTCGCAGGAGGAGCGGGCGGCGCTCAAGGCCCGAATCAAACGCCTGCTCGTCGAGCAGAACGCCGTGCTGGTGGCCCATTACTACGTCGACGCCGACCTGCAGGACCTCGCCGAAGAGACCGGCGGCTGCGTGGCCGATTCGCTTGAAATGGCCCGTTTCGGCCGGGACCACTCGGCCAAGACGCTGGTGGTGGCCGGCGTGCGCTTCATGGGCGAGACGTCGAAGATTCTCAGTCCCGAAAAGCGCATTTTGATGCCAGATCTCGACGCGACGTGTTCGCTCGATCTGGGCTGCCCGGCCGACGAGTTTGCGGCATTCTGCGACGCGCATCCCGATCGCACCGTTGTCGTCTACGCGAATACGAGCGCCGCGGTGAAGGCGCGGGCCGACTGGATGGTGACGTCGTCCATCGGGCTGGAAATCGTGGCGCATCTGCACGCGCAAGGGAAGAAGATCCTCTGGGCGCCGGATCGTCACTTGGGCGGCTACGTCCAGAAGCAGACGGGCGCCGACATGTTGCTGTGGCAGGGCGCTTGCCTCGTGCATGACGAATTCAAGGGCACCGAGCTGGAGTTGCTGCGTCGCGAGTTTCCGAACGCCAAGGTGCTGGTGCATCCGGAGTCGCCGGCTTCCGTGGTCGAGCAGGCCGATGTGGTCGGCTCGACGTCGCAGATGATTGCGGCGGCTCAGACAATGGACGCCACCGAGTTCATCGTGGCCACGGACAACGGCATTCTGCACAAGATGCGCGCTGCCGCGCCGGGCAAGCGCTTCATCGAAGCGCCGACGGCGGGTAACAGTGCCACGTGCAAGAGCTGCGCACACTGCCCGTGGATGGCGATGAACAGTCTGCAGAACCTGGCCGACGTGCTTGAGTCCGGCAGCAATGAGATTCATGTGGATGCGGAGATTGGGCGTCGCGCCCATACCTGTATCGACCGTATGCTGAAGTTCGCTGAAGCGCGCAAACAGAATGTGCGCACCAGCGGTGATTTCGCGCGCGATGGCGCGCTGTTTTCCGGTGTAGGTCCCGCCTAATGACGCAACCCAAAACACTGAGCACCGACGAGGCGCTCTCCCCGGATTTCGCCGCGTTCGGCGAACCGCTCGAGGCAGCACTCTCGCGTAACGTGCGTGAGGCGCTGGCAGAGGATATCGGTGCCGGTGATCTGACGGGCCTGCTTGTGCCGTCTGAAGAAATGGCCCATGCGCGCATCATCGTGCGCGAGTCGGCAGTGCTGTGCGGCGTGCGCTGGTTTGAGCGCTGCATGCAGGGCGTGAATGCGTCGGTGCGCGTTCAATGGCACTACCGTGAAGGCGATCGCATGACGCCCGATTCGGTGGTGTGCGACATCTACGGACCTGCGCGCGCGCTGTTGACGGGCGAGCGCACGTCGATGAATTTCCTCCAATTGCTCTCCGGTGTGGCAACGGCGGTGCGCCGCTATGCCGATATCGTCGAAGGAACGAAGGCGCGCGTGCTCGATACGCGCAAGACGTTACCGGGCCTGCGTCTCGCACAGAAGTTTGCGGTGCGTGTGGGCGGTGGAACGAATCAACGCCTGGCGCTCTACGACGGCATCCTCATCAAGGAAAATCACATCGCGGCGGCGGGCGGTATTCGCCAGGTGCTGGCGAACGCCGATCGACTGTCCGATGGCGCGCCGGTACAGATCGAAGTGGAGTCGCTCGAAGAGCTCGAAACGGCGCTTGAGTGCGGTGCAACCTCGATCCTGCTCGATAACTTCACGCTGGAAATGATGCGCGAAGCGGCGCGAGTCGCTGATGGCCGCGCGGTGCTGGAAGCGTCGGGGGGTATCAATCTCGAAGGGCTGCGTGCGATTGCAGAGACCGGTGTTGATCGGATTTCCGTTGGCGGACTCACCAAGGACGTTCGTGCCACGGATTTCTCGATGCGGATTCTGGAGACAGTGGGCTAAGCGCAGCCGTGCGCATCTGCTTCACGGCAGAAGATCAAAGGCCGCAGGGGAAAAACCTGCGGCCTTTTTGTTGGCTTTCGCGAGACGGTGACGAATCAGCGAATGCGTCGCGGTAAGGCGGGCGATAGTACCGTCGGCAGGGCTTTGGGCAGGGTGTCCGGGAAGTCCCGGGAGAAGTGAAGACCCCGGCTTTCATGACGATCCAGCGCGCTGTCAACGATCAGCGATGCCACATCCACCAGATTTCGCAGTTCCAGCAGATCGCGACTCACGCGGAAATTCGCGTAGTACTCGGCGATTTCTTCGCGCAGCAGGGCGATTCGATGCTGTGCTCGCTCCAGCCGCTTGGTCGTGCGGACAATGCCAACGTAGTTCCACATCATGCGGCGTAACTCATCCCAGTTGTGCGCGACAACGACTTCCTCGTCGGCGTCCGAAACGCGACTTTCATCCCACGCGGGAACATCCGTGATTACCGGATGTGTCGACTCACCGCGCTGAATCTCCTCTGCGGTGGCCTTGCCGAGAACGAGACATTCGAGCAACGAGTTGCTGGCGAGACGGTTGGCGCCATGCAGGCCGGTGTAGGTCGCTTCGCCGACCGCATAGAGCCCGGGCAGGTCGGTGCGACCTTGCATGTCGGTGACGATGCCTCCGCACGTATAGTGCGCCGCCGGCACGACCGGAATCGGCTGCTTCGTGATGTCGATCCCCAGTTCGGCGCAGCGCGCCAAAATCGTCGGGAAATGCTCCTGTAGAAATTCGGGGCTTTGGTGGCTGATATCGAGATACACGCAGTCCAGGCCGTGCTTCTTCATCTCGAAGTCGATGGCGCGAGCGACGATGTCGCGCGGTGCCAGTTCGGCGCGCGGGTCGTGTTGCTGCATGAAACGTGTGCCGTCCGGCAACACCAGACGGCCGCCTTCGCCACGCACCGCTTCCGTAATCAGGAACGACTTGGCATACGGATGATAAAGACAGGTCGGGTGGAACTGGATGAATTCCATGTTCGCGATACGGCAGCCGGCACGCCAGGCCATCGCGATGCCGTCGCCGGTCGCGGTGTCTGGGTTCGTGGTGTACAGATAGACTTTGCCCGCGCCGCCCGTGGCTAGCACCGTGTGCCGTGCCGTCATGGCGTGCACTTCGCCGCTGCCGAGGTCTTGAACATAAAGGCCCTGGCAGTGACGCCCGGCAGTGGGTGCCGAGTCTACCCGGTCGGATGTAATTAGATCGATCGCGAAATGATTTTCGAACAGGGTGATATTCGGATGCTGGCGCACACGCTCGGTGAGCGTGGCGATCACCGCGTGTCCGGTGGCGTCGGCAGCATGAATGATGCGTCGGTGGCTATGGCCGCCTTCGCGCGTCAGGTGGAAACCCAGTTCGGCGGCGTCATCACGCGTGAAAGGCACGCCCTGAGCAATCAGCCACTCGATGGCTTCGCGGCTGTGTTCGACGATGAATCGCGTAGCCGCCTCGTCACACAGGCCCGCGCCGGCAATAAGGGTGTCGGCGACATGCTCGTCGACGCTGTCGGTCGAGTCGAGTACGGCGGCGATGCCGCCTTGCGCCCAGTCGCTAGCGCCTTCGGGCATCGGGCGTTTGGCGACCAGTGCCACACGGCAAGTGCTGGCCAGATGCAGAGCGACGGACTGGCCGGCGAGTCCACTGCCGACGATGACGACATCGAAATTCATGATACGCGCTGTCTCTCGAATCGCCGCCACGGCGGTGGTGCGATTCTTGTTATGGGAAGAGAGCCAGTATAGCGAGTCAATACGCGCGTGACATATGACCCTATGCGCACTTCGGGCAAATTGTGACTTGCGTGACTACGCATAGCGTAGCGTCGCAAATTTCGGGACGCCCAAACGAAAAACCCCGCCAGAGGCGGGGTATTGAACGCAGCAGCGAACTGCTACGAGAAAACCTGTTGATCTTATTTGATCTTGGTTTCCTTGTAGGGCACGTGCTTACGAGCCACCGGATCGAACTTGCTGATTTCCATCTTTTCCGGATGGGTACGCTTGTTCTTGGTGGTCGTATAGAAATGACCCGTACCTGCGGTCGATTCCAGCTTGATCTTGTCGCGAGCGCCTTTTGCCATGATGAGCTCCTAAACTTAGACTGCGTTGCGCGAACGCAGATCTGCCAGAACGGCGTCGATACCGTTCTTGTCGATCAGGCGCAGGCCAGCTCGCGAAATACGAAGACGAACAAAGCGGTTTTCACTTTCAACCCAGAACCGGCGATTTTGCAAGTTCGGGAGAAAACGGCGCTTGGTTTTGTTGTTGGCGTGGGAAACGTTGTTGCCGACCATCGGCGCTTTCCCGGTCACTTGACATACGCGTGCCATGAAGCACTCCTAACCCAGAATTCTGTGTAAAAAAAGGTGAGTCGAAAAGACAGACCGCGATGATACCACAAAAATCCCAGACAAATCAATCGCTTTTAGAGATTAGGATGCGAGTCCCTGGCGGGAAACGTCTGTCGGAGATTCGGGGAAGGGACGGATTATAGCGCAAGCGTTACGCGAACGCGACCCGCATGCCAAAATCTTGGGCAAATGTTGTAATGCGTCACAGCCCACCGTTCTCGGCAAGCGAGTACACGCTGTCGCCCGCCACGATGAAATGGTCCAGAAGACGGATCTCTAGCAGCGCCAGCGCGTCGCCCAACTGCCGTGTCAGTGCCAGGTCGGCCGCGCTCGGCGTGGGCACGCCTGAAGGATGATTGTGCGCGACGATGACGGCAGCTGCGTGAACATCGAGTGCGGCGCGCACGATTTCGCGTGGATAGGCGCACGTTTGGGTGAGGGTGCCCTCGAACATCACGCGGGTGCTGACAAGCTGATGCGCGGCGTCGAGAAACAGGCAAACGAAGCGCTCTCGTGAGCGATCCTGCAGCGTGAGGCGCAGATAGTCGCGCACGCGCGTCGGGGAGTCGAGCAGGCTGCCTGACTGCATGCCCTCTCCCAACATGCGGCGCGCCACTTCTAGCGCGGCCTGAAACTGAAGGGATTTGGCCTGACCCAGGCCGGGGATCTGGCGCAAACTTTCGAAGGGCATGGAAAGCAGGCGGGCTAGCGATCCGCTGCGAGTGAGCAATTCGCGTCCGAGATCGACGGCATTGCGCCCGTGCGAGCCAGTGCGCAGCAGAATCGCCAGCAACTCGGCATCGGACAGGGCATTGGCGCCGCGAGCCAGCATTTTTTCACGGGGACGCTCGGCAAGCGGCCATTGGGCGATGGACATCACGACTCCTGAAGCGGACACGGTCGCGCGCATGATCGCGGGTGCCACTAATAAGAAACGCTGCCGCCGACGGGAAAAAATCGGGGCTGCTTTGCTGGGGAGCCGGACGCGCAACGCGTCGTCATTTACAATAATAGCTTGACCTTGCTGTGAGACCCCCATGAGTTCTGTTGCAACCCCCGTGGTTCAAGACGATTCCTATCTGACGCTCCATTATCGGATCGCCGCGCCCGACGGTGCGGACATTGTCAACACCTTTGAAGGCACACCGGCGACGCTGCAGCTCGGCGGCGGCCAGATGGCCCCGACGCTGGAGCAGGCGCTGTTGGGGATGTCGGTGGGGGAGCGGCGCCGGATTGATTTGGCGCCCGAGCAGGCCTTCGGCCCGCGCAATCCGGAACTGCTGCAGCGCGTCTCGATGAAGACGTTGCAGGAAAACAGCAACTTTGGCGAAGCATATAGCGTTGGCGATCTGGTCGAGTTCAACGCGCCGAGCGGTGGCCGCTATGCGGGCATCCTGCGCGAACTGGGCGACGGCTGGGCATTGTTCGACTTCAACCACCCGCTGGCCGGCCAGCCGATCGTGTTCGAAGTCCAGATTATCGGCATTCTGTAGGAATCGAAATGAGCGCCACCCAAGTCGTAGCACCGACCTTGTCGGATGCGGAAATCCTGCTGGCTCAACCACGCGGCTTTTGCGCGGGCGTTGATCGTGCCATTGAAATCGTCGAGCGCGCGCTCACGATGTACGGTGCGCCGATCTACGTGCGTCACGAGATTGTGCACAACGCGTATGTCGTCGAGAACCTGCGCAAGAAGGGCGCGATTTTCGTCGAAGAGCTGACGGACGTGCCGTCGGGCAACACGCTGATCTTCAGCGCGCACGGCGTATCGCAAGCGGTGCGTACCGAAGCGGAAGCACGCGGTCTGCGAATCTTCGACGCCACATGCCCGCTTGTCACGAAGGTACACGTCGAAGTCGCGAAGATGCGCGGCCAGGGACTCGAGATCATCATGATCGGTCACAAGGGCCACCCGGAAGTGGAAGGCACGATGGGCCAGTCGGGCGAGGGTATGTTCCTCGTTGAGACGATTGAAGACGTGCTCTCGCTGCAAGTGGCGAATGAGGACAAACTCGCGTACGTGACGCAGACGACGCTCTCCGTCGACGACGCCGCCGAGGTCATCAACGCGCTCAAGAAGCGTTTCCCGTTGATCACCGAGCCGAAGAAGCAGGACATCTGCTACGCGACGCAGAATCGTCAGGACGCCGTGAAGTTCATGGCCCCGCAGTGCGACGTGGTCGTGGTCGTCGGCAGCCCGAACAGTTCCAACTCGAACCGTCTGCGCGAAGTGGCAGAGAAGATGGGCGTGCCCGCGTATATGATCGACTCGCCCGACCAGCTCAAGCCGGAGTGGTTCGACGGCAAGCGCCGCATCGGTGTGACGGCAGGGGCATCGGCGCCGGAAGTGCTGGCACAGTCGATCGTGTCGCGTCTGCGCGAACTGGGCGTCAATCAGGTCAAGGTGCTCGAGGGTGTGGAAGAAAACATCGCCTTCCCGTTGCCCAAGGGTCTCGTGCAGGCGGCCGTCGGCTAAGCGCCGTCCGCGCAACCAGACCGAACGGTCAGCGGCAACGCCGCATGGCCGCCAAACCGGGTGTCGCAACGTGCGGCCCCGGTTTTTTTATGCCCTCATACCCGCTCCCTCTTTCTGTGCATACGACTCCCGTCGACGGCCAACCTCAGGCCACCTGACGCAGCCGGTATCTCAGCGCTCCCCAAGTCATCCCCTGCACAAATCCGACTGCGGCATTTTCGCGTCGCTTTCTCGCATTCTGCAAAAATCCCGCGCCCCCGATTTCGTGGTTTTGACGTCTCATCAGTCAAAACCAATTGCATCAATTACTAATTCAACGAATAACGAATTACGGTAAATAAATAATTTCTGGTTTTCCGGAATCTAATTATTTATATGCTCACTTAATTAGAAAGAGCGCTCCAATTGCTATAGGCACGCTAATTGCTTATTAGCTTGATGTGGTGTTCAAGCCCATAAGTGGTGCATCGGTTGCACCATGAGGCCGCCCGGGCTGGTGCGCACGGGTGCGTAAAACCTTTAACAAATCCGGGGTTGCGCTTTTGAAAAATTAGGGTTGCACAAGTCGGTATAAAACCTTAGTCCTCCATTATGGAAAACCCTGTGGCGGCGGGCGTCGCAGCCGCAAAGAATGGAGTTACAATGCGCGCGTTTCGCATACGAAACATCGAATTGGCGTTTTTGGCGTTATTAAACCGCCGACAATCAGGAGATAATCAAATGCAACTCAAGTTCGCGAAGGTACTGCCCGTAGTCGCCGCAGTGACGCTGTTGGCGGCATGCGGTCAGAAGGAAGAAAAGCAGGCCGATTCGGGTGCCGCTTCTGCACCTGCCGCGACGACTGCCGCCAGCGGGGGCGGCGATGCGGTTGTAATCAAGATTGGTCACGTTGCACCGTTGACGGGCCAAATCGCTCACCTGGGCAAAGATAACGAAAACGGTGCACGCATGGCCGTTGAAGAAGCCAACAAGGCTGGCCTGACCATCGACGGCAAGCCGGTCAAGCTGGAACTGGTGGCGGAAGATGACGCGGCCGATCCGAAGACTGCAACGCAGGTTGCCCAGAAGCTCGTCGACGAGAAGGTCGTCGCCGTGGTGGGTCACTTGAATTCCGGTACGACGATTCCGGCATCGAAGATCTATAGCGATGCAGGCATCGTGCAGATCTCGCCGTCGGCAACCAACCCGGCGTACACGCAGCAAGGCTTCAAGACGGCCTATCGTGTGGTGGCGACCGATGCTCAGCAGGGTCCGGCACTGGCCAACTACGCCACCAAGGCGCTGGGTGCCAAGTCGGTGGCCATCGTCGATGACGCCACGGCCTACGGCAAGGGCTTGGCCGACGAGTTCGAGAAGACCGCCAAGGCCAACGGCCTGAAGGTGCTCTCGCACGATGCGACCAACGACAAGGCCACGGATTTCCGCGCCATTCTGACGAAGATCAAGGGTGAGCGTCCGGACATCATCATGTACGGCGGTATGGATGCGACCGGCGGCCCGTTCGCCAAGCAGTCGAAGGAACTGGGTATCGGTGCCAAGGTGCTGGCCGGCGACGGCGTGTGTACCGACAAGGTGGCCGAACTGGCTGGCGACGCTATCGACAACATCGTCTGCTCGGAAGCGGGTATGGCGCTGTCGAAGATGGAAGGCGGCGACGACTTCTCGAAGCGCTACGAAGCTCGTTTCAACCAACCGATCCAGATCTACGCCCCGTTCACGTATGACGCTGTCAACGTGATCATCGACGCCATGAAGCGCGCCAACTCGACCGACCCGGCGAAGATCCTGGCAGCCATGCCGGCGACCGACTACAAGGGTGTTATCGGTCACATCGCCTTCGACAGCAAGGGCGACATGAAGGAGCCGGTCATCACGCTCTACAACTACAAGGACAAGAAGAAGAGCGTGCTCGACGTGGTGAAGATGTAACTCCCGGGCGCTTGCGCCATGAAACGGCACCGGTGCCTACCCGTTCGGTGCCGTTTCTTTATCTGCGGAAAGATGCCGTGCCTGCATGACGGGCACGGCCCCCCTCCTGACACAGGATTACGCCTCATTACCCGCAGTTCTCTCGACCCCCTCGCGCGCCCTATCGGGCAAGCGTGTCGAGAGCCCGTTTTCGGGACAAGGAGTTAGCTTCATGGATATTTTTATCCAACAAATCTTGAACGGCCTCGTGCTTGGTAGCGTGTACGCGATCATTGCGCTGGGCTATACGATGGTCTACGGCATTCTGGGCATCATCAACTTTGCCCACGCCGACGTGATGATGATCGGCGCGATGGTCGCGCTGTCCACCATCAACCTGTTGTTGAAAGTCGCGCCGAACATGCATCCGGCGCTCATGCTGGCTATCGCCACGCTCGTGTGTATGCCCACGTGCGCCCTGGCCAACTTTGTGATCGAGCGCGTGGCGTACCGGCCATTGCGTAATGCGCCGCGTCTGGCGCCACTGATCACGGCCATTGGCGTGTCGCTGCTGTTGCAGACGATCGCCATGCTGATCTGGTCGCGTAACCCGCTCTCGTTCCCGCAACTGCTGCCCACCGACGCCATGACGATCATCCCGCAACGCGGCGATCATCCGGGCGCCGTGACCAACGGCACCGGTATCGTGATCGTGGTGGTCGCGTTCCTCGTGATGTTCGGCCTCACACAGCTCGTGAACCGCACCAAGTTGGGTCGTGCCATGCGTGCGACGGCGGAGAACCGCAACGTCGCCGGTCTCATGGGCGTGAACCCCAACTTCGTGATCTCGGCCACGTTCGCGCTGGGCGGCGCGCTCGCCGCACTCGCCGGGGTGATGATGGCCTCGAACTACGGTAACGCCCACTTCTACATGGGCTTCATTCCCGGGATGAAAGCGTTCACCGCAGCGGTGCTCGGCGGTATCGGCAACCTGCAAGGCGCCATGGTCGGTGGCGTGCTGCTGGGCCTGATCGAAGCGCTGGGGGCGGGCTACATCGGGGATCTGACCGGTGGGGTATTCGGGAGTAACTATCAGGACGTGTTCGCCTTCGTCGTTCTGATCATCGTGCTGGTGTTCCGTCCGAGCGGTCTGCTCGGCGAGCGCGTGGCTGATCGTGCATAAGCGGGGAGGATCCACACTATGAATCAACCCGTGCAAACCTCCTCCGCGCCGACGCAGATCTCTGCTGCGGCGGCTACCCGCAAGGCCTATCGGGGTCTTGCGATTTTCCTGATCGGCGCCATCGTCGCCCCCGTGCTGGTGGGCTACGCCGGGGGCAACTACTGGGTGCGCGTGCTCGACTTCGCGCTGCTCTACATCATGCTCGCGCTGGGCCTGAATATCGTGGTGGGCTTCGCCGGCCTGCTCGATTTGGGCTACATCGCGTTCTATGCCGTGGGTGCGTACGTCACGGCGTTCCTCAGCTCACCTCACCTCACGCTACAGTTCGAGTGGATCGCGCATCTGTTCCCGGGCGGACTGCACGTGCCGGTGTGGTTCACCATACCGATCGGGGCGGCGGTCGCGGCGATCTTCGGCATCTTGCTCGGTGCGCCGACGCTGCGTCTTCGCGGTGACTACCTGGCCATCGTGACGCTGGGCTTCGGCGAGATCATCCGTATCTTCATGAACAACCTCGACCGGCCGGTGAACATCACCAATGGCCCGAAGGGGATCACCGGTATCCAGCCCGCGTCGCTGTTCGGCTTTGACTTCTCGAAGGCACACACCTTCTTCGGGATTCAGGTCAACTCGGTGTACATGTACTACTACCTGTTCGTGTTCCTGGCGTTGCTCATCGCGTTCATCTGCGTGCGCTTGCAGCACTCGCGCATCGGACGCGCCTGGGTGGCCATTCGTGAAGACGAAATCGCCGCCAAGGCGATGGGTATCAATACGCGCAACATCAAGCTGCTCGCGTTTGCCATGGGGGCGTCGTTCGGCGGCGTGGCCGGGGGCATGTTCTCGGCGTTCCAGGGCTTCGTCTCGCCCGAGTCGTTCACCTTCTGGGAGTCGATCGTCGTGCTCTCGATGGTGGTGCTCGGCGGCATGGGGCACATTCCGGGCGTGATTCTGGGCGGTGTGCTGCTCTCGGCGTTCCCCGAGATTCTGCGCTCGACCATGGGCCCGTTGCAGATGAAGTTGTTCGGCAGCGTTATCGTCGATCCCGAAGTGATCCGGCAGTTGCTGTACGGTCTGGCCATGATTCTGATCATGCTGTACCGTCCGGCCGGCCTGTGGCCGTCGCCGCGTCCAGAAGAGCGGACACTGTAAGCCGAGGGAGATGAACTGATGACGAGCGAACAAATTCTTCTGTCCGTAAAGGGCGTGAACAAGCGCTTCGGCGGTCTGCAAGCCCTCACCGATGTGGGCCTGGAGATCAAGCCGGGGCAGATCTACGGGCTGATAGGTCCGAACGGTGCAGGCAAGACCACCTTCTTTAACGTGATCACCGGGCTTTACACGCCCGATTCCGGCGAATTTACCCTCGACGGCACCGCGTATAAACCGACTGCCGTGCATGAAGTGGCACGCGCGGGCATTGCACGTACGTTCCAGAACATTCGTCTGTTCGGCGGCATGACCGTCGTCGAGAACGTGATGGTCGGGCGCCACGTGCGCACCAAGATGGGCGTGATCGGCGCCATCGTACGGTATCCGGGCGCGAAGGCCGAAGAGCGTGCCATTCGTGATCGTGCAATGGAGTTGCTCGAGTACGTGGGCGTAGCGAAGTACGCCAACTACACGGCGGCGAACCTCTCGTACGGCCACCAGCGCCGTCTGGAGATTGCGCGCGCGCTGGCAACCGATCCTAAGCTGCTCGCGCTCGATGAGCCGGCGGCCGGCATGAATGCGACCGAGAAGGTCGAGTTGCGCGGTTTGCTCGACAAGATCCGCAGCGATGGCCGCACGATCCTGCTCATCGAGCACGACGTGAAGCTGGTGATGGGCTTGTGCAACCGGATGACGGTGCTCGATTACGGCAAGGTGATTGCCGAAGGTTTGCCGCAGGATGTGCAGAAGAATCCGGCGGTGATTGAAGCGTATCTCGGTGCAGGAGGCCATTGATGAGCGCAATGTTGACGATCAAGGGCCTGAAAGTCGCTTACGGCGGGATCAAGGCGGTCAAGGGCATCGACCTGCACATCCAGTCGGGCGAACTGGTCACGCTAATCGGCGCGAACGGTGCGGGCAAGACGACCACGATGAAGGCCATCACGGGGCTGTTGCCGTGGGCCGACGGCGACATCGAGTATCTGGGCAAGTCGATTCGCGGTGTGAAGGCGTTCGATCTGCTCAAGCAGGGTCTCGCGATGGTGCCGGAGGGGCGTGGCATTTTCACGCGCATGACCATCCTCGAGAACATGCAGATGGGGGCTTATCTGCGCAACGACAACGCGGGCATCAAGCGGGACGTCGACAAGATGTTCGGCATTTTCCCGCGCCTGAAGGAGCGCAAGGATCAGCTTGCCGGCACGTTGTCGGGGGGCGAGCAGCAGATGCTGGCGATGGCGCGTGCGCTGATGAGTCAGCCCAAGCTGTTGCTGCTCGACGAGCCGTCGATGGGGCTCTCGCCGATCATGGTCGAGAAGATCTTCGAGGTCGTGCGCACGGTGTCGGGCGAAGGAGTGACGGTGCTGCTCGTGGAGCAGAACGCGCGTCTGGCGCTGCAAGCGGCACACCGTGGCTACGTGATGGACAGCGGACTCGTCACCATGACCGGTGACGCGAAAGACATGCTCGACGACCCGAAGGTACGCGCCGCGTATCTCGGCGAGTAAGTACCCGGGAGCATGAAAGCAAAGGGCGCCGGAGGCAACTCCGGCGCCCTTTGTGTTTTCCGCCGGCCGGCGCTACTGCCGTAACGGCTTTGCCGGTTACGGCGATGGCGACGCGTTCGCCATTGCGGCAAGCGGCAACCGTTTGCCGAGACTCACGACATCGTCTGCCGCATAGCCATGCGCGGCATAGAACGCCAGGGCTTCGCGCGATTGTGTGAGCACTTGCAGATTGAGCTTGAGGCAACCGCGCTCGGCGAGTGCGATTTCCGCATGACGCAGCAACGCGCTCGCCACGCCGCGACGTCGCAACGCCCGCGTCACCGCCAGCGAATAGACCCAGCCGCGATGGCCGTCGTACCCGGCCATGACCGTGCCCACGATCTTGTTGTCGCGCACGGCGACGAAGAACAACCCGTCACGCATGGCGACCTTGTTCGCGATCGAGCGGCGCGGCTCGCGATGTGGCTTGTCCGACGCGTTGTATTCGGGGAACGCCTCGCGCCAGAGCGCGATCACCGCGTCGGTATCCGTGTCGTCGAAGGTTCGGAGGTGAATGTCGGCGGCGGTGGCGATCATGGCGCTTCCTGTTTGCCGGTGTAGATGTCGGGCCGATGGATCTGCATCATCTTGTTCACGGGCTCGAGCGGCTCGAAGCCATAGCGGGCATAGAGGCTTGCCGCGTCGGTGGTGGCGAGCAAAAAGCGCCGCAGTTGTTGCAGCGCGGGGTGCGCCAGCACGTTCTCGCACAGACGCTTGCCGATGCCCAGGCCGCGCATCGACGGATCGACGAACACGTCGGCCAGATAGGCAAACGTTGCATGGTCGGTGATCACGCGTGCGAACCCGACCTGATGCACCGGACCGCCTTCCACCTGCGTCGCATACGCGCCGAAGCACAGCGAGTGGGAGATGGCGCGCGTGAGTATGTCCTTGGGAATGTCCTTGGCCCAGTGGGTTTGTGTCGAGAGTGCGTGATGGATGAAACCGATGTCGAGCCGTGCCGGATCGGCGGAAATCTCGACGATGGCTTCGGCGGGCGGTGTCGGATGCCCGTGACTCAGGTCGTTCATGGAAAGTGTCTCCTGTGCGATGGCGTACACCCCGCGCTGCCCGGGGGAAACCGGGCACGGCGCGCATGGGCGTGTATCGGGCGTATGCGCCGGGGCGTCGTTGTGTTGCCGTCAGACGTGTTTGGCGAGCAGCGTGTCGAGCATCGAGAGCATCTGGTCGATCTCATCACGGCTCACGTTCAGTGCGGGCATGAAGCGCAACAGGCTCGGACGCGGCGCGTTGAGCAACAGACCGTCCGGTGTCATCTCACGCGCGGCTTCGACCAGTTGCGGACCGATGTCGCGGCCGAGCAGCAGGGCGCGCAGCAAGCCGGCCCCGCGTTCGCCCTCACCGCCGTAACGCGACGAGAGATGCTGCAACCCGGCGCTCAGATAGTCCGACTGTGCTCGCACGAATTCGAGAAAGCCCGGGGCGCTGACCGTACGCATGACTGCGAGGCCCACCGCGCACATGAGCGGATTGCCGTTGTACGTGCCGCCCTGATCGCCGGGCTGGAAGACGGCGAACTCGTCGCCGCACAGCATGGCGGCAAGCGGCACGCCGCCGCCGATCCCCTTGCCGAGCGTCATGATGTCGGGAACGATGCCCGCCTGCTGATGCGAGAAGAGGGTGCCCGTGCGCCCGCAACCTGTCTGCACTTCGTCCACAATCAGCAGCAGCCCGCGCGCTTGCGTGAGTGCGCGCAGTTCCTTCAGGAAGGCCTCGGTGGCCGGCACCACCCCGGCCTCGCCCTGAATCGGCTCGAGCATCACGGCGACGGTGTCGGGGCCGATGAGGGCCTCCACCGACGCGATATCGTTCATGTCGGCCTTCGGAAAGCCGGGCACCTGCGGAGCGAAGATCGTGTCCCACCCCGGCTTGCCGCTCGCGGACATGGTGGCGAGCGTACGGCCGTGGAAGGCATTCTTGAAGGTGATGATCTCGAAGCGTGCACCGCCCGAGACGTTCGGGTGCAACTGCCCCCACTTGCGCGCCAGCTTGATCGCGCTCTCGTTGGCCTCGGCGCCGCTGTTGGCGAAGAAGACCTTGCCGAGTCCCGAGAGTCTGGCGAGCAGGTCGGCCAGCTCGATCATCGGCACGTTGTAGTACGCGGGGCTCGGGTTGAGCAGCATCGAGCCTTGCGTGGCGAGCGCGTCGCGCATCACCGGATGGCAATGCCCGAGGCTGTTCACGGCCCAGCCCTGAATGAAATCGAGATATCGCTTGCCGTCGTGGTCATAGAGCCAGCCGCCCTTGCCGTGCGTGAACACGAGGTCGGGGCGCGAGGTGATAGGCAGCAACGCCTGCGTGGCGAACTCGGAGAACTTGGCGGTACGCGCCCCTTTGGGCGAAGTGGACGGCTGAGCAGCGGACGAATTGGCAAGCGACATGACGGTCTCCGAAGGCAAAGGTGAGAGAGACAGGAAAATAAAAAAAGCCACGGGGGTTGCCCGTGGCTTCGCTGTGCTTGAGAACTTGCGTGTTATCGCAGTCGATAGCGGGCCGCGCGGCATCCCGGTTGGGGCAGCGTACGGCGACGTCGGATCGAGGCGATGGCAATCAGGTTCATGTCGGCAAGCATAAGGGGGTGACGCGGCGCTTGTCAAAGGGTATGCGCACACGTGTGGTGTGCATGCATCTTTGCGGCCTTCCCGCGTCGTCCCGTGTGGTTCCGATTACTGACCCCCGCCGGGGTTGTCGGCTTCGGTGGTGAAGGCATCGGCGAAGAACGCCCCTTCCGGCAGACGGTGATGTGCGATGAAGTCGCGCTGCGCCGATTCCACCATGAGGGGGGCCCCGCAGGCGTAGACTTCGTAGCCCGACATATCCGGCAGGTCCTCCGCCACGGCGCGATGCACGAAGCCCGTACGTCCCTGCCACTGATCTTCCGGCGCGGCCTCGGAGAGCACCGGCACGAACCGGAAGCCCGGAATGTCGCGCGCCCATTGTTCGGCGAGTTCGCGCAGGTAGATGTCCTTCAACTGGCGTGCGCCCCAATACAGCGTCATCGGGCGGTCGAGGCCCTTGTGGGCGGCATGCTCGACGATGGCCTTGATAGGCGCGAAGCCGGTGCCCGAGGCGAGCAGCACGATGGGCTTGTCCGTGTCTTCGCGCAGGAAGAACGTGCCCAGCGGCCCTTCGAAGCGCAGGATCTCGCGCTCCTTCATGTTGTTGAAGACGTGATCGGTGAACACGCCGCCCGGCATGTGACGCAGATGAAGCTCGAGGAAGCCTTCTTCATGCGGCGCGGTTGCCATCGAATAGCTGCGGCGCTTGCCGTCCTTCAGGATGAATTCGATGTATTGCCCGGCGAGGTACTGGAAGCGCTCGTTGGCAGGCAGTTGCAGGCGCATCACGATGACATCGTCGGCACGCCGCTCGAGGGCGTTCACGCGGCAAGGCAGGCGTTTGACCGGAATGTCGCCGATGCCTTTGACTTCGCGCGATTCGATGACGAGATCGCCTTTGGTGTGGGCGCAGCACAGCAACGCGAAACCGCGCGTCTCCTCGTCCTTGGAGAGCGCGGAGGCGGAGTGCGCCCCATGCTCGACGCTGCCTTCGACCAGTTTGGCCTTGCAGGAGCCGCAGCCGCCGTTCTTGCAGCCGTAAGGCAGGCCGATGCCCTGACGCAACGCAGCGGAGAGCAAGGCCTCGCCGTCTTCGACCTGGAACTCGCGCCCGCTCGGCACGAGGGTAACGTTGTAAGCCATACTACAATCCGAAAAATGAAAAATTCGTCGAAATCCTTCGGTCGTCCGCGCCTACTCGTGGTGGGCTGCGGCGACGTCGGCATGCGCGCACTGCCGACCCTCGTCAAACGCTTCCGCGTCTTTGCCGTGACGTCCAGCGATGCGCGCCATGCGGTATTGCGCGCGGCGGGTGCCGTACCCATCGTCGCCAATCTGGACGATGCGGCGAGCCTGCATCGCATCGGCCGTCTGGCCCAGCGCGTGCTGCATCTCGCCCCGCCCGCCGGGGTCGCCGGCAGTGGCACGCAGGACCTGCGCACGCGCCGTTTGCGCGCGGCGCTAGCCCATGCGCCGAAGCCCGTCATTGTACCCGAGGGGGGGCATCGCGCCCTGTCACGCCTGCCCCGCACGCCCCGTCGCATTCTCGTCTACGCGAGCACCAGCGGGGTCTACGGCGACTGTGGGGGCGCCTACGTGGATGAGACCCGCCCGCCGCAGCCGCGTTCGCCGCGGGGGCAGCGTCGTGTCGATGCCGAACGCACGATACGCTCGCTTGGCCGCCCGTCGACGCCCGCCCGTAACGTCCGCCGTCTGATGGCCGCAGGCGCGGCGCGTGCCGGGGTACCGGCGCTCGCGGGCACCCGTGCGGCATGGCGCCACACCGAGCCCGCCCGAGCGCCCTGGCGGACGTCTATCGTGCGTATTCCGGGGATTTACGCGGCAGACCGTCTTCCGATCGCGCGTTTGCAGCGAGGCACCCCCGCGTTGCAGGCCGCCGACGACGTTTTCACCAACCATATTCATGCCGACGATCTGGCCGCGATCCTGATTCGCGCAATGTGGCGCGGCAAGGCGCAACGGATCGTGCACGCCAGCGACGACACCGAATGGCGCATGGGGGAGTATTTCGACCACGTGGCCGACGCGCTTGGTCTGGCCCGGCCGCCGCGTGTTTCGCGTGACGAAGCCAGACGCGTGCTGGAACCGACGCTCTTGTCGTTCATGTCCGAGTCGCGTCGCCTGGTCAACACGCGTCTCAAGCGCGAGTTGAGCTATCGGTTGACATATCCCGACGTGGCGACCCTGCTTGCCACCCTGCCGCCTGCTCCGCCGTCGAGCGAGGCCGCCTGAGCCTCGCTTCGCAGCGAAGCTCACGTCTTAGCCATCGGCGTTCGGCATACTGCCGAGCGTTTCGCCCAGCGTCCCCCCGAGCGCCTTGACGAGCGAGAGCGTCGCGTCGATCTGATCGAGACGCGACTGCGCGGCGTTGCGACGTGCCTGACGGGCGAGCCGCTGGGCATCGAGCCAGCTTTTCAGTTCGATATCCCCTGCGCGATAACGGGCACCGGACAAGTCCGCCGCACGCTGTGCCAGCGTCGCTGCACTGGCCAGTGACGTGTACTGCGACGTGGTGCGCTCGCGCGCCGAGAGCGCGTCTTCGACTTCGGTCAGCGCTGTGAGCAAGGTGCTGCGAAACGTGGTGGCCGATTGCTCGTAATCGTTGCGGGCGAGCGCGGTGGTGAAGCGCGCCGTCTGCACTTGCAGGAATGGCATGGCGAGGGTCGCGGCGAGCGTGCCCACCGGATTGGCGAGTAGCCGTGAGAGCGAATCGCTACTGGTCGCGGCCGTGCCATTGAGCGTGATCGACGGATAAAACGACAGCCGTGCGGCGTCGACATCGGCCAATCGCGCGCGCACGCGGGTTTCGGCGGCGGCGAGATCGGGCCGTCGCGCCAGCAGCGACGCAGGCAGACCCGGCGCGACATCAGGCAGATACGCGGGGGCGAGCGAGGTGCTCTCGGCAAAGCGCGTCTGCGCCGGAAGACCCAGCGCGTTGGCAAGCGCGTGCCGCGCGATGTCGCGCTGCCGTTCCCAGTCGGCCAGTGCGCCGGCCACGGCGTTGCGATCCTGCGCCGCTTGCACCGGATCGAGCGCCGATACGGCGCCGGCGCGGCGTTGCGCATCGACCAGTGCTACCACGCGATCGGCCGCGGCGAGATCCTCGGCAGCACTGCGCACGTTCTCGTTCAGATACGCCACACGCCAATAGAGCGACGCCACCTGACTCGATAGCGAGAGGGCTGCGGCGCGTCGATCCCATGCGCTGGCGGTGGCCTGCCAATGGGCGGCGTCGCGCTGCGCGGCGAGCTTGTTCCACAAGTCGATTTCGTAGCTGATGCCGATGCTCGCGCTCGAGGTCGTCTGCGTCTGCCCGTTGTAGGCGAGCGCGGCCTTGCCACCATCGAGGGCACGCGCCTTGGCGCCGGTCACCGACCCGGAGAATTGCGGCCAGCGATTCGCGCCCGTCAGGCCCGCTTGCAGCGCGTCGCGATCCGCCTGCAGGGCCTTGAGCGCGAGACCCGGGTTGGCGTCCAGCGCCTGCCGGACAAGCATGTCGAGCTGCGGCTCGCGGAACGCCTGCCACCACGGATCGATGTCGGCATCGGAGGTCTGCGGTGCATTCGGCCGGGCGCTTTGCCTGGCATCGAGAGGTGTGCGAAATTGTGCGGGGACGGGTAGCGCAGGGCGCGCATAGTCCGTGCGCGTCAGACTGCAACTCGCGAGCAGCGCGGCGGCGGCCATTGCGTACAGTGAGGGCAGCACGCGCGGCACCCGCCGTGCGCGGAATGAACGAAATGATCTTGAAAGGCGAATCATCGAATCTGTCAAAAAGACCCCCGCGCGCGACACCGAATCGCGCGCGGGGTATTAAGCCATCCCGAGCCAAAAGGGGGGGGCTGCGGGACGGTTGGGGGCAAATCATTCGCGAGCCAGTGCGTCGACCGGATCAAGCCGCGCGGCGCTGCGCGCGGGCCACCAGCCGCTCACCACGCCGATGGCGCACGCACACACCACGGCGGCGATAAATGTATTGGCGGAAAACACCACGGCGACCTGCGGCACGACGGCCGCGACGAGCCAGCCAATGGCATAGGACAGCGTCACACCGACCGCGCCGCCCATCAGGCAGACGAGCACCGCTTCGATGAGGAACTGCCGGAGAATGTCCTGACGGCGCGCGCCGATAGCGCGTCGAATGCCGATCTCGCGCGTACGCTCCGTGACCGACACGAGCATGATGTTCATCACGCCAATGCCGCCGACCACGAGCGAGATCAGCGCCACGAACGAGAGCAGCAGCGTGAGCATCTGGCTGGTGCGCGAGATCGACTTCACGATGGTGTCCATGTTGAACGTGAAGAAATCCTTCTGGCCGTGCGCGCGCGTGAGCACGCGGATGATGCCCGCCTCGGCGGCTGCCGGCGGATGTCCGTCGAGAATGCGCACGGTGATCGACTCCAGATGCTGCTGCCCGGCTAGCCGGCTCGCCACCGTCGTCCACGGGGCATAGACGTTGAGCGAGCGGCTCACGAACATCGACGAGCGATCGCGCACGACACCGATGATCCGCAGCGGCAGCGATCCCGCGAGCACGATCTGACCGACAGGATCGCCACCATTTGGCATGAGCTTCTTGAGCGTGTTCTCCCCGAGCAGCGCGACTTGTGCCTGACGCTCGACCTCAGCGGCATCGAAGCTGCGTCCGCGAGCGAGTTTCAGTCCGTTGGCACGCAGGAAGTCGGCCCCTTCACCGTGCACTTGCGCGTCGGTGTCGAGACGCCCGTAGCGCATGCGGGCCGTGCGCGGGCCGACTTGTGGCGTCACGCTGTCGGTGTATGGCTGGGCGGCGAGCAGCACGGCGTCGCGTGGCAGTAGCGTGCGAATTTCGGCCGCCTTGTCGTCGTTGAAATCCTTGCCGCGCAGCACCGTGATCGTGTTCGGGGCGATATTGCCGATGTCGTTGAGCACGCGCCGCTTCGTGCCCTCGCCAATGGCGGAGAGCGACACGACCGACGTGATACCGATGATGATGCCGAGCATCGTCAGCCCGGTGCGCAACCGATGCGACGCCAGGGCGTGCCACGCCATCGAGAGGCTTTCCGAGAACGTGGGCCAGCCGCTTATCCAGTCGCCCAGCCAACGGGGCAGACGACGGCGAGGCGTTTCGCCAGGGCTGGCGGCGGCCGCCATGCGGGGCAGATCATGGGGGCTGCCCTCACGTGACGTCTCGTATCGCGCAGCCGGAGCCTGCGTCGTGTCGGGCATCGGCACATCGGGTGTCTCGTTCCTGCGATCGCGCACGATACGTCCATCGGCAATCTCGATGACGCGCTGCGCCCACTTCGCCACGCCAGGGTCGTGGGTCACCAGAATGATCGTATGCCCGCGTGCGTGCAGTTCGCGCAGGATCTGCATGACTTCGAGGCCGCTATGGCTGTCGAGCGCACCGGTCGGTTCATCGGCGAGGATGATGTCGCCACCGTTCATCAGCGCGCGCGCAATACTCACGCGTTGCTGCTGTCCGCCGGACATCTGCGACGGGCGGTGCGACAGATGCTTGCCGAGTCCGAGGCGTTCGAGTAGCGCCGCCGATCGCTGCGAGCGTTGCTGCTTCGACGTGCCGGCGTATACGGCGGGCACTTCGACATTGCCCTGCGCCGTGAGATGCCCCATCAGGTGATAGCGCTGGAAGATGAAGCCGAAATACTCGCGACGCCGCGCGGCGAGTGCATCGTCGGTGAGTGAGGCGACGTCGTGTCCGTCGATCTCATAGCGTCCACCGCTCGCCCGGTCGAGGCAGCCGAGCACGTTCATCAGCGTCGACTTGCCCGAGCCGGAAGGCCCCATGATTGCGACCATCTCGCCACGACCGATCTCGAGTTCGACGTCGCGCAAGACGGTGACTGCGCCCACGCCCTCGCCGAACGTGCGCGAGATGCCGGTGAGGCGCAGCAGCGGTGCGGCGGCGCTCGTCACAGCAAGGCTCCTGCGTCGCTGTTGCCGGGCGGTGGCGCGTCGGTCGGATCGGCCGTCACGACCCGATCGCCTTCGGACAGACCGTCGAGCGCCTGTGCCGTGAGCCGGTTATCGAGCCCGACCTTTACCCAGCGAGGCTGCGCTTCGCCCTTCTTGTCGAGCACGCGCACGCGGTAGCGGCCATCGGCGCGTTTCTCTCCGAGCGCGACGGACGGAAACGTCAGCGCATTCTCGAGGTGCGCACGCACGATCGAGACTTGCGTCGTCATGTCCGGACGCAGGACGCCGTTCGGGTTCGGCACGTCGAAAAGCGCGTTGAAGAAGATCGCATTGTTGATCTTCTCGGGCGATGGCTGAATGACACGCAGCTTGCCTTCGTAACGTGTCTCGGGCGCACCGAGAATCGTGAAGTACACCCGCTGACCCTCGCGGATACGTACCACATCGGCTTCGGAGACCTGCGCGCGAACGGTCATCATCGACAGATCGGCGACCTTCAGAATGGTCGGGATCTGATAGATCGCCGTGACCGTCTGCCCCTCCTGCGTGGTGATGGCCGTCACCGAGCCACTGATCGGCGCGGTGATGCGTGTGTACGACTGGTTCGTGCGGGCCTTGTCGACCTTGACGCTCTGTTGACTGATCTGCGAATCGAGCGATGCCAGTTCAGCGGTCAGCGCGTCTGACTCGGTCCGTGCCTTTTCCAGATCGCGCGGCGAGGTGGCGTCGTCGAGGGCCAGTTGGCGTTGACGTGCCAGTTCGCGCTCCGCCTGCGCGTGGCGAATCGCCTTGGCGCGACGGTCCGCTGCCAATGTGGTGAGCCCGGCCGTGGCTTCGCGCAGATCGTTGTCGCTCGACGTAGGATCGATTTCCGCGAGCAATTGCCCCTTGGTGACGTGGTCGCCGAGCACGACCTTGAGCGAGCGCAACTGGCCGTTGGCCTGCGAGCCGACTTCTACTTGCTTGATGGGCTGGAGCACGTCCGTGGCGAGCACGGCGTCTTCGAGATCGCTGCGCGTGACTTTCGCGCTGAGATACGCGGGCGGCTTCGAATGCGGCCACTGCCAGATGGCGAGACCGCAGAGCACGACCAGAACAGCCACGCCGATCTTGCGACGGCGTGTCAGGCGAGACATAGAGAACTTGAGGAACTTGGGGAAAAACGTCATCGATCAGGGAATAGGCCAGTGGCTGCCGCAATGCGCGGCCTGTTGGCGATCCTAATCAAAGGGGGCGTCGCAAACTGTTTTCAGTTGTTGGGACTTTGTGAACAGAGTTGACCGGCCCGTAGCATCAGGGCAGGGGCCGGGTGCCGACGGGCAGGTCGGGATGCTCGGGCGTGGGATACGTCAGGCGCGGCATTGGGGTGCCCGGCCGGCGCACCACGACCTGATCGACCACGGCTTCCACATCGGCTGTCTCGCCCAGTGCCTTCAGGAATTTCGGAAGCACTAAGCCGGGGGCGGCGCACCCTTGCACAACGATGATGCGTCGCTGAAACGTGAGCCAGAGCGACGTCTGCGCCGCCCACGGGATGTCGGCGGCAATGCTGGTGAGCCGCCGCTGGGCAGACTCGGCGATCTCGACGTCGTAGCGATAGCTGTTCGAGAGCCGGCAGCGTCCTTCCAGCCAGCAGTGATTGCCTTTTTCGATGCGGTGGTGGGCGTCGGCGAGCCAGTCCGATTCGCGCATGGTGGGGCCGAGCGGCGTAGGG
>JARLJF010000182.1 GCA_031291335.1 Pandoraea sp. | reverse complement strand
GTGCGCGGGTCGTCGTAGCCCGCCTGCGCGCCGCGCCCATCCACCAGGGCGATGCGCAACTGCGGCGCCCGCTGCGCGAGCATCAGCGCGAGCGCCGTGCCGACCGGACCGGCGCCGACGATTGCGACGTCGAAACGTCGCGTGGGATGCGTATCCAGCGTGGCGGCGGGCGTGGCGGACATTGCGGAAGCGGGGGACTGAGCTTGCGTCATCAGCCTCAGCCTCAGCCGCGCATCAGTGCTTCGATCTCATCGGCATCGACCGGCACGTCGCGCGTGAGCAGCGTGCAGCCTTCTGCCGTCACCACCGCATCGTCTTCGATACGAATGCCGATGTTCCAGTAGCGCTCGTCGATGTCCGGTGCGGGCCGCACATAAATGCCGGGCTCGATGGTCGTCACCATGTTCGCGCTCAGCGTGCGCCACGGGCGTTCGCCGTTCGGGCCATCCTCGCGGTACTCGCCGCAATCGTGCACGTCCATGCCGATCCAGTGGCCCGTGCGGTGCATGTAGAAGCGGCTGAACGACTTGTCGGCGATCACGTCGTCGAGGCTGCCGACGACATCGCGCTTGAGCAGACCGGTATCGAGCATGCCTTGCGCGAGCACGCGCACGGCGGCTTCGTGAGGGGCATCGAAGCGCACGCCGGCGCGCGTGGCGTCGATGGCAGCTTGCTGCGACGCGAGCACGATGTCATACAGCTCGCGCTGCGCCGGGGTGAACTTGCCGTTCACCGGGAACGTGCGCGTGATGTCCGACGCGTAGCCATCCAGTTCGCAAGCCGCGTCGATCAGGCACAGATCGCCGTCGCGCAACTCGGTATCGCCCGCACGATAGTGCAGCACCGTCGCGTTCGCGCCCGTGGCGACAATCGAACCGTAAGCCGGGAATTGCGAACCGTTGCGGCGGAACTCGTACAGCAGCTCGGCTTCGAGATGATATTCACGCAGCCCCGGGCGCGACGTCTTCATCGCGCGGACGTGGGCGTCGGCTGAAATCTTGCCGGCGCGCGCCATGATGTCGATTTCGACGCTGTCCTTGATCAGGCGCATCTCGTCGAGAATCGCGCGCACATCGCGTGCGGCCGACGGGGCCGATACACCCGTGCGGCTCTGGGCACGCACCGCGCTCAACCAGTGGCGCACCTGACGATCCTGCTGCGCGGACGCCCCAAGCGCATAGAAAAGGGCAGGCGCGTCGGCCAGCAGTTGCGGCAAACGCTTGTCGATTTCGTCGATGGGGTAAGCGGCGTCGAAGCCGAAGGTCTCGCGCGCGGCGTCGGGGCCGTAGCGATAGCCGTCCCAGATCTCGCGCTCTTCGTTCTTCGCGCGGCAGAACAGGATCGAGTGGCCCGTGCGGCTGTCGAGTACCACGACGGCTTCGGGCTCTGTAAAGCCGGACAAGTAATAGAAATAGCTGTCGTGACGGTAGGGGAAGTCGCTGTCGCGGTTGCGCGGCACTTCCGGTGCCGTCGGCAGAATGGCGACGCCGCCACCGGCCTTGCGCATCTGTTCGATGACTCGCTCGCGGCGGGCACGGTACGGGGAATCAGACATCGCGGGCTCCATTTCGGTCTATTGGGTCTATTCGGTCGATTTCGGGCGTGCTCAGGCGATTCTACTGCCGGGGGCGAGGTCGTGCCGGGCGCGGACTTCGGCGTCCAGCGCGGCAAGCTGCGCCGGGGTGCCAACGTTTTCCCAGATCCCGTCGAAGCGCTCTCCGCTGGCCTGTCCGGCGGCAATCGAGCGCTGATACAGCGGCGTGAGCGCCATGCGCGTGCCGGAGGCAATGCCGTCGAAGAGACGCAGGTCGTACAGCGCGATATTGCCGAACGTCAGCGGGGTCGCCGCCGCGGGGGCTGCATCGGGCAGATGAAGCTGACCTGTCGCGTCAAGCGCGAAGTCGCCTTTCGGATGAAACGGTGGATTCGGCACCATCACGAGATGCATGCCGGGCTCGGGCTGCGTAGCCATGCGCGCGGCATGCGGACGTAGCGACGCGTAATCGAATGCGGTGAAAACGTCGCCCGAAACGGCCAGAAACACATTCCCGGCGCCTTCGAGCAACGCGCGCGCTTTGACAATCCCGCCCGCTGTCTCAAGCGCCTCGGCTTCGGCCGAGTAAGCGAGACGAACGCCGAGCGCACTTCCGTCGCCAAGGGTGGCTTCGATCTGCGCGCCCAGCCAGGCGTGATTGATGACGATCTCCGTGAAGCCTGCCCGCGCGAGCGCTTCGATCTGCCAGACGATGATCGGCTTGCCGCCGACGCTCAGCAGCGGTTTGGGGGTGACATCGGTGAGGGGACGCATGCGCTCGCCGCGTCCGGCAGCGAAGATCATCGCCTTCATGGCGGTCATGCGGCGCGCCTCAGAACGTGTAGCCGACGTCGGCCTGCTGGCCGGTCAACTCGTCGAGCAGCTTGGCCAGCGGGCGCAATGGCGCATAACGGTCGGCGACCTTGCGGGCGTATTCGAGGAAACGCGGCGTGTCGGCCAGATAGCGCGGCTTGCCGTCCCGGTAATTGATGCGCGCGAAAATGCCCAGCACCTTCAGGTGACGTTGCAGGCCCATCCATTCCGCCTGACGATAGAACTCACCGAAGTCGGCGTCGACCGGCAGGCCGGCCTTGCGCGCACGTTCCCAGTAATACGCCAGCCAGTCGAGCTGGCTTTCTTCGTCCCAGCTACGGAACGCGTCGCGCATGAGCGAGATGACGTCGTAGGTGAGCGGACCGTAGACGGCGTCCTGAAAGTCGAGAATGCCCGGGCCTGTGGTGCCCGGCAGGCCCGGCATCAGGTTGCGAGGCATGTAATCGCGATGCACGAACACCTTCGGTTGCGCGAGCGCACTGTCGATGAGCAACTGATTGATGCGGTCGAGAGTGGCCCGCTGGTCCGCACTCAGCGTCACGTTCAGATGCTTGCCGACATACCAGTCCGGGAACAGATCGAGTTCACGCTGGAGCAGCGCCGTATCGTAGGCGGGGAGCACTTCGGGCCGGGAGCTTTTCTGCCAGACGATCAAGGCATCGAGGGCGGCACGCATGAGCGGGCGGGCGTTTCCCTCATTGATCACGTCGAGATACGTCTCGCGTCCAAGGTCCGTGAGCAGCAGGAAACCCTGCGCCAGATCCTCGGCCAGCACCTTCGGCGCTTGCAGACCCGCTTCGTCGAGCAACTGAGCGACGTGCACGAACGGGCGGCAATCCTCCTGCGGCGGCGGTGCGTCCATCACGATCAGGCTCGGATGGGCGGGATCGTGGCTGCCGATGCGGAAGTAGCGACGGAAGCTTGCGTCTGCCGATGCGGGGGCCCATTGCGTCATGTCGAGCGCGAACGGTTCGGCCACACTGGTGAGCCAGTCGCTGAGGGCTTGCAGGCGGGAATCGGTGGCGTCGGAGAGCGAGTGGGAAGCGTTCGAAACACTCGCGGCGGCAGTGGGGTGTGCTGTCATGATGGGGGCGGTAAACGTCTTGCCATATAATACCCGATCATGTTTTCCCGACGCCCTGTTTCTCGACCTCGATCGACCGTCCCGAATGTCCCGGCAAAGCCGTGCAGACATACGGGATTGGCTGCCCGCAAGCGGCGCCACGATTGTCACGCTGTTTGCGTACATGCCGGATAAACAAGTCCATACGAATGATGTTTCTTCGCTGCGGCGCCTGTTGCGCACGCGGCGCAAGCCACTGGCACTCCTGCTCTCCCTTCCGGGGGTGTGGTGTTCGCTCGCCGGTGCGCAGGAAGCCCCCCCTCCCGATATCGCCAAAAGCGACGGACTCGTGCTGCGCACGGTGCCGGCGCTCATCGACAACCCGTTGGGTGCGGGTGAAGACGTGCCGATGTACGTGCGCGGCATGCACCTCACCGGCCGCACCAACGTGGATGCCACGGTCGATGGCGACGCCGAGGCGCGCAAGTATCGCCAGTACGTGAAGGGCGATCGCCTGACGTACGACCAGGACTCGGATGAAGTCGTGGCGCGCGGCAATGCGCATCTGTCGCAGGGCGGTAACCTGTTCGTCGGCCCCGAGGCGCATATGTATACCGGCGCGGGCGACGGTTACATGCTTACGCCGACTTACCGGCTCGTGACGGGCGGTGGCGGCAAATCAGAGCGGGCGGACATCGAGGCGAACAACGTCATAACGATGCAGCGAGGCACGTATTCGGGGTGCGCTTGCACGGACGACGGCAAGACGCCGGCGTGGTACATCAAGGCGTCCGAGTTCGAGTTCGATCAGGAGCAGCAGGAAGGCGTAGCGCACAACGGCATTCTGTTCTTTCAGGGCGTGCCGATTTTCGCTAGCCCGTACCTGTCGTTCCCGACGTCGAACGAACGTCGTTCGGGCTTCCTGGCGCCGACGTTCACGCAGTCGACCGCCACGGGTTTCGAGCTGGCAACGCCGTATTACTTCAATATCGCGCCGAACCGCGATCTGACGCTGACACCGCGCTTCATGACCAAGCGCGGCGTGATGCTCATGGGGGACTTTCGCTACCTCGAACCGACCTATTCCGGGTTGTTCCATCTCGAGTATTTGCCGAAGGATCGCGTAACGGGCGACGCCCGATATACGTTCACATGGCAGCATAGCCAGTCGCTCGGCTATGGCGTGAACGCTTACGTCAACTTTACGAAGGTTTCGGACGACACCTATCCGGACGATTTCGGTGCGGGCACCAATTTCCAGACTGGCGTGCAACGCGTGTACAACCGTGAAGCCGGGTTGACGTGGAGTTACGGTGACTGGTCGTTCCTCGCCCGGGTGTTGAAGTATCAGACGCTGGCGCCGAGTACGCCGCAGTACGAATCGGTGCCGGAACTGTCGGCGACGTACAACAAGACGGATTTCCACGGTTTCGATTTCACGATGCCGATCCGGTACAACCGGTTCCAGATCGCATCGTGGACGGGGCAGCCGAATGGCGAGCGACTTTACGCGCAGCCGACGCTGAGTTACCCGATTCTGACGCCGGGCTACTTCGTCGTGCCGAAGGTCATCTTCAATGCGGCTTCGTACAACGTCAATTACCCGAACGGCTCGACGATGCAGTCGTCGATTACGCGAACGGTCCCGACGGTCAGTCTCGATGCCGGACTGACGTTCGAGCGCCCGGTGAACTTGTTCGGCTCGGCAATGCGGCAGACGTTGGAGCCGCGTTTGTTCTACGTCTACACGCCCTACCGGGATCAAAGTTCGATCCCGATTTTCGATAGTGCGACGGCCGACTTCAACCTCGCGGAAATCTTCAGCGAGAACTCGTTCATCGGCGAGGACCGGATTCAGGATGCCAACCGCGTCACGATGGCGCTGACGTCGCGCCTCATCGACGCGGAATCGGGGATTGAGCGCGGCCGCGTCTGGTATGCGCAGCGCTACAACATCCAGCAGTCGCGCGTGACGATGCCGGGCGGCACACCGGAAAACGCCGGGGTGTCCGACTTCCTGGTGGGCGGTTCGGCGCTGCTGTATAACAACATCACGTTCAGCACCGACGTGCAATACAGCCCGAGCACGTCGCAGTTCAACCGGTCGGACGCGGGCATTACGTGGCGTCCGGGTGAGCGACGGGTGTTCAACCTGTACTACCGCTACCTGCGCAATCCCCCACCAGTCGTGGGACAAAACGCATTGACGGTCACGCCGATCAACCAGATCGAACTTTCCGGCCAGTGGCCGATCACACCGCGTCTCGGGATTGTTGGGCGTCTGAACTACAGCATTACGGACAAGACGTTCATCGATGCCCTGGCGGGTTTCGAGTATGATGCCGACTGCTGGGCCTTCCGGGTGGGGCTCCAGCGTTACGCGACCAATGCCACCACAACGACGTCGCGCATCTTCGCGCAGTTGGAGTTGAAGGGCTTGACCAAGTCCAGTAACGCCGCAACAGAAGCCTTCAAGGTCGGGATACCGGGCTATCAGCCGCCGCCGACGAACCAGATTCCTTCTCGATTCAGCAACTATGAATGACATGTTTGTGAAGCGTGCCTCGCTGCTGGCGGGTCTGTGTCTTGCCGCTGGGGTGGCGGTGGCGCAGCCGGCGCCGGTCAGTGCCAAAGTCGCCGGTGTGCCTGCGTCGTCCACGCGCTCGGTCGATTCCATCGTCGCGGTGGTCAACGACAGCGTGATCACGCGCAAGGAACTCGACACGCGTATCGAGGAGGCCAAGCACCAGCTCACGCTCGCCAAGCGTCCGATTCCGGACGCCGACATGCTGCAGCGTCAAGTGCTCGAGCAGATGATCGTCACGCAGGTGCAGCTCCAGCGTGCAAAGGAAGACGGCATCGTCGTGAAAGACGCCGACGTCGAGCAGGCGCTGCAGCGCATTGCCGCCGACAACCGTCTGAGCGTCGATCAGTACAAGGCGCGCCTGTCGCAAGCCGGTGTGCCCTGGGACGCTTTCCGCAAGGAGGTGCGCGAACAGATCATTCTGGCGCGTCTGCGCGATCGCGAAGTCGACAGCCAGGTCCAGGTCAGCGATTCGGAAATCAACACGTTCCTCGCCGCCCAGCGCGGCGCGACGGCAACGCCCTCCGAGACCGAATACCGCCTGAGCGAAATTCTCGTGAAGCTGCCGGATGGCGCTACGCCCGATCAGGTCAATGCCGCGCAACAGAAGGCCAACGAAGCCCTGGACAAGGCGAAAGCCGGGGGTGACTTCGCAGCGCTGGCGAAGCAGTATTCGGACGCTTCGGATGCCGCCAACGGTGGTGACATGGGCTTCCGCATTCCCGAACGCATTCCCGATCTGTACCTGAATCAGGTACAGAAGCTGCAACCGGGCACGCTTGTGCCGCAGGTGCTTCGCAGCAACAACGGTTTCCACGTCGTGAAACTGGTCGAGACCCGCAAGCAGGGTGGCGATCAGGGCATGACTGTGCCGCAGATCCATGCGCGTCACATCCTGATCCGGGTGGGCGATGGCGTGTCGGAAGCGCAGGCACGTCAGAAGCTGCTCGACATCAAGGCACAGATCGAAGCGGGCAAGGGCGACTTCGCCGACTTCGCGCGCCAGATCTCGGTGGACGGCTCGGCGTCGCAAGGCGGCGATCTCGGCTGGATTTCGCCGGGCGAGACGGTGCCGGCGTTCGAGCGTGCCATGTCCGAACTCAAGGACGGCCAGATCAGCGATCCGGTGCGCTCGGAGTACGGCTACCACCTGATTCAGGTATTGGGTCACCGCGAGTCGCAAGTCTCCGGCGATCAGGAGCGCAATCTCGCGATGCAGGAACTGCGTGGCCGCAAGGCTGATCAGCAGTACCGCGATTGGTTGCAGCAACTGCGCGACAGCGCTTACGTCGACTATCGTCTGAGCGGCGCGCAGCAGTAAGCGCCGCATGAGACGTTTCACTACCTCCCTCCCTTTTCAGGCATGACTCCCGACCGGTCCTTCGTTCTCGCCATCACCACGGGTGAACCGGCGGGCGTCGGGCCGGAGTTGACGGTGCAGGCGCTCGTGAAGTGCCTGACCACCGCGCAAGGGACTGCCAACGTTCCCGCTGAAGCCTCTCTCTCCCGTTGCCAGTTCGCTGTGCTCGGCGATGCCTCGTTGCTCGCCGCGCGCGCACAGGCCGTGGGGCTGGGCGACGCCTGGCAGGCGCTGCTCGCGAGCGCTCGTGTGCGCGTCGTGCACCACGCGCTCGCCGTGTCGGCGCAGGCGGGGCAACTCGATGCCGCCAATGGTCGTTACGTGCTGGCCTTGCTTGACGACGCCATCGATGGGGCGCTGGCGGGCACCTACGACGCCATCGTCACGGCACCGCTGCAAAAGAGCACGATCAACGATTGTGGCGTGGCTTTTACCGGTCACACCGAATACCTTGCCGAGCGCACCGGCACGCCGCGCGTCGTCATGATGCTTGCCGGTGGCGGGTTACGCGTGGCGCTGGCAACGACACACCTGCCGCTCGCGCAGGTCCCCGGCGCGATTCGTCGCGACGATCTGCTGCAAACGCTCGTCATCCTCAATCAGGATCTGATGCGGCATTTCGGCGTGAAGCGTCCGCGCATTCTCGTGACCGGGCTCAACCCGCACGCGGGCGAGTCGGGATATCTCGGCCGGGAAGAGATCGACGTCATTACCCCTGCGCTTGACGATGCGCGCGCTGCTGGCATCGACGCCCGCGGCCCGTATCCTGCCGACACCCTGTTCCAGCCGCGACATCTCGAAGGGGCCGACGCGGTCCTCGCGATGTACCACGATCAGGGGCTGCCGGTGCTCAAGTACGCGAGTTTCGGCGCGGGTGTGAACATCACCCTCGGCTTGCCGATCATTCGCACGTCGGTCGATCACGGCACGGCGCTCGATCTCGCGGGCACGGGGCAAGCCGAGAGCGGTAGTCTGCTCGAAGCCTTGCGCACGGCCGCCGTCATGGCGGCCAACGCCGCAGCACACGCACAATTGACGGCTGGCACGACCGCCGGTCCGGACGCTGCACAACCGCGTTCATAAGGAATTTCACATGAGTAGCGCATCGAAGCGCACGGGCGTCCAACAGGGCCACGTGGCGCGCAAACGTTTTGGTCAGAATTTTCTCGTCGATATGGGCGTGATCGACGCGATCGTGGGTGCCATCTCGCCGCGTGCCGACGACCTGATGGTCGAGATCGGGCCGGGACTGGGCGCGTTGACGACGCCGCTCACCGAGTGGCTCACGCATCTGCATGTCGTCGAACTCGACCGCGATCTGGTCGGTCGCCTCGCGCGCAAGTTCGGCGAGCGCGTGAGCGTGCATGCGGGCGATGCGCTCGACTTCGACTTCGGGGCGCTCGTCTCGGAAGATCGCTGCGACGAAGCGCCGCTGCGCATCGTCGGCAACCTGCCGTACAACATCTCCAGCCCGCTGCTCTTCCACCTGATGCGCTACGCGACACTCGTGCGCGATCAGCACTTCATGCTGCAGAACGAAGTGGTCGAGCGCATGGTGGCGCCAGCCGGGTCGAGCGACTACAGCCGACTCTCCGTCATGCTCCAGTACCGCTACTGGATGGACAAGGTGCTCGACGTGCCGCCGGAGGCATTCAATCCGCCGCCGAAGGTCGATTCGGCGGTGGTGCGCATGATTCCGCGCGCGGTGGCCGATCTGCCGGAAGTCGATCTGGAGGTGTTCGAAGCCGTGGTCGCGCAAGCGTTCTCGCAGCGCCGCAAGATGCTGCGCAACACGCTGCACAGCTATCGCGATCGTGTCGATTTCGACGCACTCGGCTTCGACCTCACCCGGCGCGCCGAGGATGTGCCTGTCGACGAATACGTGAGCCTGTCGCGCGCGATCAGCGGCGCCGGTTCACAAGGCTGATCCCCGCGAACACGAGCACGACGGCGCAGCCAAAGCGCCAGCCGACCGATTCGCCGAGAATCAGCACGCCGAATGTCACGCCAAAGAGCGGGCTCAGGAACGAGAACGACGCGAGGCGGGCGGCGCTGTAGTGCGTGAGCATCCAGAACCAGATCAGATAGCTCGCAAAGGCCACGCCGATGGACTGGTAGACGAGACTGATCCATGTCGTGCTCGTCATCGGGGCGATGTGCACGTTCCCCGTCACCAGTGCCAGCGCGCACAGCAGTACCGCCGAGACGGCGAGCTGATAGAGCAATGTCTTCGACGGCGGTGCCGTCGCCAGACGCGACGCCCGCACGACCACCGTCGTCAATCCCCAGAACAGCCCCGCAAGAATGCCGAGCAGGTCGCCGGGCCATGTCGTCGCAAGGTCCGCGCCGCTACCATCGGAGAACGCCACCACGATGCCGCAGAAGGCGATGGCCATGCCGAGCCATTGCATCGGCCGCAGACGCTCGCTAGGTACCGTCCAGTGCAGGCCGATGGCCGTGAAGCATGGCGCCGAGTACACGAAGACGGCCATGCGCGACGCGGTCGTGTGCGTCAGGCCGACGAAGATGCAGAGGAATTCCAGCGAAAAGAGCACGCCAGCGAGAATGCCCGCCGGCAGGGTGCCGTCGCCTGTCATCAGCCTCTGACGTCGCCACAGCATCCAGGCACCCACGAGTACCGTCGCGATCACGGAACGCAAACCCGCTTGCAGTACGGCGGGGACGACGGGCACAGCCAGTTTGACGGCAACTTGCTGGCCGCCCCATATCGCGCACAAGACCAGCATGATGGCGAGCGCGGTGGCATCGATCGGACGCGGAGTGGTTTTCATGGAATTGGTTAGGATGGCGACGCATCGTGAATGCCGTGCGCAGTGCCGCCCATTGTCTCCGATCCCGCTGTCACAGGCCTCAATCTGGTGCAGGCAGCATGGGTACTTTGGTTGTCATTGTTTCGTCGTTCGGCACAATGTCTCCCCATTTCAAGGGTTTATTGCGCGCGAGCGCACCGATACAATGCTTCGCGCGGGCCGTTACCCTTGGCCTCGCCCCCGCCGTCATTCACCGCAGTCACTCGTATGTACAAGAAAGGCTCAGCCGTCGAACTTCAGTTCTCCCCGTCGCGACTCAATGACGGGGCTGGCGATCCGTACTGGATCGATCTCACCCGTGACGAAGCGCAAGCGTTGCTTTCGGCCCTGCAATCGCATCTGAGCCGGCCGGCGCACGACGCCTCGGGCACCGAGTCACCGCTGGTGTTCACGTTGCTCGACCCCGGCTCGCAGCAGAAGGCACAGGCGGGGAAAGGGGCTCAGAGCGATGGCGTCGCATCGACATCGTCCGATGAGACAGTCGTGGCGTCCCGGCAATGGGTGTGCGTGATTTGCGGCTGGATTTACGACGAGGCGCAAGGCTATCCCGAGGACGGCATTGCGCCGGGAACCCGCTGGGAAGACGTGCCGGAAGACTGGCGTTGCCCGTTGTGCGACGTGGGCAAGGAGGACTTCGCGATGGTGGAGTTTTGAAGCGTCGTGCCGGTTCGCGAGAGTGGAACCGGCGCGGCGTCGTGTCATCGACGAGGCGGCCGCCGCAAACCGACAGGCGACCGTCACCTCATGACGCCGGGGCAGACAGGTCTTACAGACCGCCCTTGGACGAGTGCTTCTGGATCAGTTCGATCTTGTAGCCGTCCGGATCTTCCACGAAGGCGATGACGGTGGTGCCGCCCTTGACCGGACCGGCTTCACGGCTGACCTTGCCGCCGGCCGCGCGAATCGTGTCGCAGGCTTGGTACGCGTCATCGACTTCGACGGCCAGATGGCCGAACGCGGTGCCGATTTCGTACTTTTCCACGCCCCAGTTATAGGTCAGCTCGAGAACGGTGTTCTCCGACTCGGCGCCGTAGCCGACGAAGGCCAGCGTGTATTTGTACTCGGGGTTCTCGCTCTGGCGCAGGAGTTGCATGCCGAGCACGCGCGTGTAGAAGTCGATCGAGCGCTGCAGGTCGCCGACGCGCAGCATGGTGTGGAGCATTCGCATGGTGTTTTTAACGTGTGGGGACAACGAGACCTCGATTGTACCCGCGTCCATGAAAATGAACCGCGTTCATGTAGCGTTGAAAAAATCTGATAATCGAGGGCGCTATCCCGTCAGAATTCGGGCAGCCACTCCGGCGCATGTGACTTGAGCGTATCGCGTGCGACTTCGAATTCCGGAAAGATCGACGCCACGGTTTGCCAGAAGCGAGGCCCGTGGTTCATTTCCTTCAGATGCGCCAGTTCGTGCGCCACCACGTAATCGATCACCCCGAGCGGGAAGTGGATCAGCCGCCAGTTCAGGCGAATGCGCCCGTCGGCACCACAACTGCCCCAGCGGGTCGATGCCGATGACAGCCCCAATGCCGTATAGCGCACGCCAAGCCGTTCGCCGTAGACCTCCAGCCGTGTCGTGAAGAGCTTGCGGGCTTCCTGCTGAAGCCAGCCTTGCACGCGATCACGCATCTGCTCCGGTGCGGCCTGTGGCGGCAGATCGAGCCACAGCGTGTGGGTATGGATGTCGTATTGCGCAGCGCCTGTGCGCCCGCCCAGGCGTATCGTCAGCGTGTGTCCGAGGTACGGCAGCGTGGCGCCGTCGGCCCAGGTCACGCGCGGAATCACGCGACGCGCGGCGCGTTCGCGAAACTCGGTGATCTTGTTGAAGATCCAGCGTTTCTTCTCGACGATGGCCGCTTCGACATCGACGAGCGTGACCCAGCGCGGGGCGGTCACGGCCAGTCCCGACTCGTCGATCATGAAGCCGATGGTGCGGCGCGAGGAGCGTTTGAACCGGTAGTAGATCGCATGGCCGTCCAGCATGATCACACGCTCGCCGTTGGCGGGCGTGCGACGCGGGCCGGTGCTGCCCGAAGGGGGCGCCTGCAGCGTGTTCGTGTCGCTCGCCGAGGGACTCAGCGCGGCAGACGGGCCGGGCGCGTCGGTGGCCACGCCATTGGCTTCCGCTGCGGGGTTGCCGAACAGATCAAGTTCCATCTGGGGAGCCGGCGTCTCATGCCGCGAGCGGGTGTCGCGGGTAGCGGGTTGGACTTTCGACATGAGACAGTCTCGGAGTGCGGGTCAGGTCCGTGGTGAGGCGTCGGGCCTATCGTCCGAGTTGGACGAGCCGGACACGTTCGTCCTCGGCTTCGACGTATAGGCGTCCGGGTCGATGCGTATCATCTCGCGTTCGATCCATTCGGCCACATCGGCATTGACGGCTTCGGCCGTACGGCCCTCCGTTTCAATGAGCGGCCCGATCGATACGATCACTTCCCCGGGGTATTTCTTGAACGAGTTGCGCGGCCAGACACGTCCGGCGTTGTGCGCGATGGGCACGACAGGCGCGCCGGTGGTGGCCGCCAGCCGGGCGCCGCCCGACTTGTACTTGTTGCGCGAGCCGGTCTTCGTGCGCGTGCCTTCCGGGAACATGATGATCCACGATCCCTCGGCCAGACGCTCGCGGCCTTGCGCCACGACCGACTGAAAGGCGTCGGTGCCCTTGCTGCGATTGATGTGAATCATGCTGAGCAGACCCAGCGCCCAGCCGAAGAACGGCACGTAGAGCAGTTCGCGCTTGAACACGAAGCACAGCGGACGCGGCATGAGCGCCGGCAGTGCGACGGTCTCCCAGGCCGACTGATGCTTCGACAGAAGAATGGCGGGGCGGTCCGGCAGGTTCTCCCAGCCGATCACGCGATAACGCATGCCGCACAGCAGGCTGCCCACGCGAATCACGACCTTGCACCAGCCGGCCGCGAACCAGTAACGCTTCACGCGCGAGAGGATCGGGAACGACAGGATGCACGCGATGGCGTACGGAATCGTCCAGACAATCAGGAAGATGAAGAAGAGTATCGAACGAAGTTGCAGCATCGGGTCTTGTGGGCCTGGGGTGGGGTGCCGGAGCGATTGTCCTACGCGTTTTGATGCGCGTCCTGATTCATGCGGTGTACGGCGCGCAGTGTGTGGCGTGGCAGGTGCCGCTCACGCGCTCCTGGCGTCCTCTTCGGCAAGCAGGTCGTTCACGAAGGCTTGCAGGCTGTCATGGACGCACGTGCCTTCGGGCAGATCGCCCGCAGCGAGCGTTTTCTTGCCCTTGCCGGTGAGAACGAGATGAGGTTTGGCACCGACGGCGGCGGCGGCCTGCAAATCGCGCAGCGAGTCGCCCACGGCCGGCACGCCGGTCAGGTCGGTTTCGTAGCGTCGCGCGATTTCCTGAAACATGCCGGGCTTCGGCTTGCGGCAGTCGCAAGCTTCCGATGCGGTGTGCGGGCAGAAGAACACCGCATCGATACGTCCGCCCGCGGCAGCCGCCAGCTTCGACATCTTCGCGTGCATGGCGCCGAGTGTTGCCATGTCGAACAGCCCGCGCCCGACACCCGACTGGTTCGTGGCCACGACGACGCGATAGCCGGCCTGATTCAGGCGGCCGATCGCTTCGAGACTGCCGGGCAACGGTACCCACTCATCCTTCGACTTGATGAACTGGTCCGAGTCGGCGTTGATCACGCCGTCGCGGTCGAGAATCACGAGTTTTCGGGCGGCGGGGCCGGGGGTACGGTCTTTACGCGAATCCATGGCGGGCGGGCTTCCGGGACATTAAGCCGCGATCAGGCGGCGAGCTTCGAGAGATCGGCCACGCGGTTCATCTGCACGTGCAGGTGCCAGAGCAGCGCGAGGCGATTGTTGCGCAGTGCCTCGTCGTCGGCCATCACCATCACGTCGTTGAAGAACGCGTCGACCGCATCGCGCAGTTCGGCCAGCACCGAGAGTGCCTGCGCGTACTCGCGTGCTTCGAACTTCTGCTGAACGACAGGGGCAACTTTCTCGAGCGCGGCGGCGAGCGACTTCTCGGCCGGTTCCACCAGCAGCGACGGCACGATCACGCCATCGGGCGGCGGTGCGGTCTTCTTCAGAATGTTACCGATCCGCTTGTTCGCGGCGGCGAGCGCCTCGGCTTGCGGCAGTGTCGAGAAGGCACGCACGGCGTCCAGACGCTCGATAAGATCGCTCAGATCCAGATAGATCGACGGTGACACCAGCACCGCTTCGATCTCGTTGGCGCCGTAGCCGCGCTCACGCAGATAACCGCGCAGGCGATCGAGCACGAACTGGTAGACGTCGCTCAGATACTCGGCACCGGCGACACCCGACGTAAATTGCTTGTAGGTCACGTCGAGCAGGTCGGACAGCATGACCGGCAGACGTCGCTCGATGAGCATGCGCACGATACCCAGTGCATGGCGACGCAGCGCGAACGGATCTTTCTCGCCGGTCGGTTGCAGGCCGATCCCCCAGATGCCGACGAGCGTCTCGAGCTTGTCGGCCAGCGCCACGACGGTGCCGGTGTGGCTCGCGGGCAGCGCGTCGCCAGCGAAGCGCGGCTGATAGTGTTCCGAGCAGGCACGGGCGACTTCGTCGGCTTCGCCGTCGTGACGCGCGTAGTACGTGCCCATCGTGCCTTGCAGTTCGGGGAATTCGCCGACCATGTCGGTCAGCAAGTCGGCCTTGGCCAGCAGGGCGCCGCGTTCGGCCAGCGTCACACCGTTCTCATCCAGGCCGACCATCTGAGCAATGGCACCGGCGAGCTTCACCAGACGCTGGGTGCGCTCGAACTGCGAACCCAGCTTGTTGTGATAAACGACGTTCGCGAGCAGCGGCACACGATCCGCGAGCGGCTTCTTCTTGTCCTGCTCGAAGAAGAACTTCGCGTCTGCGAGGCGCGGCCGCACCACACGTTCGTTGCCTGTCACGATCTGCTCGGGATGCGCGGTCTCGATATTGGAGACGATCAGGAAGCGGTTCGTCAGGCGGCCACCCTCGGCGAGCGGCTTGTCGGTCAGGGCGAAATACTTCTGGTTCGTCTGCATCGTGAGAATCAGACATTCCTGCGGGACGGCCAGGAATTCCTTCTCGAAATGGCAGGCGTAGATCGCGGGCCATTCGACGAGCGCGGTCACTTCGTCGAGCAGCGCGTCGGGCATGACCACGTGGTCGCTGCCTGCGGCCGCGAGCAATTGCGTGCGGATCGCGTCACGGCGGCCCGTGAAGCTGGCCAGCACCTTGCCCTGCGTCTCAAGGGTTGCGGCGTAAGCGTCGGCATTGGCGATGCTCACTTCACCCTGCGACAGGAAGCGGTGGCCCAACGTCTTGTTGCCCGAGGCGAGGCCGATGGCCGTGGCGGGCACGAGCGTGTCGCCGTGCAGGGCGATGAGGCCATGCACCGGACGCACGAACTGCACCGTCTCGCCGTCCGGGCGCTGGTAGCTCATGACCTTCGGAATCGGTAGCTTGCCGAGCGTTTCGTCGAGTGCGGCTTGCAGCGCGTCGGCGAGTTGAGCGCCCGCAGCGGTGTAGGTGTGGAAGAAGGCTTCGGCCTTGCCGTCCACGGCGCGCTCAAGGCTGGCGACCGGCAGGTCGGCAAAGCCCATGGCGGCGAGTTTCTTTGCGAGCGGCGGCGTCGGGTTGCCGTTGGCGTCGAGCGCGACGGATACCGGCAGCACCTTGGCGCGGATGGTCGCGTCCGGGGCGCGCTCGAGCACGTTCGAAATCGTGACGGCCAGACGACGCGGCGTGGCATAAGGCGTGACGACGCTGGCGTCGGTGGTCAGGCCGCGCGTGCGCAGGCCGTTGGCAATGCCGTCGGCGAACGCGTCGCCCAGACGCGCCAGTGCCTTCGGCGGCAATTCTTCGGTCAGCAATTCGACCAGCAGGGTGCGTTGTGCGGTGCTCATCATGCGGCTTGCGTTTGGGTTTTGGCGGCGGGGGCGTTCAGCATCGGGAAGCCGAGCTTCTCGCGCGAAGCGTAGTAGGCCTGTGCGATCAGGCGCGACAGCGCCCGGATGCGGCCGATATACGCCGCACGTTCGGTCACCGAGATGGCGCCACGCGCGTCGAGCAGGTTGAAGGTGTGTGCCGCCTTGAGAATCATCTCGTAGGCGGGCAGCGCCAGTTCGGCTTCGATGAGGCGCTTGGCTTCGCTCTCGTAGTTGTCGAAGAAGCCGAACAACATCGGCTGGTTCGAATGCTCGAAGTTGTACGTCGACTGCTCGACTTCGTTCTGATGGAACACGTCGCCGTAGGTCAGGTGGCGCTTGACCGGGCCGTCAGCCGTTTGCTCTTCCCATTCGGTCCACACGAGGTCGTAGACGTTCTCGACCTGCTGCAGGTACATGGCCAGACGCTCGATCCCGTAGGTGATTTCGCCCAGCACCGGCTTGCAATCCAGACCGCCGACTTGCTGGAAGTAGGTGAACTGCGTGACTTCCATGCCGTTGAGCCACACTTCCCAGCCCAGACCCCAGGCGCCGAGTGTGGGGTTTTCCCAGTCGTCTTCCACGAAGCGCACGTCGTTTTCGGTCAGATCGAGACCGAGCGCGCGCAGCGACCCCAGATACAGGTCGAGAATGTTCTCCGGCGCCGGCTTGAGCACCACCTGATATTGGTAGTAGTGCTGCATGCGGTTCGGATTTTCACCGTAACGGCCATCCTTGGGACGGCGCGACGGCTGCACATAGGCGGCGCGCCACGGCTCTGGGCCGATCGCGCGCAGGAACGTGGCAGTGTGCGAGGTACCGGCGCCGACCTCCATGTCGTAAGGCTGGAGCAACGCACAGCCTTGCTTGTCCCAGTAATCCTGCAACGTCAGGATGACTTGTTGAAAGGT
>JARLJF010000029.1 GCA_031291335.1 Pandoraea sp. | reverse complement strand
CTGCGCACGACACGGCTTGAGGCCAGACCGTGTGAGGGATGTGCGAAAGCGTGCCAAAGGGTGAGCCGGCTCGTCATGCAACGCCACACCATGTCCACAACGTTGCGTGTCGTTCCGGTTCTCGCGAAGTCCCCGAGGTGAGACCGGGCCCCCCGCCGTGGGGCGGCGTGGGGCGGTACAACGTTTACCTGTCAGCGCATCAATGCATCAGAACGTCTGACGCACGCCCACGCGGAAGATCGTCTGCGTTGCTGTGGCCGACGAGATACCGTTGCCTACGTCGCCAACCGACGCGGTGGCCGAGACCACGTTGCCAAACGTGTCGAGCGTGCTGCCCGACGCCTTCTGATAGCCAACCAGGCCGTACAGCGACGTGCGCTTGGACAGGGCGTAGTAAGTGGCCAGGTTGAACGTGTGGTACTTCGGACCGCCCGAACCCTTCACGTCGCTGCCTTGCGTGTAGTTGTACGCAGCGGCCAGACGCACGGCCGGGGTCAACTGGTAGGCCACGCTCGTGCCGATGGAGTTGAACGTAAAGCCGCTGGCGAATGTCGACAGTGCGCCCGGCGTGTAGTGCACGTTGCCGTATTGAATGCCGACTTGCGTGGCGCCGAACGTATACGAACCGGCCGCGGAGAAGATGCGCTGGCTGGCGGCCGAGGCGAAGCCTTCGTTGATCGACGACGCAAACGTGCCGTCATACGAACCGCTCCACGTACTCGTCGAGGTGCCGTAGGCGTTGGTCGCCTGCAGGTAGCCCACGGCGAACGCGACCGGGCCACTGGCGTACTGGCCGCCAACGCCCCAGGTGTTCTGGTTCTTGACGCTGCCCGGTTGACCGCCGAAGCCGTAGATCGCGCCGAACTGGAAGCCGCCGTACACCGGGCTCGCCCATTTCACCGAGTTGTTCACACGCGCCTGGTTATCCTGGTTGTCGATATCGCCCGGGTGTGCGCCCATGCCGGTCACGAACGTGCCCGCGCTGATCGGGCCGACGAAGTCGACGATCGGATCGTACTGACGGCCGAACGTGAGCCTGCCGAGCGTGGCGCTTTGCAGACCGACCCATGCCTGACGGCCGAACTGGCGGCTGCCCTGGCCGGCTTGACCGGTGCCGATGTTAAAGCCGTTCTCAAGCTGGAAGATGGCCGAGTTGCCGCCGCCGAGGTCTTCCGAACCCTTCAGGCCCCAACGGTCGCCCGACCACGTACCGCTCGCAAAGCCCCAGGTCGAGCCGTTGGTGTAGTTGATCGGTGCGCCAACGCCACCCTTGCTGTTGGCCGTGCGCTGACCGCTCGTGTAACCCACGCCGGCGTCGACGATGCCGTACAGGGTCACGCTACTTTGTGCATGGACCGGAACCATATAGCCGGCCATACCGCCAAGACCGAGTGCAGCGAGAAGAATACGTTTCATAATATTAGTAATCCTAAGTATATGTGACAGGAACATCACGAAAACGCACCGGCAGTTCCCCCGGTGTGGGTCGGGAATGCGAAGACTGCCGGTGTGGCTTACCGGTGGGGATCACCTCCGGGAAGTCCGGTGACGCTCAGCCAGGTGGCGACCGCCACGACCAATGCGTCGATATCGTCGAAGTTCTCGGCACCCGGTACGGCAGGGGCGTCGAGGACGGTGAAGACCGGTTTGCGCCACTGCAGGCCCAGCGCGATTTCCGAGAGCGTGCCGAGACCTCCGCCGATGGCCACGAGACACACCGACGCGCGGGCGATGAGGGCGTTGCGCGTGATGCCGAGCCCCGTGGGCAGCGCCACGCTCAGGTGCGGATTGGCATCGGCCGCATGATCCTCGGGCAACAGTCCGATCACGATGCCGCCGGCCGACGCGGCACCCGCCGACGCTGCCTCCATCACGCCGCCCTTGCCGCCACACACCAGCGCGACACCGGCGGCCGCGAGGGCTTCGCCGATACATTGCGCCGCGTAGAGTTGGGCGGGCGAGGCTTCACGCGGGCCGATCATGCCGACGGGTGTCACATGACGCGACGTACCTGCCTGCCGGGCGGCCAGTTGATCGAGGGCATGGCGGGCCGCAGCCGACCACTCATTGAGGATGACGCCGTACAAGACACTCTCCGAGAGCTAGCACACCGCTGCATACCGCCATCAAGACGAGCGACAGCGCGGCGGCCTGTGGGAAATCCGTTTGCCCGTCCGACATCTTCAGGAACATGAGCAACGGCAGGATGTTGATCTGGGTGCCGGCCAGCGCGAGCGCCGTGCCGTAGGTCCCCATCGCAATGGCGGTGACGAGGCACCACGCGGCGGCCAGTGTCGGCCACAGTTCGCGCAGCGCCACGTCGACGATTGCGCGAAGCGGCGTGGCCCCTAGCGTGAGCGCCGCTTCGATCGGCCGGCGATCCAGATTGGCAATCGCCGGATAGACCATGAGCGCGACGCGAGGAATCAGGTAATAGGCGTAAGCCGCGATCAACCCCGGGGCGGTGTAGATCAGCGCGCCGACACGCACCGGATCGGCGCCGAGCGAGGCGAGTGTCAACGTCACGAACCCTGAGCGGCCGAACGCGAGAATGAAACCGTAGGCGATCACCAGCCCCGAGAACGCGAGCGGCACGCCCATTGCGGTAAGCCAGACGCGGCGTCGGCGCGGCGTCTGACGGGCCAGCGTGACGGCGATCAAGGCGCCCACGATCAGCGACGCCGTGCCCGCCCCGACGGCCAGCGCCAGCGAGTTGACGAAGGCGTTGCGCACCAGCGGGTCGAGAGCGATGGCGGCGAAGGCTTCGCCATTGCCCTCGAACGCGGCGGCGACCAGCGCGGCGAGCGGTAGCCCGAAGCCGAGCGCGAGCACGAGCGCTGCGGGCAAGCCGCCGAAGCGGCGCACCCAGCCGCGCGGCGCGTGCGCCGCTTTGGCGCGTTGGGCGGCGTTTGGCTTGACCGGCGTGACCGGATCGACAGGATGGGCACGCACTGGCGTCATGAGGCGAGATCTCACTTGGCGAGCGCCGCAGCCGACCACAGGCGATCGACTTCACCCTTTTGCGCAGCAGCACGGACGACGTCGAGCGGGTGGACTTGCGGGGCGTCCGGCATGCGGGCGCGCATCTCGGCCGTGAGCGGCACGCCGGGCACGGCCGGGCGCACGTAGCCTTGCGCGAAGAGGGCTTGACCGACCGGGCTCATGATGAGGTTCAGCCAGAGCTTGGCGGCATCCGGATTCGGGCCGTTCTTGACGAGGCTGATCGCGTACGGCGCCGATACGCTCGCTTCCTTCGGAATCACGACTTGCGCGGCGTCGCCCATGCCGTCGGTGTACTTGGCCTTCAGGCCGTCGTTTTCGTAGCCGATCAGAATCGGAATCTCGCCCTTGACGAACTTGGCGTACGGTGTGGTGCCTTCCACGCGCATCACGTTGCCCGCGTCGCGCAGCTTGCCGAAGAAATCGGCACCGGGCTTCGGATTGTCGACATTGCCACCGAAGGCATAGGCGGCGGCGAACACGGCCACCTGACCCTGACCGGTCGAGCGCGGGTCCAGATAGACCACGGCGTTCTTGTATTCGGGCTTGAGCAGATCCGCCCACGACTGCGGCACGTGTTTGACCAGCTTCGTGTTCACGAGGAACGCGATATTCAGCGAGTGGATCGTGAACCAGCGCCCGTCGTTGTCGCGGAAGACCTTCGGCAGCGTGTCGAAGTTGATGGGCTTGAACGGCGCGACGACATCCTTCTGCACGGCGTCGAGTGCCGAGCCTGCGAAGTAGTAGGCCGTGTCGGCCTGCGGACGGCGACGCGACTTGTCGAGCGCGACCACGGTCGCGGCCGAGCCGATATCGTTGTACGTGATCTCGACCTTCGGGTAGCGCTTGCGGAATTCGGCGAACAGCGCCTTCCAGTTGGCCCATTCCGGACCCGTATCGAACGACACCACCAGACCTTCTTCAGCGGCCTTGGCGTACAGATCGGCCTCGCCCGCGTAGAGCGGTGCGGCAGCCGTGCCGGTGGTGCTCGTTTGCGCGAAGGCCGAGCCTGCGGTGCCGGCGAGCAGTGCGAAAGAGACGGCGAGGGTGGCCAGCGACGGCAGGGCAGTGCGCGAACGCAGGGAAGCAGCGGGGTGAATCATCGACATAGCTCCATCGGGGGCATGAGGTAAGGAATTCGGCAGGGTGCGCATCAGTTCAGCGCTGGCGGCAGTACGCGCAGATGTGCGGGGTCGAGCGCGATGGCCAGCGTGGCCGGCGTGCGGCTCTCACCGAGCAGCGGCGTCGCAGCACCATCGGGCAGGAAATCGAAACGGCACGTGGCCCCGAAGAAGCGCACCGCGCCGGGACGGCCGTCTACACGGTTGACGGTGGCCACCGGCGGGTCGCATTGGATGTGTTCCGGACGCACGAGTAGCGAGACCGCGCACCCGGGGCGCCACGCGCCAGTGTCCACATGCAACTCGGCGAAGCCGACGTCGACCATGCCCGGGCGTGTCACGCGTGCAGGCAAGACGGTCGATAAACCGGTGAAGCTCGCGACCGTGGCGCACGCAGGCGCGTCGTACAAGCGCTGCGGCGTATCGATCTGCAACAGACGTCCGTTGTCGATCACGGCGACGCGATCGGCCAGACTCAACGCCTCGTCGCGGTCGTGCGTGACGATGAGTGTGGTCGCACCGCTGGCTTGTTGCAGCACGCGAATTTCGTCGCGCAACTGTTGACGAATACCGGCGTCGAGTGCGGCGAGCGGCTCGTCGAGCAGTAGCACACGCGGCGAGACGGCCAGTGCCCGAGCGAGGGCTACGCGTTGCTGCTGACCGCCCGAGAGCGACGTGGGACGGCGCTCGGCGAATTCGCCCAGTCCGACGCGGGCCAGCATGTCGAGAGCCGCGCGCTGACGCTCGGCAGTCTTCACGCCGCGCATGCGCAGGCCGTACGCCACATTGTCGAGAGCGCTCAGGTGCGGGAACAGCGCGTATTGCTGGAACACCATGCCGACGTGACGGCGCCACACGGGCACACCGCCGACATCTTCGCCGCCGATGGCAATGCGTCCGTGATAGCCGTCGAGCAGACCGGCAACCAGACGCAGCACGGTCGACTTGCCCGAGCCGCTGCGGCCCATCACGGCCAGCAATTCACCTTGGCGCGCTTGCAGGCTGACGTCGTCGAGCCCCTGGGCCGCACCGGCATAACGGAAGCTGACGTTTTCGAGAGTGAGACTCATGAACTGACCTTCTGGCGGGAAGCGGCAACGATCGACATGCCGGTCGCGGCGAGCGCGAGCACCAGCAGCACGACGGTGGCGGCGCAGGCGAAGCCGGTCGCGCCGTAGAACGCCTGCAGCAACACCACCGGATAGTTGCGATAGCGGAAACCCGCGATGAGATTGGAAATCTGGAACTCGCCGATGGACAGTGCCGCGACCATCACCAGCCCGGCCACCAGGCTGTGCGTGAGATTCGGCACGGCGATGGTGAGGAACTGACGCCACGGCGACGCGCCCAGCGTGGCCGCGCAATCTTCGAGCCTGGCGATGTCGAGATGGCGCAGGTCGGCGAGCAGTGTCTGTGTGAGGTACGGCAGCGTGAGTACGGCGTGCGCCAGCACGAGCAGCCAGAGCGAGCCCAGCCACGGCAGCGTGTCGCCGCTGAACACCGCGATGTAGCCGAAGCCGAGCGTCAGCGCAGGGACAGCGACCGGCAGCAACGTCACCAGCCGGGCGATGGCGCCGCGTCCCTGGCGGGCGCGATGATGGAGCGTGTAGGCGAGTGGCAGGCCCACGACAGCGGTCATCACGCAGCAGCTCAGCGCCACGATGAGGCTCGTGGAGAACGCGCGACGAAATGACGGATCACCGGCCAGCTCACTGAACCAGTGACCGGTAATACCGGTCGGCAACACGGTGTTGGTCCACGTCTGACCGAACGCGCCGACCAGCAGCAACAGCACCGGCAGGCACAGATAAATCAGGAAGAGGGCGGCAACGAGCCGCACGATCCAGACCAGCGCGCCTTGCCGAGCGCGCTGCGGCGAATGCCCCGTCAAACCTGCATTGGCAGGAGCTGGACTGTGCCGGGGCGGCACAGTTGGAGCGAAGCGGTCGGCGTGGACGTCGGACATCTGGGAAACCTGAACGGCATACGGTAACAAAATCGTTTGGGTCGCCCGGACGTCTCTCAATCCCTTACCGAGGAAGGCTGACGGCCGAATCGACATTGGCCGCAAGTGTCGTGGTCAGACATGTCATCGTCATGAAGAAAACACACAAATCGGGCATCGTTCTGTGCGAAAACGGAATAGTTGGCGAATTTGCGCAAGCGATCGCCATCTCACGCAAACCCACGCCCGCCTTACGTCTCCGATGCGCCATTGCTATCCCAACGTCGCTGAATTACTCGCGTTCACCAGTGCCGCGAGACACTTGAATTTTTCTCGTGCCGCCCGTGAACTGGGTCTGACACCCAGTGCCGTGAGCCGCCAGATTGCAGCGTTGGAGGCCCTCGTGAGTACACCGCTGTTCGTGCGCGAGGGTCGCAATCTCACCCTCACCGACGCCGGTCGCCGCTATCATGAGCGCGTGGCCGAACCGCTGCGCGAGATCGGCAACGCGTCACTCGAATTGATGACGTCGAGAGGGGAAAGCGATTTGCTGACCATTGCGAGCGTGCCCACGTTCACGACCAAATGGCTGATTCCGCGCCTGCCCGATTTTCTGGCCCGAACGCCGGGTGTGACGCTGAGCTTCAGTCGTCATCTGTCGCACGGCGATGCGTTTCCGTTCACGCTGGACGCTGCTGTGCGGTATGGCGACGGCAATTGGGACGGGGTGGTGAGCGACTATCTCGACGGACGCCGGTTCGTGCCGGTATGTGCGCCGTCGTTCCTCGCGCACTATCCGCTGGGTGACGTGGAGGACATTGCCCGTGCGCCGAGGCTGGCGCACAACCAGGCCGAAGAGGTGTGGGGCACATGGGCGGCGTGCTACGACGTGGCGCCGCATGCGCAACGCCCCGGGCCGCGCTTCGAGCAGTACTCGGTGCTGCTGCAAGCGGCAGAGGCGGGCATGGGCGTTGGACTGGTGCCGGCGTTTCTTGCCCGAGAGGCGGTGGCGGCCGGGCGTCTCGTCGAGCCGGTGGATGCCGGTGTCGACGTGCCGTGCCACGGTCACTACCTGTGTTATCCGCGAGAGCGGCTGCAACAACGCACCGCGCTGCAACAGTTCCGCGAATGGATGCTGGCGCAGGCAGCGCAAGGATAAGGACGATGCAACGCCATTCGATGAGTTTCCGGTTACTCCCCTTTGCAGGGTTCGTCGCCATGCTGTTTCACATCAACGCCTTCGCGGCGCAGAACGATTGCCCCGCGCCGCCGCCCGGCAGTGCCGACATTCGCGCGATGGGGTATTACTCTGACGCTGCCAGCTCGGTGATTGACCCTCGACTCCAGGCGCAGAACGAGGCGGCCGTCAAACCGCTCAACGATTTCTCCGCACATGTTGCCAAGACGGCCGACGCGTACGCCAAGGGCGGTGACGAAGCGGCCGGACGTTGCACGCTGACGTGGCTCGATGCGTGGGCGAGCAGTGGCGCCATGCTCGGTCGTATGGAGCACGTGAACAACGACCAATCCGATTACATGCGCCAATGGACCCACGGTGCCGTGGCGATGGCCTATCTGCGCACCCAGGCACTGGCCACTCCGCAGCAGCGCGGCTCCATCGAGTCGTGGTTGCGGCGTTTGTCGACGGCGAACCTTGCGTATTGGGACAACCCGAAGCACAAGCGCAACAACCACTATTACTGGACGGGCGTGGGCATCATGGCGACGGCAGTCGCGACGCGCGACGACGGACTGCTGAAGATTGCGCAAGGCATCTATCGCACTGGCATCGATGCCATCGAACCCGATGGCAGTTTGCCGATGGAGATGGCGCGCAAGCGTCGCGCACTTCACTATCACGATTACGCCACGGCGCCGCTGGTGCTGATGGCCGAAATGGCCCGGCTGCGCGGCGAGGACTGGTACACGTACCGGCAGGGCGCGCTGGAGCGATTGGCCGCGCGCGTTGCCGACGGCTACCGCGATCCGTCGTGGTTCAACGCGCAGGCGGGTGTCGTGCAGGAGACGGCGACGCCGAAGGCCTCGAGCGGATGGGTCGAGTTCTATCGCCTTCGGTCGCCCGACCCGGTGCGCTTCGATGCGATGCACGCGGCAGGTCCGTTCAAAGATCCGCGCATGGGGGGCAATCTCACCCAGATGGCGCAGGAAGGCATCGTTCCTGCGCCGCAGCAATAGACAATACCGACCTTAGCGCGATGCGCTTTGACGCGTTGCCGGGCGCTTCGCGTCGAGCACTTGCGTGAACGACGTATCGACGATCGAGTTCACGTCGAAGCGACTCGGCAGGGCGCCGGTCTGGGTCAGGAAATCGCTCGTGCCCTGATAGTCGGCAATGGCCTGTTTGTCGACAGCGTCGATGGTCATGCCGGCCTGGCCGATCCAGTGACGTGCGACTTCGCGATCGAGCCCGGCTTTCTTCGCCCACTGATCGGCGTACACGTCCTTATGGCTCTCGACCCACGCCCGTGCCTTTTGCAGACGGACGAGGAAGTCGGCGATCGCCGCATGTTTCGCCGTGACCGACGGCGCGTAGGCGGCGACGCTGCTCAGGCCGGGCATCAGATTACGTGCGGTAATGATCGGACGCGCGCCGTTGTGTACCACCTGCTGCGAGATGTACGGCTCCCAGACCGGGAAGGCGTCGATGGCGCCGTTCGGCAACGCCACGGCAGCATCGATCGGCATGAGCTTGACGAACTGCACGTAGTCCGTCGGCAGGCCTGCCTTTTCCAGCGCACGTAGCGTCAGTTGCTGACTCCAGGCGCCGGGCCAGTACGCGACCTTCTTGCCCTTGAGGTCCTGAATCGACTTCACTGGCGAATCTTTCGGTACCAGCAGCGCGATCGTGTCGGGGTTCTGACGCGAGACGGCGATCAGCTTGACCGGTGCGCCTTTCGCCGCGAGGAACAGGAAGCCGGAGTCGCCGAGGAAGCCAAGGTCGAGCGCGCCGGCGTTAAGGCCTTCGGCGACCGGCGCGGCTGACTGGAAGTGTTTCCACTCGACCTGATAGTTCGCCCCTTCGAGCGCGCCTGACGCCTCGATGGAAGCGCGCACATTGTAGTAATTCTGATCCCCGACGCGTAGCGTGACACCTTGCGCATGCGCCGCACCGGCGGGCACGACGCCGAGGGCCGTGAAGGCAGACAGGGACAGGGCCGGAATGGCAAAACGGGCGCGACGAATCCAGCGCAGCAACATCATGACACCTATAAATAAAAAAACGATTGAGAAGACGATGAGAAGGCGCGCCGTTGCGGGACTCAGGCCGCCTTGGCCGTGCGCAGTCCCGCGATATGTCTGCGGATGGCGGGAATGAGGGTTTCGCCGTAGCGAATCGTGTCGCCCAGCGGATCGAAGCCGCGAATGAGGAACGTGTCCACGCCGAGTTCGTAGTAGCGTCCCAGCGCTTGCGCGACCTGCTCGGGCGTACCCACGAGCGCCGTGGAATTCCAGCGCGCACCGGTGGCCTTGGCCACGCCCATCCACAGGCGTTCGTCGAGCACGTCGCCGCGTTGCGCGGCGGCCAGCAGTCGCTGCGAGCCGACATTCTCCGGCGCCTCCGCTTGCAGCCCGAGGCGGGCACGCGTCGCCTTGACCTGTCGCAGCACCTCGTCGGCGCGTTCCCATGCCTGAGCTTCGGTGTCGGCCACGATCGGACGGAAAGAGATCGAGAAGCGTGGTGTGCGTCCGTGGCGTCGCGCTGCCGCGCGTACGCGCGTGATGAGCGACTCGACGGCGTCGAGCGGCTCGCCCCACAGCATGTAGGTGTCGGCGTGACGTGCGGCGACGTCGATGGCCGCTTCGGACGCGCCGCTGAAGTAGATCGGAATATGCGGTTTCTGCCACGTCGGCACGGCGGGCGACGCTTGCTCGAAACGATAGTGCTCGCCCGCGAAGTCGACCGGGCCGTCGGCCGTCCAGATGCGCTTGAGCGCGTCGAGATATTCGTCGGTGCGGGTGTAACGCGCGTCGTGCTCCAGGAAATCGCCGTCGCGGCGCAGGTCGGCATCGTTGCCGCCGGAGACGACGTTGAGCGCGAGTCGTCCGCGCGAGAATTGATCGAGTGTGGCGAGTTGTCGGGCGGCGAGCGGTGCGGCGATCACGCCCGGACGGTAGGCCAGCAGAATGCCCACGCGCTGCGTTGCGGCCGCAACATGACTGCTCACAAGGCTGCCTTCGGGACCGTTCGAGAAATAGCCGATCAGCGCGCGATCGAAGCCGGCCGTCTCATGGGCCTGGGCCATGCGGGTAATGAAGGCCGGATCGACTGCCGCGCCTGACGGTTGATCGACCTCGGACCCCGGCGCTGCGGTAATCATCCCGATAATTTCTACGCTCATGAATGCGCTCCAGTGCTGGCGAAGAGTGAATGCGTCGCGCATCACACCGACCGGCGCCATCGCGTGGCGATCCGGCGTGAAGCGTTGGCACAGCAGGAGAGCGAGCGCAGCGGTGTGTGCCGCGATGGGCAACGTCGTCACAGCGTAGCGGGCACGTGGTCCGTCGTGAACGAAGCAAATCGGGAATCGTTATGCGGCGGGGCGGCATAACGATCCGTGATGCGCGTGTCAGTTCTCGGGAATTACCAGCCGTGCAGTCGCGGCCAGACGGCAGGATCTCGATCCGGGGCGATGGCGTGATATTCGGGGAATTGCGCGCCCGTCGCACAGGCGTGGTTCGGCATGATGCGCAGCAGGGTGCCGATGGGGAATCGCGCGACGATGTCGGGGTCCGGCTCGCCATCGCGCGACAGAATGCCGTGCTCCTGATTGGCGCCGCTCAGCGTGTAACCGGGCACGACGCTGCCGTCGACACGGCACACCTGCCCATAGCCGAAATCGTGTTTTTGCTTCTGCGTGCCGCGGTCGCGACTCATGGCCATCCAGCCGGCGTCGACAATCGCCCAGCCCTTGTCCGCCTGATGGCCGATCACGGTGGTGAGCACGCTCAGCGCCAGTTCGTCGGTGGTACAGACTCCCACGTTATGCATGACGAGATCGAAGAACACATACACGCCCGCCCGCACTTCGGTCACGCCTTCGAGATTTGCGGCGGCGAGTGCCGTGGGGGTCGAACCAACGCTGACCACAGGGCACGGCAGGCCCGCATCACGCAGACGCGTGGCGGCGCGCACGCAGCCGGCGCGTTCCTGCTCTGCAATGGCGGCGAGCGCTTCGGGTGTGTCGAAGTCGTAGCTCGAGCCCGCGTGCGTCATGACACCACCCAGCGTTGCACCGCCATCGTGGAGCACGCGCGCGACGTCGAGCAGCGCGTCTTCATCGGGACGGATGCCCGAGCGGTGTCCGTCGGTGTCGATTTCGATCCACACATCGAACGTCTCGCCGAACTCGGCACCGAAGGCGACGATGGCCTGCGCCGAGGCCACGCTGTCGGTGACGATCTTCAGGTCGCAACCGCGACGTCGCAAGGCGAGGGCAGCCGGAAGCTTGCTCGCCACCATCCCGACCGCGTAGAGGATATCCGTGACGCCATCGTCGAAGAAGCGTGCAGCTTCCTTGAGCGTCGAGACGGTGATGCCCGTGGCCCCCGCGTCGATCTGTGCACGGGCGACTTCCGCGCATTTGCTGGTCTTGACGTGCGGGCGGAAGCGCACGCCCAGCGCGTCCATGCGCGACTGCATGCGATGAATGTTGTGCAGCATGCGCGGCACGTCGATCACGGCGGCCGGCGTTTCCAGTGTCTGCAACGAGGCGAGCGGAACGTTGTGTATCGAAGTCATGGTGTCAGTGCTCAGGCAGTCTTGTGGAAGTCACGAAGCCAGACCAGCGCTGGTTCGAGCGTAGGCGCTTCCTTGTCAGGCGCGGGGGCGCCCTCGGGACGTGACAGGCCAACGCGGTTGTGCCAGAACGTGCGCATCCCCACGGCCGACGTGCCGAAGAGGTCGTAGCCGGAGCCTGCGACAAACGCCGCGTCGCTTGCGGCTACGTCCAGGCGATCGAGCGCCAGACGGTACGGACGCGGATCGGGTTTGTAGAAGCCGGCTTCTTCGGAGGTCACCACGACATCCCAGTCGACACCGAGCAGCGCCGCAGCCTGATGCCCGAGCGTCTTCGAACAGTTGGTGACGACGGCCAGCTTGCAGTGCGGTCGCAATGCCTGAAGCAGTTCGCGGGCGCCGTCCCAGACGGGCAGCGTCAGCCATTCGGCTTCGAGGGCTTCGGGCGCCGACGACGGCAATCCGACATGTGCCGCAGCCTCGCGTACCAGTTGTTCGTAGCTCACGTAAGCGCCGCAACCGTAGGTGCGCCGCAGGTACTCGGCCCGCCACGTGCGCCCGGCAGTCTCGCTTCCGGCTGCACGGTTCCATACGGTCCATGAGTCGAGTAGTGCGGTCAGCAGGTCGAAGAGCACGGCGCGGGGCCAGGTGGCGTCGTGAGTGAGGGATGCGTCGGACATGGAGCCTCTGTCGTTGTGGTTTGGCGAGATGGGGAGATGGCGGGACGGCGCGAGGGCCGTCTTCACAAGAGGCAGTGTAGGAAGGATAGGGGGCGGCGTGGTTAAATGACGCAACATCAAACATTAAGCTCAGGTTAATGATCCAGATCGAGGACCTGCGTCTGATTGAGGCGCTGGCGCAGTCGGCGTCGCTCAGTGCTGCGGCCCGCATGCTCAACGTGACGCCGCCGGCGTTGTCCGCCCGGCTGAGAAAACTCGAGGCCACGCTGGGGCTGGCGCTAGCCACGCGCACGTCGCGCCAGTTGAGCCTGACTGCCGAAGGCGAGCGTCTGGCACGTGAAGGAGCGGCGATTCTGGCGCAACTCGATGCGCTGCCCGAATCGTTCCGTCGTGAGGACAAGCGCCTGACCGGCACGCTGCGTATTGCCGCGCCGTTCGGCTATGGCCGTCATCACGTGGCGCCGGCGTTGGCGCGCTTCGCACAACTGCATCCCGAGTTGCATCTGCAACTGGATCTGCGCGAGACACCTTGGCCCGACAAGCACGACTCCGATGCCGTCATTCATGTGGGGGCGGTCAGGGATTCGTCGTGGATTGCGCGCCCGCTCGCGTCCAACGACCGTTGGGTGTGCGCGAGTCCCGCGTATTTGCAGCAACACGGTACCCCGGCGGGCCCGGACGACTTGTTGCGGCACCGCTGCATCTGCATTCGCGAGAACGACGAGGACGTGACGTTGTGGCGATTCCGGCGGCGGGCGAAGTCG
>JARLJF010000028.1 GCA_031291335.1 Pandoraea sp. | reverse complement strand
GGTAATGCCGGTAATGCCGGTAATGCAGGCGAGGGAGGCGTCAGGCTTGCTTGGCCAGCGCCTTCTCGATGAGCTTGTCGAGTTCTGCGTATTCCGGCTCGCCCACGTACTGCTTGAGCACCTTGCCATCGCGATCCACGACGAAGGTCGTCGGCGTGAGCTGCACGTTGCCATACTGCTTGGCCACGCTGCCATCGGAATCCATCGCGACCTTGAACGGCAGTTGACGCGACTGCGCGTAGTTCATCACATACATCGGCGGGTCGTAGCTCATGGCGACCGCGACGAATTCCAGACCCTGGCCTTTGTACTTCTCGTACGTCTGCACCATTGTCGGCATTTCCTTCATGCACGTCGTGCAGCTCGTCGCCCAGAAGTTGACGAGATAGACCTTGCCCTTGAGTTGTTCGGTGCCGACTTTCTGTCCCGACAGCAGCGTGAACGTCGCCTCGGGCGCGCGCTTCTGACCCGCGAACGTGAAATACGCGGCAATCGCCACGACGGCGATGATCGCGACGGCGAGGATCTTGCCCAGGGGAGACTTGCGGGAGGTCGTAGCGCTCATGACACAGCCGTGTGGGTGGTGGGGTTCATTGGGTGACGTCGATTCTACTCTGAATCTCAGCGCGTCGTGGTGCCGCTCCCGGCGTGCAAACGCGCGCGCCCACGGGCGATTGCGTCGTCGAGATAGGCGCCGTAGAAGTCGGGCAGTCCCGCACCGATCAATGGGTCGGCGACCGGGCGTCCGCTCGTATCGAGGAACAAAACCGTCGGCGATACCTTGACGCCATGTGCGCGTGCCCAGGCAACCCCAGTTGTCGTCGAACCGTCGAAGTCGCGCACGGGCGCGGTGCTGTCCATACCGATCTCGCGCACTTCATATTTGCCGCTGCGCACCAGCGGCGCGAGTTCGCGCTGACGGATCGGGCCGCAGTAGACGCAGTCGCGCAGCGACACCAGCACGATCAACGGCGCATCGAGTGCGGCCGCGCGGCGCGCGTGGGCAGCGAAGTCTGTTGCCACCGGCACGGCGGCTTGTTGCTTCGCGGCCGTTTTGCTGTCGATCGGCGCCGCTGCGACGGTGCCCTCATGCGGATACGTGACACCCGTCGCCTGTGCCAGTTCGAGTTTCGACGTCACGCCTGTGACGCCCGTGACGCCGGGCGGTGCGGCGGTGGCCGTGCCCATCGCAAACGTTGTCGTCATCATGACGAGCGTCGTCGCTAGTTGGCGGACGATTCGCGAACGTTCTTCCGGCGAAGAGTCGCACGCGAGCTTCCCCGGTTTTTCGCAGACGCTGGCGAACCACTGGCGAGGGAAGTGGGCAACGAGGGCAATGAGTGGAATGGGGGCAAGGGCGCGTGTCATGCCGCCGATGATACCGGGATCCGTGACGCTCCGTTTTTCGTGGCGCAACACATGACGGATAATGGGCGCCTCCTTTTCTCTAACCTCCTTACGTCTATGAATCGCGTTGTCCGTGTCTGCGTCATGCTCGCTGCGACGATGGTGCTGGTCGCCTGTTCCCCTCGCTACGATTGGCGTGAGGTGCACGACAAGGACGGCGCGTATGCGGCGACCTATCCCGCCAAACCGACGCAGGACGCTCGCGAAGTGAAGTTCGCCTCGGGACCGTTGCCCATGCAGATGCAGGCCGCACGGGTCGATGCCGCACTCTTTGCCGTCGGCGTCGTCACGCTCCCCAGCGATGACGCAACGCTGCGTCAGACCGTCCTCACCGAGCTGCAGCATGGCCTGCTCGCCAACGTGAATGAAGCCGCGGCCGCGCCCGTGCAGGTGATGGTGCGTCAAGCCGGCGACGCGCCTGCGATTCCGGGGCTGGCCGTCTCCGCACAAGGCGTGGCCAGCGACAAGACCGAGCGTTACGTTGCGGCTCGTTTCGTCGGACGCGGTAACCACGTTTATCAGGTGGTCGTTATGGCCACCAAAGCCCCCTCGAAGGAACAAGTGGATCAGTTTCTCGACTCCTTCACGTTGGAGTGAGGGCGACTTCAAGAAGTCGGGGCTTCGCGGTATTGCACCGCTTCCCCGACGTGGCCGGCGCCAATCGCCTCACATGCCGCGAGATCGGCAATCGTGCGCGCGACGCGTAACACGCGGTGATAGGTGCGTGCCGACCAGTGGTGCTGTGCCACGGCTCGGTGCAGAACGTCCTGAGCGTCCGGTTGCAGCGCACATTGCGTTTCGAGTGCGCGGCCCGACAGGCCGCAATTCAACTGCCCCTGCCGCGAAAGCTGACGCGCCTGCGCCTGTCTGACCCGCAGCGCCACGACCTCACTGCGTTCGCCACTGGCGGGGGCGGCGAACGTCTGCGCACTGAGTGCGGGCACTTCTACATGCAGGTCGATGCGGTCGAGCAGTGGGCCTGAGAGACGGCCGCGATAGCGTGCAACCGCCTCGCTCGTACAACGGCAGCTTCGTGACGGATGTCCCAGATCGCCGCAGGGACACGGGTTCATGGCGGCCACGAGTTGAAAGGCGGCAGGGAACGTGGCGTGACCGCCCGCACGCGAGATCGTCACATGGCCCAACTCCAGCGGTTCGCGCAGGACTTCGAGCACGCGTCGCTGGAATTCGGGCAGTTCGTCGAGAAAGAGTACACCGCGATGGGCGAGACTGATTTCACCAGGACGCGGCACACTGCCCCCGCCGACGAGCGCCGCTGACGACGCCGTGTGATGCGGCGCACGAAAAGGCCGCCTTCCCCAATGCCGCATGTCGAAGCCCTGCGAACTCAGACTGGCCAGCGTGGCGGCCTCCACGGCTTGCGCTTTGCTCAGTGGCGGTAGCAGTCCGGCAAGCCGCGTCGCGAGCATCGACTTGCC
>JARLJF010000181.1 GCA_031291335.1 Pandoraea sp. | reverse complement strand
CAAGGCGTGGATTACTTCACGATTCACGCCGGCGTGCGCCTCGCGTACGTGCCGATGACCGCCAACCGCATGACCGGCATCGTGAGCCGCGGCGGCTCGATCATGGCCAAGTGGTGCCTCGCGCACCACAAGGAAAGCTTCCTGTACACGCACTTCGAAGAGATCTGCGAAATCATGAAGGCGTATGACGTCGCGTTCTCGCTGGGCGATGGCCTGCGTCCCGGCTCGATCTACGACGCCAACGACGAAGCGCAACTCTCCGAACTGAAGACGCTGGGCGAACTCACGCAAATCGCCTGGAAGCACGACGTGCAGGTGATGATCGAAGGTCCGGGCCACGTGCCGATGCAGCTCATCAAGGAGAACATGGATCTCCAGCTTGAGTACTGCGACGAAGCCCCGTTCTACACGCTCGGACCGCTGACGACGGACATCGCCCCCGGCTACGACCACATCACGTCGGGCATCGGTGCCGCGACGATCGGCTGGTACGGCACCGCCATGCTGTGCTACGTCACGCCGAAGGAACACCTTGGCTTGCCGAACAAGGACGACGTGAAGGAAGGCATCATCACGTACAAGCTTGCCGCGCACGCCGCCGATCTGGCGAAGGGCCATCCCGGCTCGCAGATTCGTGACAACGCCCTGTCGAAGGCACGCTTCGAATTCCGTTGGGAAGACCAGTTCAATCTGGGTCTCGATCCGGACAAGGCGCGCGAGTTCCACGACGAAACGCTGCCGAAGGACTCCGCCAAGGTGGCGCACTTCTGCTCGATGTGCGGACCGCACTTCTGCTCGATGAAGATTACGCAGGACGTGCGCGATTACGCTGCCAAGCAAGGCCTGACCGACGAGGCCGCGCTCAAGCAGGGCATGGAAGTCAAGGCGGTCGAATTCGTCAAGAGCGGCGCCGAGATCTACCGTCGCACGTGACGAGAGGTGACTGACGCGCACGCGCGCGGTTTGTCAGGTGTGTCGTTTGCACCGCGCGCGAGCCAGTCGTCAGCACGAAACGCCAACGCGCCCGGGTCACACCGGGCGCGTTTTTTTGTGGATGACGGCTGGCGATCCAGCGTTTGTCGTACCAAACGCGCTTACCGTTTAGCCATTACCGCTGCGCCGACGAATCGGTCGTCGTGTCGGCCGGCGCCGTCGGCACGCCCCGCATCGTGAGCTGGTTGCGCAACCGCTGCGTCGCAATTTGGGGCGGGCGCGCCGACATCGACGTCGCCAGTTCCGTAAAGGCCCTCGTGTTCAACGCGGGCAGCGCCGCCGCGTCCATCACCTCGGCGTGACGCATCTCCCAGTGACGATCACCGACCTGCTCGATGCCGAGCGCGAGTTTGACCCACTCGTCCGTCCCCAGACCGACGGATGACGGCAGATCGGCACGCACCATGGCCTGATGCATCGGCAAACCGTTGGCGAATCCCACGCGAAGCATCCATTCGGTGCTGCCACGCGACGGCAAGACACGCGATCCCTGATGCAGACGCTCGTTCATCTTCCCGATGAACGTGGCGGGCGACTCCAGTTCCTCACAGGCCTTCGACCATTCCTTCTTGCCCGCCAGCGCCGGCTTGCCCGTCCAGCGTCGGGCGGTGTCGGCGACGATCGCCGTCACGTCGTCGCGGGTAGCATCGAACGGCACCGTGCCGTTGCGCCCGTCCGTACCGAGCAGCGAGCCACACACGATGGCGCGGCAAATCTGCGCACGTTCACCGTGACCGTCGGGCATGAAGACCGGATGATTGTGGCCGTCCAGCGAAACCATGCGCTGATTGACGGATTGCGTACTGGCGCAGACATGAAGCGTCCCCACGGCGGACGCGCTCAATACCGGTTGCGCACCACGTATTACCCCGTTCGGGGCGGCGGCCGACGGCGCCAGGCGCATAGCGACGCTGTCGACGCCGTCCGCATCGACAGGGTCGGACAGGAATGTGCCAAAGGGTGTTTGCGCGGTGGCATCGCCATCGGTCGATACCCCCAGGAAATCGCTGCCGAATGCCTTGCCCATGACCTGAGGTACCGCCTCGGCATGCGGACCGCGAACCGTCCACGGGTGCGCCAGCCCGCCAGCGCGGGTATTCGCGACACTCGCCAGTTGGACAACCCCGGTGTTGGCGAGCCCTGCGGTCGACTCAGGTGCGATCGGGGCAGTTACCGCAAGGTTGCCCGTGACGGGCGAGTAGTGGGATGCCTGTATGCCGTTCATCGTCGTGCTGTCCTCAGGAAAGAGAAACATGGCCTGTTGCCACGGCCCCGACACTGCGTCGAAGCGGCATTCACGATGCCTGAAGGGGGGAAGGCCCATTGTCGGTTCTGTACGCGGTGTCTTGCAGCCCGGGTAAGGTACCGCCCTGAGGTAGACAGCGCACCGGCCGACCGCCCGGTCCGGCGGGAACCGCTGTCGGGCCGCCCCGAACTTATGGCATGCTATCGGACAGCGGTACAGTCGACGCGGCTGACGCACCCCGCCGGACGGCGCAGACGGCACTTTTTGCCCGCTGCTTGCCCCTGACCGGGTACGCGCCTCCCGCGCGCCAGCCCGAAGGCATCTCAAAATGATGGCCCGCCGGCCTTGTTTCGAAATGTCTCCCTGCTACCGGATCCTTCCCCGTGCGAACGGGTCCGGCCCGCGTCGCGGCAATGTACCCGCTCTCGCACATACAGGGATAACAACATGAGTGGTTACGGTTTTCTTTTCAGTATCTTGGTGCTGGTTCTGGTAAGCGCCTTCTTTTCCGCCGCCGAAATTTCGCTCACTGCCGCCAAGCGCACCAAGCTGCAAGTGCTCATGGAAAAGGGCGATCTGCAGGCCGTCAAGGTGCTCGCCCTCAAGGAGCAGCCCGGCAATTTCTTCACGGTCGTGCAGATCGGCGTGAACGCGGTCGCGGTGCTGGGTGGGGTGCTCGGCGAGAGCTTCCTGACCAGTTACCTGTTCGGATGGCTTTCCACCTTTACCGACCAGGCGCTGGCCTTGCGACTCTCCGGCATCGGCTCGTTCCTGTTCATCACGATCGCTTTCATCCAGTTCGCCGATCTGATTCCCAAGCGCCTCGCGATGGTCAACCCCGAGCGCGTTGCCGTGGCCATCATCGATCCGATGCTGCTTTGCCTGAAGATACTGCGCCCGCTCGTCTTTCTGTTCAATGGCGTAGCGAACTTCTTCCTGCGCATCTTCAAGCTGCCGACGCATGCCATCGACAACATTACCTCGGAAGACATCGCGGCCATGGTCGGCGCGGGCGCCCAGGCCGGTGTGGTCCGTAAGCAAGAACTCCACCTGATCGAGAACGTGTTCGAACTGGAGTCGCGCACGGTCGGCTCGGTCATGACGTTTCGCGACGATGTCGTGTACTTCACCATCGCCGAGGAGGAGCGCAGCATTCGCCAGAAGATGATCGAAAGCCCGCATTCAAAGTATCTCGTGTGCCGTGACGAGATCGATAACGTGCTAGGTTATGTCGATTCGAAGGACTTGCTCCAGCGCATTGCCAGCGAAGATCTGTCGAGCGTGATCCGCAACCTGGATCGCCTTTACGCGAAGAAACTGCTGGTGATTCCCGACACGCTCAATCTGTCCGAAGCGCTGGCACGTTTCAAGGAAACCCGCGAAGGGTTTGCCGTCATCATCAACGAATACGGTATGGTCGTTGGCGTGGTGACGCTCAACGACATCGTGGGGGCGCTCATGGGTGACGTCATTCACCCCGCCGACGAAGATCAGATCGTGCAGCGTGACGAGCACTCGTGGCTCGTCGACGGCGTAACGTCGGTGGAAGACGTCAAAAAGGCGCTCGATATCGACGAACTTCCCGGCGAAGGCGAGTTTGAGACCATCGCGGGATTCATGATCTATCAGCTCAAGCGCATTCCGAAGAAGTCGGAAGCCACCGAGGCCGCGGGCTACAAGTTCGAAGTGGTCGACATCGACAACTACAAGATCGACCAGTTGCTCGTCACGCGTCTGGGCTCGGTGGCCGAAGCCGCTATCGCGGCGGCGTCGAATCCGGCGGCGTAGCCAGTACCTCCCTCAATCGGTCGGTCAATCCCCCATCGCGCTGCGTCGGCCGCGCGATGGCCGACGCGATCACCTGCCACGGCGCGTACAGCCATGCCTGACGACGTGCCCGCGTCACTCCCGTGTATATCAGCTCGCGCGACAACACCCGGCTCGACTGCTCCGGCAACACCATCGCCACCCGCTCGAACTCCGAACCCTGCGACTTGTGGATCGTCATGGCGAATGCCGTTTCGTGCGCGGGCAGACTGGCCGGCGAGTAGAGACGATACCCGCCGTCAGGCGTCGCAAACGCTACACGCAGCGTGCCTGACGGACCCAGGGGCAACGCGATGCCGATGTCGCCGTTGAACAGATTCAGCGCGTACTCGTTCTGCGTCACCAATACCGGACGCCCCGCAAACCATGCGCCACCGCCAGCACCGAGCGCTACGCCGGCCCGGCGGGCAAGCACTGCCGTCAGTTGCGCCCCAAGAAACTCAACGCCACGCCGCCCGCCGCGCGTTGCACATAGCACGCGAAATTGGCCGAACGCGGCGAATACCGGCTGCGCAACCATCGCAATATCGGCGGTGGTGGCAGCGCCCGGGTCGCCAAGTTGTCCGATCGTCGTTACCGCCTCGGCCAGCGCGTCGAGATAGGCGGAATAGCCATCGGCCAGCGCATTGAGATTGGCGAGCGACAACTGTATGCCGCCATCCTCGCTGAGCAGCACGCGATCCGCCCCCTCTGCCTCTCGCTCAGCGTCTCTCACGTGCAGCCCTGCCGATCCGGCGGCATAAGAGCGCGCATCGCGTTCGCTATCCATGGTGGTGGGGATGGTGAACTCTTTGCGCGCCTCGATGACCTTGCCCGCTTTGATGGCGCTCGCCAACCGCCCAATTGCCGAATGCGCTCCAAATCGATACGTGCGCTCCAGCCACACGACGGCATCTTCCAGACCGCGCGACACGCGCGCGTTTCCGCCCGCAACCCCATGAGTCCCGTTGGCGCCGGGCGCCAGCGGCCCGGAGCGTGGCAACGCGTCGGTGGGCCACTCAAGGGCAGACAACAGGCGCAGACGCATGTCCGGAGAAAAGACACGTTGTGCGCTCAACTCGCCGAATACGGCACCCGCCTCCACCGCCGCCAGTTGGTCCTTGTCCCCCAACAGGATCAGGCGCGCGCCTTCGGGCACCGCTTCGAGCAACTGCGTGGCCATCGACAGGTCAATCATCGACGCCTCATCCACAACGATCAGATCGTACGGGAGCGGATTGCCCGCATGATGGCGAAAGCGCCGGCCGACCTGCTCGGCCGATTCGGGCAAGACGCCAAGCAGCCGATGCAACGTCACCGCCGCTTCGGGCAGCGCCTGACGCACGGTTTCCGGTAGATCCTGCCGTGCAGTCAACGCCTCCTGCATACGCTGCGCGGCCTTCCCCGTCGGTGCGGCCAGCGCCACCCGCAGGTTGGCGTCACGCTCGAGCAGGCAGGCGAGCAAGCCGACGACGGTTGTCGTCTTGCCGGTGCCGGGGCCACCGCTGAGCACCACCAGCGAGCGTTGCAGCGCGAGTGCTGCTGCCGCCATCTGCCAGTTGGGTTCGGGTTGCCCGTCGGGCGAGGCGAGCACGCCGTCGCCAAAGTAGCGCCGCAGACGCGCCCGATCCTCCGACGTCACAGGCGTGCTGGCCGTCAACGACAACTTGCGCCCGAGCGCCGCAGCCAGACGCGCCTCATAGCCGTAGTAGCGCGCGAAGTAAAGCCGGTCCTGATCGTCCAGCAGCAACGGAAAGGCGTCGGCCTGCGCGTCACCTGTCAGCGCCAGTGCGAGACTGGCGGGGGCACATAAGCCGCTGGCGAACAACGCCTCACGCCAAACGGACAAGGCGGGGGCGTCGCCCGGAAACAGTTCGCCGCTGGCTTGCACATCGAGCAGGTTATCCAGCGGTACGCAGACGTGACCTTCGGCCGTAGCCAGGCTCACCGCGAGCGCGGCACGCCAGACGTAGCGGCACGTCACATCGTCCGCGCCATGCCCGCGCGCGAGCAGTGCCATGCGGCGTGCGAACCCTTGCGCCAGTCGCATCACACCGCTGTCGGCCAACGGTGCGCCTGAGGAGTCCCCCATGTGACGCGTATCGCTCATGCGCCGTCCCCTTCGGCAGCCGCAGCGCCACGGCGTCCGTCCAGCGCCAAGGCTTCTGCCAATGCCGCGATTTCGCTGGTTTCGCCCGCCGCGAACAGTCGGTCGAGCGCGTCTACCATCTCGCGCGACGGCTTGTCGAAGAAGACCCCCGGCACGTCGTCGCCGGCCAGATGCGCACTGGCCCAGTCGGGGCGCACACCCCGGACAAAGAGATAGAGGCTGCCGCCCATGTCGCGGTCGTAATCGTAGTTGGGCATACGGCGTTGCAAATAGCGATGTAGCGCCAGGGTGTAGAGCAAATACTGAAGGTGATAGCCATGTTCGGCCATCGCTTCACGCAAGCCCTCTGCGCCATAGTTCTCCGGCGCCGTGCCGAGGTAGTTCGACTTCCAGTCGAGAATCCACCACTGACCACTGTGCCGGAACACCAGATCGATGAAGCCTTTGAGGTAGCCGCGCAGCACCGTGGCATCGAGCGGCAGATCCGGGTAGCCGAACTGACGCAGCAAGCCACGCAACGCGTCGAGCGACACGGCATCGGCCGGATACGTGAACTCCATTTCGGTGAGCCGCTCCGTCAGCGCCACGTCGGCCAGATGCAGACCGGGACGCAGCGGTGTCGCGAGCGTGTCGGCGAGCATGTTCATCATCATGGCTCGCCACGTGTCGTTATGTTCAGCACCGCGCCCTGGCGGACGCTCGCGCAAGGCTCGCGAGACAGCGTGCGGCCACTGGGCGCGCGACTGAAAATCGGCCAGCTCAAACACACGGTGCAGACTCTCACCCGCGGCCGGGCCGCGCGGGAAACGAAGAATATCGTCGACCGGTGGCCAGGTGTCGTCGCCCTCCGGCGGCAAAGCGAACGTCGGTCCCGCATTCGCTTGCGCGTCGTAGTCAGGACGCGTACGCTCCGGCGCGCTAAGTTGACCGCCGCCCAATTGTGGCCCCGCGTGCATCCCGGCCAACAGGCCGGAGAAGCTGCCGATGCGCCAGACTTCGCGCAAAGCGCGCGTACTGGCGCGCGTTGTCAGTTCGGGGGCTGCGTCGTGAACCACACGCGTGTCTGCCTCCAGCGCATCGCCTGTGGGCAACGGCACAACGGCCAATGGGCCACCCACGAGCGCCTTCCATGCCGACCGGATCGTTGCCACGCGCTCGTCGGTATCGACCGTCGAGGTAGTCCATGCGTCGAACGGGATACCTTGCCCTGCGGCCAGCCAGTTCAGCATGCCACCGCATGCCTCTTTCACGCTGCGGCGCGACGCGTAGATGCCCGCAGCCAGATAGCAACGGTAAACCGCACGCGTGAGCGCGACGTACAGCAATCGCGCCTGCTCCGCCGACTGCTCCTGACGCAATGCAGCCGCCGCTGGCGAGCCCTTGCCCGCCGCATCGGTAAAGTCGATCACCGCCGTGGGCCCATCGTGATACTCGAGTCCGTCGAGACTGCCGCCGTCGCGCACCGCCCCATCCCAAAGGAACGGGCAGAAAACCACGCCATATTCGAGCCCCTTCGACTTGTGAACGGTCACGATCTGCACAAGGTTCTGATCCGACTCGAGACGCAACTGCGCTTCTTCGCCACCACTCGCATTGCGCTGCGACGCCAGCCAGCGCAGCAGCGCGGGCATGCCCGGCTGCTCGGCCCAACGCGCCTGAGCCAGCTCTGCCAGATGCATGAAGTTCGTCAGACGCCGCTCGCCACCCGACTGTGCCACGAGACGCGCCGCCAGTCCCAACTCGCGCATCAGCGTGCGCCACATGGCCGAGAAACCACGGTCGGTCCATAACTGACGATAGCGTTGCAACCGTTCGATCCACGCGATCGCTTCCGCGTCGGACGCCTCGCTGGTCTGCATGCGATACAAAGCCGTTGCGTCGAGCCCGAACAATTCGGTGGCGAGCGCCGCCCGCAACGCGCGCACATCGCCGGGCGACTCCACGGCGCGTAACACGCGAAGCAGCGTCTCGGCTTCTTCGCTCGCGAAGACGGAGTCCTGCGTCAGCTCCACGCTGCCCACGGCATGTTCCGCGAGCATCGCCTTCATCAAGGCGCCCTGCCGGTGCGTCTGCACGATCACGGCAATGTCGCCCGGCGCAAGCGGCCGCTCGCCTACGCGAACGTCGCCGCGCGACGCGCCCGCCAGCAAGCGCGCCACCTCCGCAGCCGTGGCTCGCGCGCAGGCGTGTTGCGCGTCGTCCTTCGACAACGGCTCGTCGTCTTCCGGCAGCCACCAGACGGTGAAGTCCGCCACCTCGCGCACATCCGACAATGGCGGACGTCGCCGCGCCCCCGGACGTACCGGCGGATACTCGAGCCCCTCAAGCACGAACGCCCGGTCGTTGGCACCAAATAGACGATTGCCCGCCTCGATGATGGCCGGCGTAGAACGCTGATTGACGGCGAGCGTGTAGGCCGCGTCCGCGTTCTCGCGTGCGGCCAGATAGGTATGGAGATCGGCGGCCCGAAAGCTGTAGATCGCCTGTTTTGGATCGCCGACCATGAACATCGGCCCCGGGCTGGCATCCGGTGCAGCCACCTCCCGTTGCCCGTACACCGCGTTGAAGATGGCGAACTGCAACGGGTCGGTATCCTGGAACTCGTCGATCAGCGCGCAGGGATAGCGTGCGCGCAAAGCATCGGCCAGATCGGGATGCTGAGTCAGCGCACGCGCGATATTGCCAAGCAGATCGTCGAACGACACCACGCGCAACTCACGCTTGCGAAGCGCCAGTTGGTCAGGTGCCTGGATCAGCCACTCGCGCAGAATCCGCAGCCATTGCATCGCGTAACGCTCGTCGGCATCGGCACGCGCACGAACGAGAACATCGGCCATGCCGAAGAACCGGTGATCGGGCGGCGTCTCGCCTTTCTTGATGTCCTTGGCCAAACGCGTCGTCGTGAGCAACTCCGCCTTCGGACTCAATAGCGCGCCAGCGTCGCGCGCGCTCAGATAGCGCTGCCACCCCGATACCGCTTGGGCGAGCGACGTCTCGTGATAGATGTTCTTCTTGTACGACGGCAACGCGGCGCGCATGAGATCGGCGATCACCGAGGCCTCGGCCTCCCAGCACTCGGCGGCCGCCGCATAAGTCGCGAGCCATGCCGAGTCGGGCGACGTTTGTGCATCCCCCTCCACCGCCGGTGGCCACCGCAACGCCGACATCGGCTTCTTCAGCCGGCGCGCCAGTTGATCGGTGAGCGTGCCCGGCGAGCGCTTGCGATCGACGAGCCACGCAGCAAATCCATCGTCCTGCGCCGCCAGCGGCTCGACCACGCGACGCCAGAACGCCACCGCCAGATCGTGGCGCACACCATTGTCGTCGGGCACCAGTTCATAGGCGAATGGCAGGCCTGCCGCAAAGGGCACCTCTGCGAGAGCGCGTTGGCAGAACCCGTGAATCGTATGAATCGATGCCTGATCGAAGCCGCGCAACGCCGTTTGAAGACACTCGCGGATGGCCTTCAGCGTCATCTCACCCCGTTCGATCAACCCCGCGATCATCACGTTGAACAACGGGTCGTCGCTGGCATCAGGATCGAAGTCGGGGAATGCGTCTTCCGCGTCTGCTTGCGCTCCGTCTTCCTCCTCCCCGAAGACCGGCGCCATCGCGGCGACCAGTCCGGCCAGCCGCCCGCGGATGCGCTCACGCAACTCGGCCGTGGCGGCATTGGTGAAGGTGACGACGAGAATCTGCTCGACGGTGAGCTGCTTTTCCAGCAGCAACCTTACGTATAGCGCGCAGATGTTCCAGGTCTTGCCGGTGCCGGCCGACGCTTCGATGAGGCAAACGCCGTCGAGATCGCAACCGAAGACGTCGAGGTCGATGAGCTGAGTCATGCGCCCTCCACGACTTCAAGGTGCTGCACCACGGGACCGAACACGGTGTTGGCGATCAGGTCGAAGGGCGACGCCAGCGGGTCTTCCACACCCCGCCAGATCAGCCGCGAGTACGGATCGTCAGCGTCTCCGCGTGCGAACGCCGAACCCAGCCACGCACTCTCGGCCTCGCCGGGCTTGCCAGTGCTCGCCAACTTCCAGGCGCTGCGGGCAAAGAACGGCAACGGTCGCGTCTGCCCCAGCCGGTACAACGCCACCCATTGCCCCAGCAGCGTTGCGGCATCCTCCACAGGACGCAGGGCGAACGTTTCGTCTTCGCCGTACCAAAGGGTTCTCGCCGCCACATCCAGCCCGGCATGCTCGGGTTGCTGGAGATGGGCACATAACGCGAGATGCGCCAGCCAAGCCGCCAGAAGATCGCTCGGACGCATGCTGCCGTATCGATACATCACCAGTCCGTAACGCGACACCGGCGCCAAACGCCCTTGCAACAAACATTCTGCGCACAGGGTGGCGTCGCCGTGCCACGCGGCGTCCGTCGACTCGCGCCATGCTGGCGGCAGCGCTGGCTTCAACGGCAGCGTCACGAGAAGCTCCTGCGTGCCCTCGGCTTGTGCCTCTCGCACCTGCGTGGCCAACGCACGCAACCCGCCCAACTCCCGTCGACGCCAGACGGCGCCAGTCGCCCCACCCGGCAGTTCGTGGCTCACATTCGCAATACGTTCGATGGCATCGACGTGCGTGGACATATCGCGCCCGTCATGACGTAGAAGCCGCGGCAGCAGTCGCGCCGCGAGCGCATCGCGTCCGGCCCAATCGAGCACGAACGGCTCTTCGTCCTCCACCTCCGTCAGCATCTCGCCAAGCGAGAGCCCCAGTCTGTCGCGCGCCCACGCTCTGCCCGGGTGACGCCAGAACCGCAGCAGGTCGTCGAGCGTCAGATGGGTTTGTGCGACCGCAGGCAACGGCTCGCCTACGAAGGGCGCAGCGGGCGCGTCGGGTGCGGGCGAGGCCAGTTGGTCGGCCAATTGCTGCGCCGCCTCGCCATTGGAAACGTCGTAGCTATAAAGCGACGCATCATGCCCATCGAAATAAGCGGGAGAAAACGGCTGCAAAGGATGCAGCACCACCACACGCTCGCGCGCTTCGCGCTGATCGTCGAGGTGGTATCCCTGAGAGACCGGCGCAAGAAACTGCCCGGTGAAGTCCAGCAGTTCGTCCACTGCGGTCGATGGCGGCAACGGCGCGTTGTCGCGTACGCTTCGCCCCGTATAGGTCAGCAAAAAGCGATCCTGCGCGCTCAGCATCAAATCGAGAAAGAGATTTCGCTCGTCGTCACGCCGCTGGCGATCGCCGCGCTGCGGCAACGCTCGCATCAGGTCGAATTCGTCGGCACGCACCCGCCCCGGCAACACGCCGTCATCCATACCGATCATGCACACCACCCGGTACGGCAACAGCCGCAAACTTGGAATCGCCGCGAACGTCACCCGTCCCGACGGCACACCGCCCCGGGTCGGATCGTCAAGCGCATCGGCCAGCACACGCGCCACTACTTCGACGGGCACTCGCACTTCCGGCGCGCCGTCGGCAATGGCAGCGCCAATCTGCTCGATGGCCATGCGCACTTCTGCCACATCGTCGGCAAAACGCGATTCGTCGGAAAAGAATTGCTCCAGCATGGCCAGCAACTGATCGCGCCACGCGAGGCCCGTACGCTCGGTTTGCAACGCCACGGCAGTCGCGTCGAGATCGTCGATCAGCCGCGCCAGTTGCCCCAGCAGTTCGGCACGCCCGCCTTCGATGCCTCCGACAGGGAGCCAATCATCCACCGGCATCGCTTCGTCGGGCAGCGCATAACCGAGGAACAACCGCATCATGGCGTCGCCCAGTGTGTGCCGCTCCAGCGCGGGCGCAGCACCCGCCTCGGCGGCCGGCGATGCCGCCGCGTGCTGAGCGTCGAGCCGCAACAGGGCATCACCACGCCACCCGCGCCGGGCGCCGGCCGCATGCAACCAGTTCTGAATGGCGTCGAGTACGTTGCCGCCGAGGTCGTAACGTTGCGCGACAGCCTCCGTGCGCGCCAACTCCACCAGACTCGACGCCGCCACGCGCTGCTGCGGCAACGCCAGAATCGAGGCAAAGGCACGGGCGACGGGATTGGTTCGCGTTGGCGGCAGGCCCGTGACCAGATAGGGGATGCGTGGCGTGGCCGTACCAAACACGGCGTCGATAAGCGGAGCTGCCCGCCCGAGGTCCGGCACCGTAATCAACACGTCGTCAGGACGCAGATCGGGAATCTCGTCGAAACACGCCAGCAATCGGTCGTGCAGCACTTCGATCTGACGCGCCAGGCTATGGCACACATGCACCTGCACGGAT
>JARLJF010000180.1 GCA_031291335.1 Pandoraea sp. | reverse complement strand
CGACCCGGTCCATCGCCTTGCACGCCGCGAGTTGATGCGACACTGGGCAAATGCCGCACAGGCGCTGCACCATCACCGGGACTTCCCAGTAAGGCCGGCCTTCGATGAATTTCTCGAAGCCGCGGAATTCGACGATGTGCAAACGCACCTGCTGCACGCGCTGCTGATCGTCGAGCAGGATCGTCACCTTGCCGTGACCTTCGACGCGCGACAGCGGGTCGATAGCCACTCGGCGCAGGCCTGCAGGGTTGGCGGCGGTCTCGAGGTCAAAGCTCATGGCGGTTTAGTCTCCGGCGCTCAGTCGTAATGCATCAGTGCGTGGGTCAGGTGCGGCGTGCGCCCGGCCATCAGATCGTTCAGAAAGCTCCAGAAGGCATCGGCCGAGGGCGGGCAACCGGGCAGGAAGTAGTCCACATGCACGACCGCGTGAATCGGGCGCACTTGCCGGAGCAGGAGGGGCAGTTCAGGATCGTTTGGAATCGCGCTGCCCTCGCTCAAGCCGGCACGATCGTGGTAGACCTCGTTAAGCAGGGCAGCCAGCTCGAAGCGGTTGCGCTCCGCCGGCAGACCGCCATTGATCGCGCAAGCGCCCATCGCCACCAGCGTCTTGCAGTTGGCGCGAAACGCACGCAGCACCAGCACGTTCTCGGAGTTGCACACGCCGCCTTCGATCAAACCGATATCGCATTTGCCGACTTCCTTGATGTCCGTCAGCGGCGAGCGGTCGAACTCGACGTGCTCGATCAACGCCAGCAGGCGCTCGTCGATATCGAGGAAGGACGTGTGGCAACCGAAGCACCCCGCCAGCGACACGGTCGCCACCTTCCACTTGCGCGGCTGATGGGTCGCGTCGACGCTCGTGAGCGTGCTCATGACGCCTCCTGCGTGTCGGGATCGGCAGCCGTGTGCGGGTCGTAGCGACGCGCCCCGATCGGGATCACAAAGCCGCGCCGTTTGGGCAGGATCGCACCCACCGGGCAGATGTTCGCGGCCCGGTCGGTGACGGCCAGGTCGGTATCGGCCAGCTTGCCGCTCATGCTGTTGACCACCAGGTGCGTGCCGATGCCATGCCCGGCGATGGCGAACACATCCTTGCCGTCGATGTCATGACTCGCTCGCACACACAACTCGCATAGGATGCAGCGGTTGAAATCGATCATGACGTCGGCATGGCTCGCGTCGATGGGGCGGCGTGGATAGAACTCCTGGAACAGCACGTCCTCCATGTTCATCTCATAGGCCGTGGCTTGCAGCAGACAGTTGCCGCTTTTTTCGCAGGACGGGCAAAAGTGATTGCCTTCGACAAACAGCATCTGCAACAGCATCTTGCGCTCGGCATTGAGCTCATCCGTGTTGCTTTCGACCACCTCGCCTGCAGCGGGCTGCAGGGTACAGGCCGAGCCGGGGCGACCCTTGACTTTCACGGTGCACACACGGCATGAGCCCTGCGGATGAAAGTCCGGATGCCAGCACAGGTGCGGGATGTAACGGCCCGCGCGCCGTGCCGCCTGCAGAATCGTTTCGCCCGGCTCGAAGGGCACCTCCTCACCGTCGAGCGAGAAAGTTACGGTGGCGGCAGCGGGTTTGGCGAGGGCATTCATGACGGGGGCTCCAGATGCGCCGCCGCATCGTCTCTGCCGGTCAGGCGGCGCGCGTCCGCCAGTTCGGCATCGAGATCGAAGGCCGGCTCGAACCGCAGGGACTGCAGGCGTCGCTCGTAGGCAGGACGGAATTTGACGATGGTGTCGTGCAATGCATTGCAGGCCGCTCCGCCCAGACCGCAGTGAGTCGTGCCGTGCATCAGGCTGTCGATGTCGGAGAGCACATCGACGTCGCGCCGTGAGCCCCGCCCAGCGGCGAGCTTGTCCATGGTCTTGACGACCAGCGCGGTGCCGACACGGCACGGCGTGCAAAATCCGCAACTCTCTTCAGCAAAAAAGCCCGCGTAGTTGCGGGCCACTTCAAACATGTCGCGCGACCGGTTGAACACCATGAATGCGCCGGCCGTCGGCACATCTTCGAACGCGATCCGACGACCGAACTCGAGGGCAGACAGGCACTTGCCGGAGGGACCGCCGACCTGCACCGCCTGGGTGTCGCGCGCGCCGCAATCGTCCAGAATCCGATCGACACTGGTGCCCATCGGATACTCGTAGATGCCCGGTCGATCGCAGTCTCCCGACACGGAATGAACGCTCGTGCCGGTGGACTTCGGTGTGCCGATAGCCGCCCACCATGCGCCGCCTCGTAATGCGATGTGCGTTGCGGCGCACAGCGTCTCGACGTTATCGACCGCTGTAGGCTGTCCGAGGTATCCGTGCTCGGCCGGGAATGGCGGCCGGATGCGCGGTGTACCGCGCTTGCCTTCCAGCGACTCGATCAGCGACGACTCTTCCCCACACACGTAGGCACCGGCACCGACGTGAATCTCGATATCGAAATCGAAACCTGGCTGCCCCTGGATCGACGTTCCCAACAGATGAGCGTCGCGCCGGCGTTGCAGCGTGTCGAGCAATGGCTCCAGCAGGTAGCGATACTCGCCACGTAAATAAAGCATGCCGTGCCGGGCACCGATGGCGAGCGCACCAATCGTCATCCCTTCGAACACCATGTCGGGATGGCGTGACAGCAACACGCGGTCCTTGAACGTACCCGGCTCGCCTTCGTCGGCATTGCACACCATGTAATGTTCGCTGCCTTTGGCATCCCGGCACAGTTGCCATTTCATGCTGGTGACGAAGCCTGCGCCGCCGCGTCCACGGAGGTTCGAGCGCTTCATCTCGTCGAACAGCGCGGGTACGCCACGCGCCAGAGCGGCGGCGATGGCCTCACCCGGATGCAGCGAAGTGGCGAGCAGAACATCGGCGCGCCGCACATGGTCGTTCACGCGCGACCATTCCGCCGGCCAGTCGGCCAGCGGCAGCCTTGCTTCGATGAGTTCCGCAAGCGTGGCGACACGCGCGGCATCGAGCCGCGTGACGACCTGATGATGATTGATCAGCAAGGACGGCCCTTGATCGCACAATCCCGTGCAGGAGCAGAAATCCACACTGACGCGACCGTCGGCGCGCATCTGCCCGCGCTCGACGCCGAGCCGCCGGCACAGATCGGTGAGCAACGACACGTTACCGAGCATCCGGTCGGTGATGTTGTCGCTAAAGAGCACGCGGTACTCGCCCACCGGCTGGGTATGAAAGAACCGATAGAACGTCGCCACGCCCTCCACGTGAGCCAGGGTCAGACCCAGCCCGTCGGCCAGGTCAGCCAGCATGGCGCGCGGCAGCCAGCCGTGTTGCACTTGCGCTTCACGCAGAATCTGCACGAGCGCATGCGGATTACCGCGATGCCGCGCCAGCAGCGAGTTGATCGCCTCGCCAGGAGCGTCGGCGAACTGGGCCAGACCGGGTCCGGAAGCCACGATAGCGCCCTCCTCTCAACCCTTGGCGAACTCGAGCACCACGCGTGACGGGACATCGCCGTGCGCGAGGCGATGGAACACACTGTTGATCGCCGACAACGGCTGCAGTTCGATATCCGCCTTGACCTTTCCGTCAGCGGCGAAGGCAAGCGCTTCGGCCATGTCGCGGCGATTGCCGACGAACGAGCCGCGAATCGTGATGCAGTTCGCCACGACGTCGAACAGGGGTGTCGGAAACTCACCCGGCGGCAACCCAACCAGCACACAGGTACCGCATTTGCGCGTCATGCCCACCCCTTGCTTGAACGCGCCGAGCGACGGCGCCGTAATCAGCACGCCATGCGCCCCGCCCCCCGTGGCCTTCCTGACGGCCGCAATCGCATCGCCGTCCTTTGCGTTAACCATCGCATCGGCGCCAAGGCGTTTGGCATGCGCGAGCTTGCCGTCGTCGATGTCCACTGCGCAGACGTGCAGGCCCATCGCCTTGGCGTATTGAATGCCGAGGTGTCCGAGGCCACCGACGCCGGAGACCACGACCCATTCACCCGGCCGTGCCTGGGTCTCCTTGATGCCTTTGTACGAGGTGATCCCGGCACAGATGAGGGGCGCCGCGTCGCGGGCCGCCAGATGCGCTGGGATGTGGGCCACATAGTTCGGGTCGGCGACGATGTACTCGGCGAACCCGCCGTTCTTCGTATAGCCGCCGAACTGCGCTTCGGCACATACCGGCTCGCGCGCTGCGAGGCAAAACTCGCAGTGTCCGCAAGCGGAATAGAGCCATGGCACACCAACGCGGTCGCCCTCCTTCACAGCCGTAACACCCGCGCCGAGTGCGGTGACAATACCAATGCCTTCATGGCCTGGTATGAACGGCAAGGTTGGCTTTAACGGCCAGTCCCCGTTTGCGGCATGCAGATCGGTGTGGCATACGCCGCACGCTTCGGTTTTGACCAGGATCTGGCCAGGTCCTGGCTCGGGAATATCCAGCTCCTTTATCACTAGCGGCTTGCCGAACTGTTCAACGACGGCAGCTTGCATTCTGGATGTCATGGCTTGTTCCTCGGTTGCGATGGGTTCAGCGTGCTAGGCCACAGCGGGCAATCCGAGCCCTCTGACCGCTTCACTCATCTTGATGAGCACGGCCTGGGCGTCGCCATAGACCATGTTGCAGTTGTCTGCGTAGAAGAGTTCATTGACGATGCCGGCGTAGCCCTTTCCTTCCCCGCGCTTGATCACGAACACCTGCTTGGCGTGGTCCGCGTTGAGGATCGGCATGCCGTAGATGGCCGATGATTTGTCGGTGCGCGCGGCTGGATTCACCACGTCGTTGGCGCCGATCACGAGCGCCACGTCCGTCGTGGCGAACTGATCGTTGATGTCCTCGAGTTGGAAGATCATGTCGTAAGGCACGCCGGCCTCGGCCAGCAGCACGTCCATCTGGCCCGGCATGCGGCCGGCCACCGGGTGAACCGCAAACTTCACCGACACGCCACCCGCCTGCAGCAGCTTGACGAATTCGTATAGCTTGCCTTGACCTTGCGAGACCGCGAGGCCGTAGCCCGGGACGATAATCACCGAGGCCGCATAGCGCATCGCGATGCCAGCGTCGCCTGGCTGCGTCGGCTTCAGGCTGCCCTTGATCTTGCTCTGCTTGCGCGTGGCGACCTCACCGAAGTTGGTGAAGATCACATTACTCACGGAGCGGTTCATGGCCTTGGCCATCAGCAGTGTCAGCAGCATGCCGGCTGCGCCGACCACCATGCCGGCGATCATCAGCGCGGGGTTTTGCAGCACGTAGCCTTCGATGCCGACCGCGAGGCCGGTAAAGGCGTTAAAGATCGAGATCACCACCGGCATGTCGGCGCCGCCGATTGGCAGCGTCATCAGGATGCCGAGCGCCAGCGCACAACCGAAGAACAGATAGATCCAAGTTGGCATCGTCAATATCAGCGCTGCCTTGTCCGCGCTTGCGACGACGATGTAGCCGCCAACCACAAAGGTAGCCAGCAGCACCAGTCCAT
>JARLJF010000179.1 GCA_031291335.1 Pandoraea sp. | reverse complement strand
CAGGGATCTGCCGCGACGGTGGGCACACACCGTGCAGCGTCGTCGCCGGATCGATTTACGAATGCGCTGCGGGCGCTCTCCAGCACGCCGGAGCCGTCCGTGGTAACGCAAGACAGTGCCGTGCACTTGTCGCATGGCGCGACCGCACCGCGCCAAACCTAAATTACCGAGAGAATTTCATGAGTCTGCATGTTCTTCTGGTCGACGACGATCCTGTCGTTCGCGACCTGTTGCGCGAATTGCTGCATGCCAACGGCATGCAGGTCTCGGTGCTTCACAACGGAGCGTCGCTGCTGCGCCGGCTCGAACTCGAGCGGCCCTCGGTGATTCTGCTCGATATCATGATGCCGGAGCGCGATGGCCTGCGTGCCTTGCAGGACCTGCGCGCTGCCGGTGAAGACATCCCGGTGATCATGCTCTCGGCACGCGGCGGTCCGCTGGACCGCGCGCTCGGGCTGGAGTTGGGCGCCGATGACTATCTGGCCAAGCCGTTCGACCCGCGCGAGTTGCTCGCCCGCATTCACGCGGTGCTGCGCCGTCGCGGGCCGGTGGCGGCCAGCGCCCCCGATGCGCGCGCTCCGTACCGTTTCGGTCCGTTTGAACTGGATTTCTCGCTGCGCACGTTGCAGCGTGAGGGCGAGCGTCTGCCGTTGCGCGATACGGAATTCGCCATGCTCAAGGCGTTCACGCAGCATCCGATGCAAGTGCTGCCGCGCGTGAAGCTGCACGCCATGCTCTACGGCGACGGCATTGCGTTTCGTGACCGCAGTCTGGACGTGCCGGTGTGGCGTCTGCGACGTCTCATCGAAATCGATCCGTCGGAGCCGCGCTACATCCAGACGATTCGCGGCAAGGGGTACGTCTTCGTGCCCGGCGGCGAATTGTCCGAAGGAGCGACGTCCGACGCGCGCGAGCGTTCCGGTGGCGTCGCCGGTACCGACGACGAACTGTCGCTCGCGCCGGCGGCATCGGTCAGCAAGCGTACCGTGCGCGGCTGGCGGGAGTCGGCTGCGTGAATCTGCGTTGGCTGCTGCGCGACTCGCTGTTCGCGCGCATGGCATGGCTGGGCATCGCCGTCTTGCTGGTGATGCATCTGGTGTGGAGTGCGCTGGTGTTTTACCAGCGCCCCCGCCAGCAGGTGGACGGCTTCGCACGCGGGGTGCTCATCGCCATCCAGAGCGTGGACCAGCGCGCCGTCAGCCCCGGTAGCCTGGCGCCGCCGCATGGTATTCGGCGCGTGCCGCTGGACGACGCACCGAAGTTTACCGACGGCACGGACGACGAGCGCGCCGCCCGTCTGCGTCAGGAATTGCTCTCGCGCCTGCCGCCGGGCACACAGTTGCATCTGACCAACGATCGCAAGCGCGGCAGCTTGTGGGTCTTGCTGCCGCAGCGTAACGAATGGATTGTCGTTGGGCTCGATTTGCCTCCGATGCCGCCGTTCGTGCGCGAGACCGTGGGCATTCTGATCGGCGCGGTGTTGCTGGCGTTGCTGGTGGCATGGCAGATGCATCGGCCGATTGCGCGCGTGGCACAAGCGGCGCGTGTGATTGCCCGTGGGCGCCGTCCCGCATTACTGCCGGAGCAGGGGCCACACGAGTTGCGCGACCTGACGCACGCCTTCAACGACATGGCGAAGCGGCTCGCCGAAGCCGAAGACAATCAGGCGATCATGCTGGCCGGCATTGCACACGATCTGAAGTCGCCGCTCACGCGCCTGCGCTTGCGTGCCGACCTGATTGACAACGACAACTCGCGCGACGGGTTCGTGCGCGATATCGCGTCGATCAATCACATCGTCCAGCAGTTTCTCGCCTATGCTCGCGACGAAGCCGATACCAGTCCGCTGGTGAGCGTCGATGCTTTCCTGCGCGAACAATTCCCCGCAGAGGACGACGACGGGGTAACGGCATCGCCTGCCACCGCCGAGCCGGACGCGGATGCGTCGCTGTTCGTCTGCCATCTGCGTGCGGGGCCGGACTTCCGGTTGCCGCGCACGTTGCTCGACCGTGTCATGTCGAATCTCGTCGACAACGCGCTGGAGCATGGCGAGCCGCCGGTGCGTCTGGCAACGTGGTGCGAGGCAGCCGAAGGATGTATCGAAGTGAGCGACTGTGGGGCGGGGATTCCCGAAGATCAGGTGGCCCTTGCGATGCGTCCGTTCGTGCGTCTTGACGCGTCGCGCGGCGGCGAGGGCCATTGCGGCCTGGGTCTGTCGCTGGTCGGACGGTTGGTGGAAGGGCTGGGCGGCAGCGTACGTCTGGACAAGTCGTCGGGCGGCGGTCTGCGGGTCACGTTGCGCTTGCCGCTGACGGAGTCGTCGCGGCTTGCCGGTGTGCGAGCCGCATAATTCGGGCTACGTAATCCGGGCCGCGTAATCCGTTCACGTCGGTAGCCCAGGCGATGCGAGCCTGAGCCACCTTCGATCAACGCACGTCAGTAAATCTCCGGCACGATCATTTCATCCGCCACGGGGTGACGCATGTAGTCTTCGCTGCGGGCGCGCTCGGGCAGCACCACTTGCGAGCGCTCCACGTCGTGATATGGCACTTGCGAGAGCAGGTGATGAATGCAGTTCAGACGCGCGCGCTTCTTGTCGTCCGCCTGCACCACCCACCACGGCGCTTCCGGAATGTGCGTGCGCTCGATCATCACTTCCTTGGCGCGCGTGTAGCTCTCCCAGCGACGACGGCTTTCCAGATCCATCGGGCTGAGCTTCCACTGCTTGAGCGGATCCTGAATGCGTGCAAGGAAGCGCGCTTCCTGTTCTTCATCCGAGATCGAGAACCAGTATTTGACGATCTGGACGCCGCTGCGCACGAGCATCTTTTCGAACTCGGGCACCGAGCGGAAGAACTCTTCGTACTCGCTCTCGGTGCAGAAGCCCATCACATGTTCCACACCTGCGCGGTTGTACCAGCTACGGTCGAACAGCACGATTTCGCCCGCGGCGGGCAGATGCTGGACATAGCGCTGGAAATACCACTGCGTGCGCTCGCGATCGTTGGGCGCGGGCAGGGCGGCCACGCGACACACACGAGGATTCAGGCGTTGCGTGATGCGCTTGATCGCACCGCCCTTGCCGGCGGCGTCGCGACCTTCAAAGATCACCACGAGCCGGTGACGGCTACGAATCACCCAATCCTGCAATTTGACGAGTTCGCCTTGCAGGCGGAACAACTCGCGGAAGTATTGCAGGCGATCATCGCGAGCGGTGTCGGTCAGATCGTTCAGGCCGGGCAAGCGAAGATCGTCGATCTCCATCTCGATCTCTTCGTCGTAGCTATCGATCAGGTCATCTTGGAGGCGACGCGCAAGCGAGGCGTCGTGGTCGGCGTCGGAATCGAATTTGGTCATGGCGACGATCTCTTACGGGCCAGAAAACACAAAAGGCACCCTTACCACGTGGGTGACGGCAGGCAGACGCTGCGTGATACGGCGAGCATGGCGCGCCCGAAGGTGAGTCCGAGTATGCGACGATTTTATGACACCAGCATGGCGTTGACGAATCTCATTTGGCCGAGTTCCCCGGTGTGCCCCGCCGGGCGGGCACGGCGCGCGCGTTGGCTGCCGGCCCGTATGGGACTTTCACTGTCATGAAAATGAAATGTGACATTGTCATGATGGCCGATCCCACCGTGCTGCGGTGCCGTTCACGCCACTCCCCACGTCCGTTTCCGACACCGCACGCATGTTCGCCGACCTGGTTCACAACGCTTACGGCTGCGATCAGGCTGGCCTGATCTACGGCTACCGCTTTACTGACGGAGCGCCCCCCGAACCGATCGACTCGGCCGACGCGCTTGGATGGCTGGCGCAAGGTGATCGTGCGGAGGGGTTTCTCTGGCTGCACTTCAACTTCGCGCACGCCGCGTGCGAAAAGTGGCTGCAACAGCATCTGAGCCTGCCTCACGAGTTCTACGAGAGTCTGGGTGAAGGCTCGCGCTCCACTCGCATCGAACATTCCGACGATTGGCTGCTTGCCGTCATCAACGACGTGATTTTCGCGTTCGATATCGCGCAGTCGGAGATTTCGACGCTGCGTGTCGCCGCCAACGCCCGCTTGCTCGTGACGGGGCGCGTGAAGCCGTTGCGGTCCATCGACAAGCTGCGCGCGTCGGTCAAGCGTGGCGACACTTTCCGTTCCCCGCTGGCGTTGCTGGTGCATCTGCTGCGCGATCAGGCGGATGTGCTCGAGCGCATCGCCCGCGAGACGAGCCGCCGCGTGGATACCGTCGAAGATCGGCTGCTACAGCAGCGAATCGAGAGCAACCGCGCGGATCTGGGGTCGTTGCGCCGGGTGCTCGTGCGCTTGCAGCGTCTGCTGGCGCCGGAGCCGGCGGCGCTCTTTCGTCTGCTGAGTCGACCGCCCGTGTGGGGGCACGCTGAGGATGTGCAGGAATTTCGTCAGGCGACGGAAGAGTTCGCGGTAGTGCTCAATGACCTGTCGGCGTTGCTGGAGCGGATCAAGCTGTTGCAGGAAGAGATTGCGGCGATGGTCAGCGAGCGCACCGAGCGCACGATTTATACGCTGACGGTCGTGACCGTGCTCGCGTTGCCCATCAACATTGTGGCGGGTTTCTTCGGCATGAATGTGGGCGGCATTCCGCTAGCGGACCATCCACATGGCTTTTGGGTACTGGTAGCCATCGTGGCGTCGGGCACGGCCGCCGCGGGCTGGTGGGCGTTCCGGCGGCGTCCGGATTGAGTGTGGCGGGACGGCGCCGGGTCCGCTGCGCTTCTCGGAGGATGGCGCTTACGGTAGCGGCAACCCCCCGGCCCGCGTGCCTATGCCCAGCTAAACCGGCGCAGTCTCGGACACGCTATCGAGTCGATGTTGTGCGGCGAGGACTCTGATTCGCTGCGCGATGTCGCCGTCGAGCGGCGTATAGACGATCAGGCCCAGGTCGGGGCGGCCATCGACGGAAAACGCCGAATACTCCAGCGCTACCGTTCCCAGGACCGGGTGCTTGAGGCGCTTGACGCTGTGTCCCTCGTTGTACCCCAGCACCTCGTTCTCCTGCCACAGCGTGTCGAACTCTGCGCTGACACTGCGCAGTTCAGCGACCAGCTCGCCGACTTCGGACGCGAGTCCGGCTCGCGCCGCATCCGCCCGAAACGCGCCCACCACGAAGCGGGCAACGCTGAGCCAGTCATGCTGCTTCGCGCGCACGGCAGGATTGCGAAACAGGAAGTGGAGAATGTTGCGCTCACCGGGAGGCAAGGTCTGGTAGTCCGTCAGGACCACGGCCGCAGCGTGGTTCCAGGCGACCACATCCCAGGTCGCAGTCTTGATGATCGCAGGGCTGGCATCGAACGAGTCGAGCAGCCGTTGCAGACGCGGACTGACACTGTCGACGCGGTTGTAACGGACTTCAGGCGGTCTCCCGAGCCCCAGCATGAACAGATGCTCACGTTCGGCATGTGTGAGCATCAGCGCGCCGGAGATCCGGTCGAGCACCTCCGCAGAGGGGGCGCCGCCACGGCCCTGTTCGAGCCACGTGTACCAGGTCGGACTGATGCTCGCGCGCTGGGCAACTTCTTCCCGGCGCAGGCCGGGTGTTCGCCGGCGTCCGGTGAAGCCGAAACTCGCGGGATCAAGGCGCGTGCGACGGCTTCTCAGGAATTCGCCGAGCGATTTGGCGGTGTTGACTGACATGGTGAGCCTGTTAGTCGCTTTACTATGATGTGATCACTACTTTAACGGGATAACGAATGGCCGGATAGTGAGCCCCTGACCAAGGAGGTTTCACCATGCGTATCTTTCTGACGGGCGCCACCGGTTTCATCGGCTCGGCGCTCATTCCCGAACTCATTGCGGCCGGTCACGAGGTGATTGGCCTGACGCGCTCTGACGCGGGGGCACGTGCCCTCACCGCTGCGGGTGTCGAGCCGCACCTTGGCACGCTCGAGGTGCCCGGGAGTCTGGCCAGCGGTGCTGCGAAGGCCGACGGCGTGATCCACGCGGCGTTCGACCACGATTTCAGCCGATTCGTCGAGAATTGCGAAAAGGACAAGCGCGTCATTGCCGCACTGGGCGCCGCGCTTGCGGGCTCCGGCCGCCCGCTGATCATCACGTCGGCGGTCGGCATGGGCAGCGGCCAGCATGGCGAACCCGCGACCGAGGACGTCTTCAACACCGGTCATCGCAACCCGCGCATTGCGTCCGAGCTTGCAGGGCAAGCGTTGCTGCAAGACGGTATCAACGTGTCCGTGGTGCGACTGCCGCAGGTTCACAATCCGTACAGGCAGGGCCTTATCACGCCGCTTATCGACGTCGCGCGTGAAAAAGGTGTCGTCGCTTACGTTGGGGACGGTGGCAACCACTGGTCGGCCGGCCACCTTTCGGATGTCGTGCGTCTCTATCGGCTTGCCATCGAGGCGGGGGAAAAGGGGGCCCGATATCACGCTGTCGGCGAGGAGGGCGTGACCAGTCGAGAAATCGCCGAGTCGCTGGGACGAGGCCTTGGCCTGCCGGTGACGTCCATCGCGCAGGAGGACGCTGCCGCCCACTTCGGCTGGTTGTCGATATTCGTGAGTCAGGACATGCGCGCGTCCAGCGCGTTGACGCAGGCGCGGCTCGATTGGCATCCGAGCGGCCCGACGTTGATCGAAGATCTCGACGAGGCGCGCTACAACGCATGAGCGTAGTTTTTTGCTTGGCGTGAGTGGCGTGGCCTGTGCCACGCCCACTCACGCTTTGCCCAGCGGCGCTCGAACCCGATGATGGTTGGCCTTGGCCTTGGGGGTGAGGCGATCAGTGTGATGCTGGCGTCTGCGCCATGGTTGGCACCCGATCCACCGCCGCCAACACGTCTTCCGGGCGAATCTCGCGGGAGCATTCGAACGCCCGCGCGGTGCCTTTATGCCGGGGGCACCAGTGAAAATCATCGTGATCGTAGCGAAGCGCGGGGTCGTGCCAGCACCCCGTGCAGACGTCGTTCGCGATCACGCGGTACGGTGTCGCGAACTCGTTATGCGGCAGGGTGAAGCCCGAGATGAGCACCGTGGGCGTGCCCATGGTCCATGCGAGCCACGCCAAGCCGCTCGACAAGCCGATGAACGCGTTCGCGTGCATCAGCCAGCGCGCGCGTTCGGTTAGCGGCAAATTGCCGGTGGCATCAACGACGCCTTCCGGCACCGACTGCCAGAAGTCCCCTTTGCCATGTCGCGCTTTCTGATCGATGCACACCACTTGCACGCCGCGCTCGCGCAAACCGGCCACGACGGCATGCCATCCGTCCGGGCGGTTCCAGTATTTGCATTGCGCCGTGCTCTGGACGGCGATGCACACGTACGGCTCGGCCATCGGCCGTGACACATCCGGCAAGGCAGTCGCCGCGGGGGCTTCGGCGTCGTCGACGCCGAGAATATGGGCTGCCGTGCGATGCAGTCCGGTCTCACGAAAGTCGCGCGGCTGCTGCACGAGTTCCTTATCGTCGAAGAACAGGCCGACGTTGTATGTCGCGTAATACTTGCGCCGCTCTACCTTGTCTTGCGCGACGAAATCCACGTTGGGATAGGCATCGCGGAACAACGCTGCCACGGCAGGCGTGACCACGCAGGCCAGCCGGCACCCGTGGGTATCGGCGAAACGCAGGGCATAGGGCAGCCAGCCCAGCACGTCGCCCAATGCCGCGAGCGGAAACTGGACGAGCACCTCCTGATCTCGTGCCTCGTAGCGATGCTCGAAGACCACCACGTCGTTCAGCCAGATCGTGATGCCGTACGGCACGAAGTACTTCGCCGGGCTGCGCACGACGCCAGAGGACAGCGACACCTCGATGAGCGCGGTGTCGTCGCGCAGATCGCTGATCCGCACGCGCCACGGCAGCGGTTGGCCGAAATCGGGAATGACTACGCGCGCGCCGTCGTTGAAGTCGAAGCGCAGACCGGCCGGGCCGACTTGCGTCGGCAGCAGGGCGGGCGCCAGAAATATCTGGTGCGGCGAGGGGATAAACGGCGTCACCGCCGGCGCGTTGCCGGTGGATGTCACGTCGGTTTGGGCAGGAGTAGGGACGGCATCGTTCATGGACGACACCTTACGACGGACGTCGCCCGTGCAATCGCGCGGCAAACGTGCCGAAAAGGGTCTATTTCACGAAATTGCCCGTTTTTGGCGGCAGAAGACCTTTCAGCGCCTTTCCGTGCGACGGGAAAAACGCTTACGTGGTCCCGGTCATCGTCTGGTACTGCGTTCGCAGTGCCTGCGTGAAGAGGCGATGCGTCTCGCGCGGATTTTCACGACGGGTGAACATGGCGACAGGCGGCAGCGTCCACGTGAGCGACCACGGCACGACCGCTACACCCGCGACCCGCACCAGTTCCTCGGCAATGTCGGCCGGCAGCAGCGACACCGCGCGTTCGCTGCTTGCCAGCAATTCCCCGGTCAGGCGCGACGAAAAGCTCTCGACGACGGGCACCGGCGGTACCACGCCCGCGTGCAGGAACAGGTCGGACAATTGGTCGCGCATTGGCGTGTTGGGCGCGCCCATCACCCAGTCCAGCTCGGCCAGTTGCGACCACACAGGTGCGCTGCGTCCGAGCCGGGCGGCCAGACGGCGGCTGGCGACAACGCGCGGCATCTGGTGATGCAGCACTTCGAATTGCACCTGCGTCAGATCGACGCTGGCCGCTGCGCGTCCGATTACGACGTCGAGCGTGTGATCGCGCAACTTCGCCATCAGCGATTCGCTGGTGCCTTCATGCAGGGTGACGGTGAGCCGCTGGGGAATCTGGGCGAGGGTTTGCTGAATGGCGGCGGCGAGTGTTTTGCCGGAGATATACGGGATCACGCCGACCTGAAGCCGGGCAGCATGCCCGGCCATCACGGCTTCGATATCGCGCGTGAGATGGTCCAGGTCGTGCACCATCGCTTGCGCTCGGGCGAGGACGACGGCACCCAGCGGAGTCGGCGTCATGCCGCGTGGCGTGCGGTCGAACAACGGGCCGCCGAGCATGCTTTCGAGTTCGGCGAGGGCGCTCGTAACCGCCGGCTGGCTCGTCGCCATATGCTCGGCCACTCGTGTGAGTGAGCCGTGTTGCTGAATTTGCAGCAACAGCACGAGATGACGCATCTTGAGCCGGGTCGTCAGTCGCCGAACCGCTTCCCCTGTGTCGAATGGCACCGCGCCCATCTGTCCTCAATCCCCTGAAACCCCCGATGCTCCGGGCTTATATCGAAAATATGATGCCCCCATAGTAATTCAGAATCGTCCCCCGCTGGCGGCTGCCTAGAATGGCCTGACATCTGATGCGCCAGGGCGACAACCGTCTTCAGAACGGTCCGCAGCGCTAGCCAGAGCCGAGACATTCACCGAGGACGACACGCCATGAGCAACAACAACGATCACCAGGCCGCCCTGGAATATCACCAGTTCCCGACGCCGGGCAAGATCTCCGTGACGGCCAGCAAGCCGCTCGTCACGCAGCGCGATCTGGCGCTCGCCTACACCCCGGGCGTCGCCATCCCGTGTCAGGAAATCGCTGCCGATCCGGCACAGTCGTTCAAGTACACCGCCCGCGGCAATCTGGTCGGGGTGATCACGAACGGCTCGGCCGTGCTGGGGTTGGGCAACATTGGTGCGCTCGCGTCGAAGCCGGTGATGGAAGGTAAGGCCGTTCTCTTCAAGAAGTTCGCCGGGATCGATGTGTTCGACATCGAAATCACCGAGAGCGACCCGGACAAGCTCGTCGAAATCATCGCGAGCCTTGAAGCTACGTTCGGCGGTATCAACCTTGAAGACATCAAGGCCCCCGAGTGCTTCACCGTCGAGCGCAAGTTGCGCGAGCGGATGAAAATCCCCGTCTTCCACGACGACCAGCACGGCACTGCCATCACGGTGAGCGCGGCGTTCATCAACGGCCTGAAGGTCGTGGGCAAGGACATTCGCGATGTGAAGGTCGTCACCTCGGGCGCGGGCGCGGCGGCGCTCGCCTGTCTGGATCTGATGGTCGACATGGGGCTGCCGGTTGAAAACGTCTGGGCGACGGACATCGATGGCGTGGTCTATGAAGGCCGTGCCGTCGGCATGGACCCGGACAAGGCCCGTTTCGCGCAGAAGACCGACAAGCGCACGCTCGCGGAAGTGATCGAGGGCGCCGACGTGTTCCTCGGCCTGTCGGCGGGCGGCGTGCTCAAGCCGGAAATGCTCAAGACGATGGGCTCGCGTCCGCTGATTCTGGCGCTCGCCAACCCGACGCCGGAAATCTTCCCGGAAGATGCGCGCGCTGCGCGCGACGACGTGGTGCTCGCCACGGGCCGTTCGGACTTCCCGAATCAGGTCAACAACGTGCTGTGCTTCCCGTATATCTTCCGCGGTGCGCTCGACGTGGGGGCGACCACGATCACGCGCAACATGGAAATCGCCGCCGTCCACGCGATTGCGGGTCTGGCGCAGGAAGAACCGAACGACTCCGTGGCGACCGCGTATGGCGCCTATGACCTGTCGTTCGGGCCGGAATACCTGATTCCGAAGCCCTTCGATTCGCGCCTGATCGTGCGTATCGCGCCGGCCGTGGCGCGTGCCGCCATGGAAGACGGTGTGGCTACCCGCCCGATCGCCGACTTCGACGCGTACGCCGAGCAATTGCAGCAGTTCGTGTATCACTCGGGCGCGTTCATGAAGCCGATCTTCTCGGCGGCCAAGCAGTTGGTGCGCGATGGCGGCAAGGCCCGCATCGTGTTCGCGGAAGGCGAGGAAGAGCGCGTGTTGCGTGCGGTGCAGGTGATCGTCGACGAGAAGCTGGCCCGTCCGATTCTGGTGGGGCGTCCGGAAGTACTGCTCGCACGTATCGAGAAGTTCGGCCTGCGTCTGCGTCTGGGTGAGGACGTCGAAGTCACCAACCCGTACTACGACGAGCGCTTCCATCAGTACTGGACCAACTACTGGGAACTGCGCTGCCGTGACGGCATCACGAAGGAAATGGCGCGCGTTGAAATGCGCCGCCGTCTCACGCTGATCGGCGCGATGATGGTGCGCCTGGGCGACGCCGACGGCATGATCTGCGGCACGGTCGGCGCGTATCACGATCACCTGCGCTTCGTCGACGAAGTCATCGGCAAGCAACCGGGCGCGAACACCTACGCGGCGATGAACATCCTGCTGCTCGACAAGCGCACCGTGGCACTGGTGGACACGCACGTCAACGACGACCCGACGGCCGAGCAGATCGCCGAGTTCACGCTGGCGGCTGCCAAGCAGATGACGTGGCTGAACCTCAACCCGAAGGTCGCGCTGCTCTCGCGCTCGAACTTCGGCTCGGGCAGTGCGGCGTCGGGGACGAAGATGCGTCGCGTGCTGGAGATGGTCACGGCGCAAGCGCCGGAGCTGGAGATCGACGGCGAAATGCACGGCGACTGCGCACTCGACGAAGGCCTGCGCAGCCGCATCCTGCCGCATTCGCGTCTGAAGGGCGCGGCCAACCTGCTGGTGTGCCCGAACGTGGACTCGGGCAACATTGCCTACAACCTGCTCAAGACGGGCGCGGGCAGCAATGTGGCCGTGGGACCGTT
>JARLJF010000027.1 GCA_031291335.1 Pandoraea sp. | reverse complement strand
CTGCTCGACGGCGATGGCACGTTGGTCAGCGTGCTGATCGTGCGTCGCATGCCGTTCCTCGCACTCAATCACGACAACCTGCAATTGCTGCTGGTACTGCTCGCTTACTACGCCGACGGCGTGTCGCATCAGCCACTGGTGGCGAGTGTGCGGGAGTCGGTGCCACAAGCGCCTTATGATTTTGCGCTCGAGCTGGGACGTCTTGCCCGCCTCAAGCGGGCGAGCGGCATCGAGTCTTCGCTCGTTGCGCTGGTGTTCCCGCGCGGTGCACGCGGCGATTCGCTGTTCGAGCAGACGGTGCGTCAGCGCCGGGCCCTTGACGCCCTGTGGACCATCGGCACGCCGCGTCGCCAGATCGCCATCGCCTTGATGCCGATCACGGACGAGCATGGCATCGACGGCTACCTGCTGCGTGTCGAGACACTGTTGCGTCAACAATACGACGTCGATTTCCAGAGCGGTCACATCGCGGTGCACACGGCGCACGTGGATGCCGATGCGCCAGGAGATGGATTGCTCAAGCTGATGGAGCGATGCGTCGACCATGCCTGAGCGCACATCGCAGGGCGAGCGCGTGATGACCGGCCGGCGGCTGCGCCAGCGGGGTGTTGCTCGTGGCCTGCGCCTGCTGCGCTGGACTTTCACGCTGGGCCTCGCCGGACTCGCGGTGGTGGCGCAGGCGCAGGCACTGCGTCTCGTATTGCAGAGCGACGCGGGGAGCGCCTCGACGTTGCCCTTGATGCAGACGCCCGACGTGCCTGCGGCGTCGACGTCGGTGGTGCTGCTCGTGCTGGCGTGGCAAGCCGTGTCGGCGTTGCTGGCGGGCGGGTTCATGACTTGCGTATTGCCGGCCAGCTATCTCGGGCGGCGCAGTGCGTTCTGGCATATCGCGCTCATCACCTTTTTCTTGCCCGGAGCGGGGTTGGCGGTCGTGTTCGGCGTGCTCCTGATCGGCTACGTGTTCCCGCCGCCGCGCGAGACACTCGCAGCCGGGCGCGTGACGGCCCCGGGCTTTGTCTCGCATCTGATGGCGCGAGTGCGACATGGCGCCGGCATGCGTCTGCGGGCGCGTCTGCGCAACGTGCAGGGCGAACGCGACGACCGCGTGGCGGCATTGATCTCGGTGCAGGCGCTGCCGTCGCGCGTAACGAGCGAAATCGCACGCGATCTGCTGGCCGATCCTGTCGAGGAGGTGCGCCTGCTGGCGTACGGCATTCTCGACGGGATGGAGAAGCGCATCATGCAGCAAATCTACGCGATGCGTGACCGGCACGCGGCGGCGCAGGACGAAGACGAGCGCGCCCATGCCTGTCGGCGTCTCGCTCAACTGTATTGGGAACTGATCTACCAAAACCTCGTGCGAGGCGAAGTGCTGCGCTTTACGCTGGAGCGCGTTGAGCAGTTCGCGCGCGACACGCTCGAGCAGCACGAGGACGACGCCTCGATGTGGTACCTGCTTGGCCGTTGCGCGCTACTGCGTGAGGCCCCCGACGTTGCCGAGATGTACCTGCGCCATGCGCAGTTTCACAGCTTTCCGACAGAGCGCCTGTTGCCCTGGCTCGCGGAAGCGGCGTTCCAGAAGCGTCGCTACGACCGGGTGTCGCAACTGCTCGGCGGGTTGGGCGCAGGCGTCACGGGTGCCAAAGGTGTGGCGAACGCCACGGCCTCGCCAGCGGTACAGCCGGCCGTACGATTCTGGACTCGGTAGCGCCCATGCCAATGCGCCCGCACGGCGATCGTCCGCATTCACCACCGTCCGCCGGGGACGCCCATGTCGCTGATGTTGCGCTCCTCCTCGAAGGCACATTCCCGTACGTGCAAGGGGGCGTGTCGTCGTGGGTCGACCTGCTCATTCGCGCGTTTCCGGCGCTGACCTTTGCGGTGGTCTTCATCGGCAGCCGCCGGGAAGACTACGGTGCGCCGGTCTATGCGATGCCGGATAACGTCATCCACTTCGAGGCGCATTACCTTTACGAGACGGCCGGCACTGCGACCCAGGCTGCGCACGACCCGATCCCGACGCGTCAAGGCTCGGGCGACGCGAAGGCGTTCGCGCAAATTGCCCGGATGCATGATTTGTTCCGTCAGCGGCACGAGAATGGCGACGGTGCCCCCGAAGCCATGGGAGACGACGATCTGCACGCCATGCTGGTGCGGCTTTTGCCGATGCTGCGCGACGGACAGGTACTCGCACAGCCGGAATTCCTGCACAGCGAGCGCGCCTGGGAGTTCATTACGCAGCGGTACGAGCGCTTCTGCCACGACCCGTCGTTCACCGACTACTTCTGGACGATACGCGCGATGCACAAGCCGATCTGGCAGTTGGCGAGGATCGCTGGCGCGTTGCCTGCGGCCCGCATGTATCACACCGTATCGACGGGATACGCGGGGTTGCTGGGCGCGATGCTGCGCATCAGTACCGGCCGGCCGTTGCTTGTGACCGAGCACGGCAGCTACACGAAGGAGCGCAAGCTCGACCTGCTGCAGAGCGAATGGCTGCATGACAATCGCGGCCCGTTCGAGCGCGACATCTCGCGCGTCGGGTATTTCCAGAACCTCTGGATGCGGTTTTTCGAGGCCATCGGACGGGTCTGTTACGACACGGCGGACGAGATCGTTTCGCTGTATGAAGGCAACCGCCAGCGTCAGGTGAGCGATGGCGCGCCAGCGCACAAGACACGCAGTATCGCCAACGGGGTGGACGTCGCGCGCTTTGCCGCGTTGCGCGTCGTTCGGCGCGAGACCGACGCGCAGACTGACCGCCCGGACATCGCCCCGGTCGTGGCGCTGGTCGGGCGTGTCGTGCCCGTCAAGGACATCAAGACGTTTCTGCGGGCCATCTTCATCGCCTACCGCGCGCGGCCAGACATACAGGGCTGGATCGTGGGGCCGGACACCGAAGACCCGGCCTATGCACAAGAGTGCCGGGACCTCGCCGCGAGTCTCGGCATGGAGTATCAGGTGCGATTCATGGGGTATCGCCCGATCGAATCGGTGTTGCCGCACATCGGGGTGCTGGCGTTGTCGTCCGTCTCCGAAGCTTTGCCGTTGGTCATGCTCGAAGCGGCGGCGGCCGGCGTGCCGGTGGTGGCCACCGACGTCGGGGCGTGCCGTCAGGTGATCGACGGCAACAGCGCAGAGGATCGCGCGCTCGGGCGCTCGGGACGCATCGTGCCGATGGCCGACCCGGAGACGCTGGCGGCGGCCATCGTCGACGTGCTGGAGCCGGACGCATGGCATGCAGCGAGCCGCGCCGGCATCGCGCGAGTCGAGCGCTACTACCGGCTCGACGCCATGCGCGAGGCCTATCGCACGGTGTACCAGCGGTGGATGGACGGAGGTGACGACTGATGGCGGGTATCGGTTTCGAATTGCGGCGTCTGCTGCGCAGCGACACGCTGTCGGGCACCTTCGCGGCGTATAGCTATGCGGGGATTATCAGTGCGGGGCCGCTGGTATTGTCGATGGTCGGCGTGGTGCTGGTCGGGTTGATGAGCCTCACGCATGTCCATCCGCACGACGTACTGACGCAGTTCCAGGTCTCAGTGACGTATCTGATTGCGTCGAGCGTCATTGCGACAGGACTCATCCAACTGGCATTCACCCGATATCTGAGCGATCGCCTCTTCGCGGGCGAACCGCAGGCGGTGATGCCGTCGTTCAATGCGGTGACGCTGGTCACGACCGTCGTGCTCGGCGGTATTGGCCTCGCGCTGTCGCAGACGCTCTTCTCGAACCTGCCGCTGACGTACCGTTGGCTGATGTGGATCGGCTTCGTGCTGCTCGGCAATCTGTGGATCGTGGTGTTGTTTCTGACGAGCGTGAAGCAGTACCGCGCGATTCTCGGCGTGTTCTGCGCGGGCTACAGTCTGAGCGTGGTCTGTGCCGTGTTGCTGGGGCGTTTCGGCCTCACCGGTCTGCTGGGCGGTTTCGTGATCGGCCACGCGTGCCTGCTGCTGGGGCTGACGGCCATCGTCGTGCGCAACTACCGTACGACGATCTGGCTATCGTGGTCGGTCTTCGTGCCGCGCAACCTTCGGTTATCGCTGGTCGGTGTCGGCGTGTGCTTCGGTCTCGGGGTGTGGATCGACAAGCTCATTTTCTGGGCGTCGCCAGCCACCGGTATGGCCGTTATCGGGCCGCTGCGCGCGTCCCCCATCTACGATCTGCCGGTTTTCCTCTCCTACCTTTGCGTCATTCCGGGCATGGCGGTGTTCCTGCTGCGGATCGAGACGGATTTTGCTGAAGCCTATGCCGGGTTCTTCGATGCCGTGCGCCATGGCGGCACGTTGCGTCAGATTTCGACGTCACGTGTGCTGATGGTGCGCGCGGTGCGCACCGGCCTTTACGAAATCCTCAAAGTGCAGGCCGTGGTGACGCTGCTCGTCTTCGCGTTCGGCGACGACATGCTGCGGTTCGTGGGGGTGCCCGAAGCGTGGCAGCCGTTGCTGCGCATCGACGTTATCTCGGCAGGCCTGCAGGTGCTGCTGCTTGGCGTGCTCAATGTCCTGTTCTATCTGGATCGACGCCGTGACGTGTTGATCGTCACCTCGCTGCTGGTGGTGCTCAATGCGGTCTTCACCTGGGCCAGTCTGCAATACGGGCCCGCGCTGTACGGCTACGGGTTCGCGCTGGCGCTACTGTGCGTGTTGGCGCTCGGTGCGTACCGGCTGACACGTCGTCTGGCTGCACTCGAATACGACACCTATATG
>JARLJF010000178.1 GCA_031291335.1 Pandoraea sp. | reverse complement strand
TGCCCCCGTCGAAGTGCAAGTGTTTGGCGGGACGGTGAAGCAACTGCACACGGAACCCGATCGGGTCGAGTTTCTGGATCAGAACCGCGCGAAAGTGTTCTGGGTCGAGTTGCTGGATGCAGTGAGGCCCGTGGACGGTTGCCCTAAGCCGCTACGCACAGCCGAGGTGCCCTCAGAGGTGGCGGCACGCATGTCGTGTCTGGGCATTGGCAGTCGTACGTCCGAGGGCGGGGCGTCACTCCCGTCGCCAAGTCCTGACGCCCCCGTGAATGGCCCGCAGCAGCATGGCGCCACTGACAGGGGCCGCCTGAGTGGGTTTCAGATGGCGGAGAGTCTGGCGCTGCCTTCGACGCATCTACCTCTGGACACCTACGCACCGGGGACTATGGCGGCGCTGGAATACGATCTTGGCTGGCGGGCGCTGTCACCATCGTGGCAAGCCGTGATGCCCCATGTGGACGAAGCGGGATGGCTCGCCAATCCGAATCCCGAATTGTTCTGCGCCGTTGGACGTGCCGTCCTGCCGCATTTGTCGACCGACGCACAGGGAGGGCTGATGGACGATGCTACGGTGCGTATCGTGTCGTTCCACATGCATGCAGGCGGGCTTTCCGACTGTCTGGCGGATGTCACGCGCTCCGTCGAGCGCACGAACGCTGAAGGGCAAACCACGACGGTGGCTGCTGTCGAGTTAATGGATTTCGTGCGCGATTGCACCGGGCCGAGGTGGCGGGAGTGGCTCGCCACGCTGCCGGGGGAGGATGGACTGACGCGCCGTCGCGAGGCCTGTCAGTCAATGGACGCCACGACGTCGGCCTCGCCATTCGCGCCGGGCCGCGAGGGCACATCGGCAACGGCAAGCGTTACGCCGCCGAGCGTTGTCACCGGCACCGACGAGTGGGTCGAGCGCGCTGAGTCTTATGCTGTCAGCAACCCAAGAGAGCGCCTCAGTCGTTGAGGAGCAGCCGCCAGACGAAAAATGCCGCAGCCCTTAAGGGGGCTGCGGCATTTCTTGTTTCCGGAGTGCGCAAAGCGAAGACGCCCGCCTGGCGCGCTGCGATCAGTCCTCGCGGCGCAGGTGCGGGAACAGCAACACGTCGCGAATGTTCGGGCTGTCGGTGAGCAGCATGATCAGACGGTCGATGCCGATGCCGCAGCCGCCCGTCGGGGGCATGCCGTACTCGAGCGCGCGAATGTAGTCAGCGTCGTAGTACATGGCTTCTTCGTCGCCCGCGTCTTTCTGCTCGACCTGCGCGCGGAAGCGAGCGGCCTGATCTTCCGGATCATTCAACTCCGAGAAGCCGTTCGCAATTTCGCGGCCCGTGATGAACAGCTCGAAGCGCTCGGTGATGCCCGGCAGGGTGTCCGATGCGCGCGCCAGCGGCGAGACTTCCACCGGGTAGTCGACGATGAAGGTCGGCTCCCACAACTGGCTCTCGGCCGTCTCTTCGAACAGCGCGAGTTGCAGCGCGCCCAGACCGGCGTTCTTGAGTGGCGGGGTGTCGACCTTCGCGCCGAACTTGCCCAATGCGCCACGCACGAATTCGATGTCGGCCAGTTGCGCTTCGGTGAATTCGGGCGCGTACTTGCGGATCGCTTCGACAATCGTCAGGCGATGGAACGGCTTGGACAGGTCCAGTTCGCGGCCCTGATATTCGATCGTCGCGGTACCGCGCGCGTCGACAGCGGCGTTACGGATCAGCGCTTCGGTGAAGTCCATCAGCCAACGGTAGTCCGTATAGGCTGCGTAAAACTCCATCATCGTGAATTCCGGATTGTGGCGCGGCGACACGCCTTCATTGCGGAAGTTACGGTTGATCTCGAACACGCGCTCGAAGCCGCCCACGATCAGGCGCTTCAGATATAGTTCCGGCGCGATACGCAGATACATCTGCATGTCGAGCGCGTTGTGATGCGTGATGAACGGCTTCGCCGCCGCACCACCCGGAATCGGGTGCAGCATCGGCGTTTCGACTTCCATGAAGTCGGCATCCGTCATGTGCTTGCGGATCGACGCGATGGCCTTGGCGCGAGCGCGGAAGGTGCTGCGCGTCTCCGGCGAGGTGATCAGATCGACATAGCGTTGACGATACTTCGTCTCCTGATCCGACAGGCCGTGGAACTTGTCCGGCAGCGGACGCAGTGCCTTGGCGAGCAGACGCAGCTCCTTCACCTTGACCGACAGTTCGCCGGTGCGGGTACGGAACAGCGTGCCGGTCGCGGCGATGATGTCGCCGATGTCCCAGCCCTTGAAGGCGCTCATCGAATCGGCGCCGACGTCGTCGCGGCCGATGAAGAACTGGATCTGACCGCTGCCGTCCTGCACGGTGGCGAACGCGGCCTTGCCCATCACACGCTTGAGCATCATGCGACCGGCCACCGACACGGGGACGGGTTCGGCTTCGAGCGTTTCGTTATCCACGTCCTGGAAGCGCGCTTGCAGATCGCCAGCGTGATTCTCCGGGCGGAAGTCGTTCGGGAATGCCACGCCATTGGCGCGCAGTGCCTGCAGCTTCTCGCGACGCTCCGCGATGAGCTTGTTGTCGTCCTGCGGCAGGTCGCCAGCCGGAGTGGCCGTTTGGGCCGGAGTGTTTTGATCGGTCATGGTGCGAACGATGAGGTTATTCGGTAAAACGCAGCGTGTGCAGCAGGGCATTCTTGAGCGAGCCGTCGGGCGCGCCCAGCCAGATCAGTTCGGTGCGATCCTGACGCGGTCCGGCATTGGCCGCCGCACTCGGGTCTCGCACGAACAGTGCCGCGATCGCCTGCGAGCGCGGCTCATACAAAATGTGGACGTACTCGCTTGGGCAGTCGTGCGGCTTGCAGCTTTGCACCAGCAACCACGGCTTGCCGGCTACGCTCACGCGTTGCGACGGCGTGGACGTACCCCCCTGACGCACCCACGCGGGCACACCGCGCGGCGCGACGATGCGTGCATAAGCGCCCGAGAAGTCCGGGCGTTTGAGTAGTTCATGCAGGTACGGTCCCGTCTCGGGATTTGCACCGGGTGCGCCCGGCGTACTGGCCGGGGCAGCAACGGCGGCGCGCTGCATGCACAGCGCACTCACCACCCACACGGCTAGCGTGCGGACAAACGCCATTCCTTACACTCCCTGCTTGAGACTCGCGGAGATGAAGTCGTCCAGATCGCCATCGAGTACCTTGCCGGTATTACCGGTTTCCACGCTGGTGCGCAGGTCCTTGACGCGTGACTGGTCGAGCACGTACGAGCGAATCTGATGACCCCAGCCCACATCGGTCTTGCTCGACTCCAGCTTGTCCTGCTCCGCGCGACGCTTGCGCATCTCGTGTTCGAACAGGCGCGAACGCAGCATGTCCCACGCTTCGGCGCGGTTGCGGTGCTGCGAGCGGTCGTTCTGGCAGGCCACGACGATGCCGGTCGGGATGTGCGTCAAACGCACAGCGGAGTCGGTCTTGTTGATGTGCTGGCCGCCCGCACCGGAGGCGCGATACGTGTCGGTACGCACGTCGGCCGGATTGATATCGATGTCGATCGAATCATCCACTTCCGGGTACACGAACAGGCTGGCGAACGACGTGTGGCGACCGCCGGACGAGTCGAACGGCGACTTGCGCACCAAACGATGCACGCCGGTTTCCGTACGCAGATAGCCGTAAGCGTAGTCGCCCGTGACCTTCAGCGAGGCGCTCTTGATGCCAGCGACGTCGCCGTCCGACACTTCGAGCACTTCGGCCTTGAAGCCCTTGCGTTCGCAATAGCGCAGGTATTGGCGCAGCAGCATGCCGGCCCAATCGTTGGCCTCGGTGCCACCGGCGCCGGCCTGAATGTCGATGAAGCAGTTGTTCGGGTCGGCCGGATTGTTGAACATCCGGCGGAACTCCATTTCGCCCACGCGCGCGGCGAGACCCTGCGTGTCGCTTTCGAGCGCGACCAATGAGTCTTCATCGCCCTCGTCGCGGGACATTTCGAACAGTTCCTGCGTATCGGAAAGGCTTGCGTCGAGATCGGTCAGGTTGGAGACGATGCTGTCGAGCGCCTTCTTTTCCTTGCCCAGTGCCTGCGCACGCTTGGAATCGTTCCAGATGTTGGGGTCTTCGAGTTCTTTGTTGACTTCAGTCAGGCGAGCTTGCTTGACATCGAAGTCAAAGATACCCCCTGAGCTCGCCAACGCGGGTGCGCAGGTCGGCGAGCAGGGATTCAAGTGCGTTAAGGCGTTCGGCTTCCATGAGCTATGACGGTTGCGAATTCGGGAAAACCGCAATTATAGCGCAGCGAAGCCCCCGTTCCCCCTACATTTCGGGCGGAACTCAGCGCGCGGTCTGGCGCAGACCGAAGGCGTCACGGGCGTAACCGACATCGGCGAGCGACGTGTCGTCGAACGAGGCGAGGGCTTCCGCTTGCAGTGTCTGTTCGTAATGCAGACGCCATTGATCCATGGCACGGAAGAACAGGCCGAGGGGCGTGACCGGCGCGGCAACCACCGGTGCGTGGGCGTTGACGTGGGCTGCGGCGGACAGAGGGCGGAACATGATGTGACTTCCTTCGGGAGCGGCGGCGTACTGGCCGGGGGGCGGGATGCCGTGGCAGACGTCGCACTAGGGATAACCCGAAGCTTATGCCTTTCCGATGCACTAAAAAAGTGAAATGTTGAGGCGATTCTGTTCACTATTATTGAAGTGTTGCCGCTCGTCGCTTAACATTTGTCGATTCGATCCCTTCCTTGCCTTTTTGCTCTTTTTGCGCCCGAGCCCGGGAGACGTTCATGGACTTTTTGCAGCTTCAGACCTTCAAGGCCATCGTCGACGAAGGCAGCGTGCTTGGCGCTGCCGAAGCGCTGCATTGTGTGCAGTCGAATGTCACGGCCCGCATTCGGGCGCTGGAGTACACGGTAGGCGTCAAGCTTTTCCATCGGCAGGGACGTCGCCTGCAACTCACGCCGAGCGGGCGCACGCTGCTCGGCTATGCCGACCGGATTCTGGCGCTCTCGCGTGAGGCCAGCGCGGCGCTCAATCCGGCGAGCGAGCCGTCTGGCGACTTCTCGCTGGGTGCCATCGAGTCGTCGGCAACCTCGCGGCTACCGGCGGTGCTGGCCCGGTTTCACGCGGCGTATCCGAAGGTGCGTCTGAATCTGGTGACCGACACGTCGCTCAACCTGCTCGACGAGATCCGGCACGGTCGCGTCGACGCCGCGTTGATCGCGGGAACGGCCTGTCTGGAAGCTCAGGCGCAGGCGGTCGTCGTGTCCGACGAGGTCTATCGGGAGCCGATCGTGCTGGTGGCCCCGGCGCGAGCGGGGCGGGTGCTCGAGGCGGCGGACCTGTCGGGCGCCACGCTGCTGATGTGGCCCCCGGGCTGTCCATATCGCGCCACGATGGAGCAATGGCTGGCGGCGAACGCCGTCACGCCAGGGCGCATTCTGAGCTACGGCAGCTACGCAACCATCGTGGCGTGTGTCGGCGCGGGCGTCGGCTACTCGCTCGTGCCCCGCGGCATTTACCTGCGGTATCGGCAGGAGGCGAACATCGTCGGTCACGCGATGGAGGATCTGGCCGCCGTGCCGAACTTCTTCGTACGACATCGCGGTGTCGACGTGCATCCGGCGCGCGAAGCCTTCTTGCGTGTCATGCGTGAGTACGTCGCCGAGGCGCATCCCGCGTAATCTTCCCGCCAGACGAGAACGCAGGCGAGGCATTACGACGTTGCGATATTGCGATATTGCATAAAGCAGGCCATCAAATCTTAATGTGCCTCATTAACATTTGAATCGGAGACGATCCGAAGATGGCCAATGCGCAGCCTTGGCGACAGGTCATCGATCTAGAGGGTCTGTCGCTCGCTCGCGCGTGGCGTTCAGACGAACGCGTCGCGCGGCGCAACCGTTTGGGTGATACGGGAGTCGGGCTTGCCGGAAAACGGCGATGACGGGGAAGGCGACGGTGCTGCCGGCATGGCGTAGGCACCGTCGCTGTGTGGCTTCACGCCTGAGCGTGTTCGACAATCATCTGCACGCGCGATACGCCGTTGAAGGTATCTGCGGCCAGTCGATACGCGAACTGCGCGCGGCTCGGCAGGGTATCTGCGTGATTGAACCAGATGGCGTTGAAGCGCATGCGTCCGCGACCGAGTTGCAGCTTCAGATGCTTGTCCTTGAGGATGGCTTGCGAGAGCACGTCGAACTCGCCCGAGAACACCGGCGGCGGGAATCCTTGGCCCCACACTTGCGCGTCGAGCAGGGCCACGAACGGCGGCACGAAGCAGTCGTCGCTGATGTCGCCATCGGTTTCGATCACACGCGACAGTGTCTTTTCGTCGAGCCACGCCTGCCCGACGGCTTCGAACGCCGCCTGAAAGCGCGGCAAGGCATCGGCGGCGATCGTGAGACCGGCGGCCATCGCGTGGCCACCGAACTTGGCGATCAGACCCGGTTCGCGCTTCGTGACGAGATCGAGGGCGTCGCGCAGGTGAAAGCCTGGGATCGAGCGGCCGGAGCCCTTGATCTGTCCGTCGTCACCCGGGGCGAACACGATGGTCGGACGATAGAACTTCTCTTTGAGGCGCGCGGCCACGATCCCGATCACGCCCTGATGCCATGTCTCGTTGAACGCGCACAGCGTGGTGGCGGCGCGGGGATCGAAGCGCGCCAGATCGGCCAGCGCTTCTTGCTGCATCCCGGCTTCGATTTCACGGCGTTCACGATTCATCGCGTCGAGTTCTTGCGCGAGCGTCCAGGCGCGGCCGTCGTCGTCCGTCAGCAAGCATTCGATACCGAGCGACATGTCGGCGAGGCGTCCGGCGGCGTTCAGGCGCGGACCCAGACCGAAGCCCAGATCGAAGCTGCCCGCCTGCCGCGCGTTGCGGGCGGCCGCGCGAAAGAGCGCGTTGATGCCCGGGTGCATGCGACCGGCGCGCATCCGCGAGAGGCCCTGCGCCACCAGAATACGGTTGTTGGCGTCGAGTTTGACGACGTCCGCGACCGTGCCCAGCGCGACCAGATCAAGCAGGGCATCGAGACGGGGTTGCTCGCGGGCGTCGAACGCCCCGCGAGTGCGCAACTCGGCCCGAAGGGCGAGTAGAACGTAGAACATCACGCCAACGCCGGCCAGATTCTTGCTCGGGAATTCGCAGCCCGGCTGGTTCGGATTGACGATGCAGCGCGCGTTGGGCAACTCGCTGCCCGGCAAGTGGTGGTCGGTCACCACGACTTCGATGCCGAGCGCCTGCGCAGCGGCCACCCCGTCGAGGCTGGCAATGCCGTTGTCGACGGTGATCAGCACGTCGGGCGGCCCCTGCTTGCCTTGCGCGGCCAATGCCACGATTTCGGGCGTCAGGCCGTAGCCATATTCGAAGCGATTCGGCACCAGATACTCGACCGTCGCGCCGAACATGCGCAGACCGCGCACGGCCACGGCACAAGCGGTTGCGCCGTCGCAATCGTAATCGGCCACCACGAGCATGCGCTTACCGGCGGCGATGGCGTCGGCAAGGAAGACCGCGGCTTCTTGCGCCCCCTTGAGTTGCGTGGGGGGAATCAGGCGAGCAAGCGCCGTTTCGGTCTCTGTGCTCTCGGCCACGCCGCGCGAGGCGAACAGGCGGGCGAGCACCGGATGGACGCCATCGCGTGAGAGGGCATCGGCGGTGGCGTCGTCGACGTGACGAGTGACGATGTCGGTCATGTCACTTCCTCGCCAAGCCGGGCGAGCGGCACCATGCGGGCGTCGAGTGCCTGACGGCGCCAGAACTTGCGCAGGTCGCCGCTGCGTGAGCGAATCGTCACGCTGTGGCTGTCGCCGCACAGGGTGAGCGCCACTTCACGGGCTTGCCCCTTGGTCACGCGTTCCAGCGCCGGCGCCAGCCAGTTGCGGTCGATGTCGACGAGGGCATCGCGCCAGCGCGCCCAGTCTTCCATGAGGAAGTGCGGCGTCAGGGTGTCGATTTGCACGAACGTCCGGCCGTCCGCTGCTGCAAGGCCGGCGTCCGTCCCGTGCAAGGCGATCTGCAGATGCGTCGCCAGGCCACGTGTGGCCGGGGCGTCAGCCAGCATCGTGACGCATGGCCGGTTCAGACGCGGTGCCGCGATGCGCTGCCCCCCGGCGTACAGCCAGATGGCGTTGACCGGCGGCAGGCCACGGGCTTCGCGAGCCTGATTGGCCGGATGGTCGTACCAGGCCATCTGTACTTCGTTTTGCCACTTGCGCCACGTCAGCTCGGCCTTGCCTTGCGGCAGCCAGATATCGACGTTACGGCCTGCGGCGCGGCCGGGCGACGCCGTGAGCAGGTCCCCCAGCGCCGGTGCGCTCAGGTACCAGCGGTCAGGGCGCGGCGCGATCAGTTCGCCGCCTTCTTCGGCGAATAGCGCGTGCGCCGTGGCGAAGAGGGCCGCCGATTCCTCGGCGCTCAGGTCCAGGTCGGCCGGATCCGTCAGCATCAGATGGTCGGTGGCGATATGGATGTGCGCAGGCTGCGCGCAGTACCAGAAACGGGTGTCGAGCGTGCCGCTGTCGTCGAGCAGCATGAAAGGCGCGAGCGGGGCGCGTGAAGGCACACCGGGCAGGCCGAAGGCGTCGGCCAGCCAGCGTTCATGCGGCAACGTGGGGACAAACGGGTCTTCCGGCACGTCCTGCGCCGACTGGACGCCGCGCGCGAGCAACTTTTCGAGCGCGGGCAACTCCAATTCGGCCAGCAGTGCGGGCAAATGGGCCGACGCGGGCAGCGCGAACGGCAAGAGAAAGTGCAGGGCAGGTGTATCCATGTCGAGGCGAATTGTATGGCAAACTTCGCGCTGGCAGTTGGGTGACCCTGACGTCAGGTACGGAACGTACCGTCCTTCGCGCCGGGCAGGGGCCGGGTGCGGGGCCGGGGCGCAGGTGCAGACCGGCGCCGCCACGCTCCGATCGATCCTTATCAAGAATCAGGAATCCGTTTGAAATTCCCATACGAATGGCAGATCGGCTGGCGCTATACGCGCACCGGCAAGCGATCATCCGGCAACGGTTTCATTTCCTTCATCTCCTTCATCTCCATGGCCGGCATCGCGCTGGGCGTGGCGGCGCTCATTGTGGTGCTCTCGGTGATGAACGGCTTTCAGAAGGAAGTTCGGGACCGCATGCTCTCCGTACTGGCGCACATCGAGGTCTTCGCGGTCGACGGCAATCTGCCGGACTGGCAGCGCACGGCCGCCGAGGCGCTGCAGAACAAGAATGTGATTGCCGCCGCCCCCTACGTGGGCGAGCAGGCCATGCTCACGCGCGAGGACAACGTGCGTGGCGTGGTACTGCGCGGTATTGTCCCCAGCGAGGAGGCCAAGGTTTCCGATCTGGGCAAGCAGATCACCGACGGCACGCTCGCGAACCTGACGCCGGGCAGCTTCGGCATCGTGCTCGGGCGCGAACTGGCCCGGGCGCTTGGGGTGACGATCGGCGACAAGATCACGCTGGTGGCCCCACAGGGGACCATTACGCCTGCTGGCGTGCTGCCCAGGGTGAAGCAATTTACCGTGGTAGCCGTCTTCACGGCGGGCCACTATGAATACGACAGTTCGCTCGCGCTCATCGATCTGCACGACGCCGAGACGCTATTCCGGCTGAATGGCCCGACAGGCGTGCGTCTGAAAATTCAGGACATGGAGCAGGCGCCGCTGGTGGCGCGTGAGCTGTCCAAGACACTGTCCGGGAACATGTGGGTGCGCGACTGGACGCAGCAGAACAAAAACTGGTTCATCGCTGTACAGACCGAAAAGCGCATGATGTTCATCATCCTGACGCTCATCATTGCCGTGGCGGCGTTCAATCTGGTGTCGTCGCTGGTGATGACGGTGACCGACAAGTACGCGGACATCGCCATTTTGCGCACGCTTGGCGCGCAGCCCGGGTCGATCATGAAGATATTCATCGTGCAGGGCGTGACGATCGGCTTCGCCGGGGCGCTGCTGGGTGTGGGACTGGGCTGCCTGATCTCGCTCAACATCGGCACCATCGTGCCGTTCATCGAGCGCTTGCTCGGCATTCACTTCCTGCCGCAAGACATTTACTTCATCTCCGAATTGCCTTCGGATCTGCAATCGTCGGACGTGATCCGCATCGGGGTGATTTCCTTCATTCTCTCGGCCTTGGCGACGCTCTACCCAAGCTGGCGCGCCTCGCGCGTCAAACCGGCGGAGGCCCTGCGCTATGAGTAACGCTAACAAAACCCTGGCCCCTGTGTCGAACCTTGCCTACGACGGCCCGGTGCTGCGCGCGCGCGATCTGCACAAGACGTTCCGACAAGGCCAACTGAACGTGACGGTGCTCAATGGCGCGAGTCTCGATGTGATGCCCGGCGAGAAGGTGGCGATCGTGGGCGCGTCGGGATCGGGCAAGAGCACGCTGCTGCATGTGCTGGGCGGTCTCGACGATCCGTCGCGTGGCGAGGTGTCGTTGCTCGGCAAGCCATTCTCGTCGCTCAAAGAACGCGACAAGACGACACAGCGCAACCAATCGCTCGGCTTCGTCTATCAGTTCCACCATCTGCTGGCCGAGTTCTCGGCGCTCGACAACGTTGCCATGCCGCTGCGGATTCGCCGTCTGCCGACCGAGCAGGCGCGCGACACGGCGCAGGCGATGCTCGAGCGCGTTGGGCTCGGTCCACGCATGAAGCATCGCCCCTCGGAGTTGTCGGGCGGCGAGCGTCAGCGCGTGGCGATGGCGCGGGCGCTGGTTACGCAGCCGGCTTGTGTGCTGGCGGACGAGCCGACCGGCAACCTCGACGGACATACCGCCGAGACGGTGTTCGAGCTGATGCTCGAATTGTCCGAGACGCTCAAGACCAGCTTCGTGATCGTGACGCACGACATCGATCTGGCCCGCCGTTGCGATCGCGCGTTGCGACTGCGCGAAGGGGTACTCGAACCGGCTTGAGCGCCGAGCGAAAGTTCTGGCCCTGACGTTGGGCAGCATTGGCGAAGCGCCGGGGTATTCCCCCGGCGTTTTGCTTTTCTGGCGTGGATGGGGCAAGGTCAGTTTCGGCAACGTCCTAGACCGTGACGCGGTGTTGTCCGATGGTCATGAACCGCGCGGCGTGCGAGCCTTGTCATCGACCCGTAGAATTGACGCTCAAGGACAACCTGACCATGTGGATCGATACCCATTGCCATCTCGATGCGGCCGAGTTTGATGCTGACCGCACCACTGTGATTGCTGACGCCGCCGCTGCGGGCGTGGCAGGGCTGGTGGTGCCCGCGGTCGAATGCGCGACGTTCGATGCGGCGCGTGCGGCCGCTGGGGCGATCCCCGGCGGCGCTTATGCGTTGGGCATCCATCCTCTCTATACGCCTCGGGCGCGCGACGAGGACATTGCGACATTGCGCCGTGCCGTCGCTCGGGCGATGGGCGATCCGCGCTTCGTCGGCATCGGCGAGATCGGGCTGGATTTCTTCGTCAGAACGCTTGATCCCGAGCGTCAGCAGTTCTTCTATGTCGAGCAGTTGAAGATCGCGCGCGACTTCGATTTGCCCGTCATCCTTCATGTGCGACGTTCGCAGGATGCTTTGCTCAAGCAACTGCGCATCTTCACGCCGCGTGGCGGCATCGCTCACGCATTCAATGGCAGCCGTCAGCAGGCGGACATGTTCGTCGAACGTGGTTTCTGTCTGGGGTTCGGTGGGCAGATGACGTTCGATCGTGCCTTGCAGATCCGTCGTCTCGCGGTGGATATGCCGATTGAGTCGCTCGTGCTGGAAACCGACGCGCCCGACATTGCGCCGGAATGGCGCTACAAGCAGCGCAACAGTCCGGTCGAGTTGCCTCGCATCGCACAAGTGCTGGCGGAATTGCGCGGCGTGTCGGCTGACGCGTTGTCGCAGGCAACGTGTGCTAACGCATGGCGGGTGCTGCCGCGCCTGCCCGGGGCGATGGCCATGAGGCCCGGGGACGGGCCTGACGCCGACATTTCCCTAATCGCTGACGAACCAGCGCGCTGACGCTATGGCGCTGCGCGGTTTTCGACACATGACGTGGTGACGTCATGAGAGTTGTGCTGCTTGCGTGGGTCGCAGGCGTCTGGTGGCTGCAACAGGCTTCGGCACTCCCCGGCGGGAGGTTCTTCGCTGCGGCGACGGGTGCTGCTGGCGGCGCATTGGCGGCGTGTGCGATCTGGGCGGTGATGCGACGCGGGCACGAGGGCGCCCAAGTGCCGACGGGGCGCGGCGGCACTGACTTTGCCCGTGGGTCCGCGCGTGCCGATGACGGCTGGCGTCAACGGTGTGTAGTGACGGTGCTCGCTGTTTGTGCTGCGTTGCTCGGATATTCGTGGGCAGCGTTTCGGGCCGAAGCGCGATTGAGTGATCGGCTTTCCCTCGCGTTGGAAGGCGCGGATCTGGCGGTTATCGGCGTCGTCGCCGGGCTGCCTGTTTCAACCGGCGAGGGGTTGCGGTTCACGTTCGACGTGGAGCGCGCGTATCGCATGGACGACGGGTGTGCGTTGGCCGCGTCCGAGACGGTGGCGACGGTGCCCAGCGAGCGTGGCCATCGAGCGGTGGCGACGGGCGGCGAGGCGTTGTGTGCACAGGTGCATGTTCCGATGCACATCGAGCTGGTCTGGCCGGGAGGCTCGTCGTTCGGCCGGCGAGCAGGCGCGGTCGCCGACGACATCGAACAAGCGGGACGGCTGTTGACAGGGAGCGCCGTTGCTGAGGGTGCCGACGACATTGGACAAGCGCAACGGTTGTGGGCAAGGGCCGCCGCTGCCGCAGGTGCCGGACGTTTGCGGGCGGGAGAGCGGTGGCGATTGCCTGTGCGCCTGAGGGCTCCGCGAGGCTTTGCGAACTGGCACGGATTCGATGCCGAGTTGATGGCGCTTGTCCGGGGCATTCGTGCGACGGGGTATGTGCGCGCTTCCTATGGCGGGGGCGGGGCGTCGAGGGCGAACGGCGCGCGGCGTCTGCAATCCGGGCCGATGCCGGGATACCGGTTTGCGGCGTGGCGTGAGCGGCTGCGCGACGATTTTCGCATTGCCTTAGGGCCATCGGCGCGATACGGCGGCGTGCTGATGGCCCTTGCGCTGGGAGAGCGCGGTGATATCGCCGACGACGACTGGCAAGTGTTCGCCGATACCGGCGTGAGTCATCTGTTGGCGATCTCGGGGCTGCATGTGTCGCTGGTGGCGGGCGTATTTGCCGCGCTCATCGGAATGCTGTGGCGACGGGCGTGCGGGCGGCGCTTCAGCCTGCCCTTGTGGTGGCCGGCGCCAAAGGCCGCTGCCGTCGCTGGCTTGCTCGCGGCGGTGGCTTACGGTGCCATAGCCGGATGGGGCGTGCCGGTGCGTCGGGCAGTCGGCATGGTGGCGATTCTGGTGGTGGCGCTGCTCAATGGCCGATTCGCGGCACCGTCCTACGCCCTGATCTGGGCGTTGGCCGCGATCGTCACATTCGATCCGTGGGCCGTGGCGACACCGGGTTTGTGGCTCTCGTTTGGTGCGGTGGCTGCGCTGGCCATGGCCGCGAGACGTCACGAATCACGGCGGTGGGCACGGCGGCGCGATGGGCTTGGTGCGTCCGGTGACAACGATGTGTCCCATGCACCGAATGCCCCCGGTGCATCCGGTGCCCCCGGCGCGGTTGATCCGATTCGAGCGCCGGAAAGATCGCGGGAAGCGCGTGACGTGTCGGGGAACGAGGGGCGCGCTGGGGTGTTTGCTCGCTGGCGAGCGGTGATCTTCGCCGGACTCTGGCAGTCGGCGCAGGCGCAATACGCTGTGACGATAGGGTTGGTGCCGTTGACGCTGGCGTGGTTTGGCGCCGTGCCGTTGCTGGGGCCATTGGCGAATGCCGTCGCCATTCCGGTGATGACACTGATCGTGACGCCGCTGGCGCTGGTTAGCCTGTTGTTGCCCGAGACATTGGCACACTGGGCACTTGCGCTGGCTCACATCGTGGTCGTCTGGCTCGCCGATTGGCTCAGAACGATGGCAGCACTCCCCTGGGCAGTATGGCGTGCCGCCGTTGCCCCGCCTTGGGCGCAGGTGGCCGCGGTCGGTGGCGTGATCGTGTGCCTGACGCCGCTACCCGCTGGAGTGCGCAGGGCGAAGGCTTGGTTCGTCGGCATTCGCTTCGCCGGGTTCGCGTTGATGAGCCCCGCATGGCTCGCTTCGTCGCATAGACCCGAGGCGAACGAATTTCGCGTCACCATGCTCGACATCGGGCAGGGCAACGCCGTGCTGGTCGAAACGGCGACGCGTACGCTGCTCTTCGACGCCGGACCGCCGTTGGGGCGCAGCGATGCCGGACGTCGCGTGATCGTCCCCTATCTGCGAGCGCATGGGATCGAACGGCTCGACCGCTTCGTCGTCAGCCATGCCCACGACGATCACTTTGGCGGTGCGTTGAGCGTGCTGAGGGCGTATCCGGACGCGCAGGTATTTTCATCACTGCCCGCGACGCACCGGGTGCGGCGTGCCGCTGCGGCGCATCGCACTTGCCTCGCCGGGCAGCAGTGGACGTGGGACGGCGTGACGTTCCGTTTCTTGCATCCGGACGCGATGACGTTGCGCGATGGTTGGGGCGGTCGCATCGGGCCGAATGGCGTCAGTTGCGTGCTGAGAATATCGAATGCCAAGCACAGCGCGCTCCTCGCGGCAGACGCCGAAGCGCCTCAGGAGAGCACCATGTTGGCGCGGTCCGCGGCGGGTTTGCGCTCGAACATCCTGCTAGTGCCGCATCACGGGAGTTTGACGTCGTCGACGGGGGCATTCGTGAACGCGGTGTCGCCGGACCATGTGGTGTTTCAAACGGGCTATCGCAACCGTTTCGGGCATCCGAGGCCGGCGGTCGTCGCGCGGTATCGGGCGGCGGACGCGCGCCTCTGGCAGACCGTAACGCACGGAGGCATTCGGTTTTCGATCACCCGTAAGGGGATCGAGGCGCGCTCGTACCGCGAGGAATATCGACGGTATTGGCACGCGGATGTGCCGAATACGTCATGAAATGGACGGTGAGACGTCGGCTAGCACGGGGTGCGGGGGCGTGTGGGCCGGGTAACGCGCACGTCGCAATTCGACGGAAACCTCTACCGGCACTCGCCAAGCGGTTCGCTAGAATGGTCCGACACATGCCAACAGGCTCATTTCCCAAAATCTGGTTGGGGCCGCGGTGCGCCGAGCGAGGCCAACAGGCGAATGGGGCGCGAGCGCTCTGACCGACACCGTGGACTACCGGGGGCTGCCGGAGACATTCGCGCAAGGCCGGCCTGGCATTACAAAGAATTCCATGACAAGAGACATCATCCATTTTTCGCACGGCAATGGCTTTCCTGCTGGCGTCTACCGCAAGATGCTTGGCGGGCTGGCCGACGAGTACGACGTGCGCGCCATCGACCGTATCGGCCACGACCCGCGCTATCCGGTCACGCCGGGCTGGCGCTATCTGCGCAACGAGTTGGTCGACACGTTGGAGCGGCAGTATCACGGCGAACCGGTCTGGCTCGTGGGGCATTCGCTCGGCGGTTTCCTGAGCCTCATGGCCGCGCTCAAGGCGCCGCAGTGTGTGCGCGGCGTGGTGATGATCGATTCGCCCATCGTTACGCCGGGCTGGCGCACGCAGATGCTCCGGCTCGGGCTGCTCACCGGACTGTACGAGCGGCTGTCGCCTGCGGGCGTGACCAAGCGGCGGCGCGATCATTGGCCCGACTGGGAGGCGGCGTGGCGGCATTTCGCCAGCAAGCCGGCCTTCGCCAGTTGGGATCCGGACGTGCTGCGCGACTACATCGACTGCGGCACGCTGCCGACCGGCGAAGGCGAGGCCCGGCGTCTGGCATTTGCGCGCGACATTGAATATCGGATCTATCTGACGCTACCGCCGCTGCTCGCCGTGCGGGCCCTGCGCGGCGTGCCGGTGCCGGTTGGCTTTCTCGCGGGCACGGAATCGCGCGAGTTGCGCCAGGCGGGAATCGGTGCGACGCGTCGCATCGTCGGTACCCATTTGCGCTACGTCCATGGCACCCATCTCTTCCCGATGGAGCGCCCGCTTGAGACGTCGGCCGCGGTGCGCGACATGCTCGCCGAGTTACGCGGCGGGCACCGCCGCCCGCTTGCGGCATGATGTTTGAGCGAGCCGCTCGCATCGAGAGGTAGCCGAGCAGGGCAGATTCGCGCGATGGCGCGCCGATCGTCATGGGACGGCGCGCACGGTGCCTGTCAAGGCCAAAATTTGCCGCGCCGCACGTCGAGGGCGCGTCGGCTTTCGGGTATAATCCGGCTTTCCCGCGAGCAATTACTGCGATGACCAAATTCGTTTTTGTCACGGGCGGCGTGGTTTCCTCACTCGGTAAGGGAATTGCAGCCGCATCTCTGGCCGCGATTCTAGAATCACGTGGCCTCAAAGTCACCCTCCTCAAGCTTGATCCCTACATCAACGTCGACCCGGGCACGATGAGCCCGTTTCAGCACGGCGAGGTGTTTGTCACCGAGGACGGTGCGGAAACCGACCTCGATTTAGGCCACTATGAGCGCTTCATCAGCGCCAAGATGCGCCGTGCGAACAACTTCACGACGGGCCAGATCTATGAGTCGGTGATCCGCAAGGAGCGCCGTGGCGAGTATCTCGGCAAGACCGTTCAGGTCATTCCGCACATCACCAATGAAATTCAGGCCTTCGTCGAGCGCGGTGCGCGTTCGACCTGGGACGGCCATCCGGATGTGGCCATCGTCGAAATCGGCGGCACGGTCGGCGATATCGAATCGCTGCCGTTCCTCGAAGCCGCGCGTCAGATGAATCTGCGCCTGGGCCGCAATAGCGTGGCCTTCGTGCACCTGACGCTCGTGCCGTACATTGCGACGGCCGGCGAACTCAAGACCAAGCCGACGCAACACAGCGTGCAGAAGCTGCGCGAAATCGGTATTTCGCCGGATGTGCTGCTGTGTCGTGCCGACCGTCAGATTCCGGAAGACGAGTGCGCCAAGATCTCGCTGTTCGCGAACATTCCGCAGGACGCCGTGATCTCGGTCTGGGACGTCGACACGATCTACAAGATTCCGCAGATGCTCCACGACCAGGGCATGGACAAGATCATCTGCGACGAGCTGAAGATCGAAGCCAAGCCGGCTGACCTGTCCATGTGGACGCGTCTGGTGCACGCTGTCGAAAATCCGAAGCATGAAGTCACCATCGGCATGGTCGGCAAGTATGTCGATCTGACCGAGTCGTACAAGTCGCTCATCGAAGCCTTGCGTCACGCCGCGATCCACACGGAGACGCGCGTGAACATCGAGTACATCGATTCCGAGCAGATCGAGAAGGACGGCACGGACGCGCTCAAGCATCTGGACGCCATTCTCGTGCCGGGTGGTTTCGGCCGCCGGGGTACCGAAGGCAAGATCAAGGCGATCCGCTACGCTCGCGAGAACCGCGTGCCGTATCTGGGCATCTGTCTTGGCATGCAACTCGCCGTGATCGAATTCGCACGCGACGTGGCCAAGCTGGGCGAAGCAAACAGCACCGAGTTCGATCCGTCGACGCCGCACCCGGTCGTTGCCCTCATTACCGAGTGGCAGGATCGCGACGGCAAGGTCGAACAGCGCACCGAAGATTCGGATCTGGGCGGCACGATGCGCCTGGGCTCGCAGCGCGTGCCGGTCAAGACCGAAACGCTCGCCTCGCGTATCTATGGCGACACGGTCAACGAACGTCACCGCCACCGTTACGAAGTCAACAACCACTACGTCCCGCAGCTCGAAGCCGCCGGTATGGTGATCTCGGCACGTACGCCGACCGAAAACCTGCCGGAAATGATGGAGCTGCCGCAACAGGTGCACCCGTGGTTCGTGGGCGTTCAGTTCCACCCCGAGTTCACCTCGACGCCGCGCGACGGCCATCCGCTCTTCAAGGCTTACGTTGAAGCGGCGCTGGCAGGTCAGCAAGCGCGCAAGAAGGCCGCCTGAGACTGCGCCGCAGCGAGCGAGAAACAAGGAGTTCCCATGAAACTGTGCGGTTTCGACGTTGGCCTGGATAAGCCGTTTTTCCTGATCGCAGGCACCTGCGTCGTCGAGTCGGAGCAAATGACCATCGACGTCGCGGGGCAGCTCAAGGAAATGACGAGCGCGCTTGGCATTCCGTTCATCTACAAGTCGTCGTTCGACAAGGCGAATCGCAGCTCGGGCAAGTCGTTTCGCGGCCCGGGTCGCGAGGCTGGCCTGAAGATTCTCGAGGAAGTGCGCCGTCAACTCGGCGTGCCGGTGCTGACTGACGTGCATACCGAAGAGGACGTGGCCGTGGCCGCGCCCATCGTCGACGTGCTGCAGACGCCCGCGTTCCTGTGCCGCCAGACCGATTTCATCCGCGCCTGCGCCCAGTCGGGCAAGCCGGTGAACATCAAGAAGGGGCAGTTTCTCGCGCCGCACGACATGATCAACGTCATCGACAAGGCCCGCGACGCAGCGCGCGAAGCCGGTCTGCCCGATGACGTGTTCATGGCTTGCGAGCGTGGCGTCTCGTTCGGCTACAACAATCTGGTCTCGGACATGCGCTCGTTGGCGATCATGCGCGAGACCGGCGCCCCGGTCGTGTTCGACGCAACGCACTCGGTACAACTGCCGGGCGGCCAGGGCACCAGCTCGGGCGGTCAGCGCGAGTTCGTGCCGGTGCTCTCGCGTGCGGCCGTGGCCGTGGGCGTGTCGGGTCTGTTCATGGAGACGCACCCGGATCCGGCCTGCGCCCTCTCGGACGGTCCGAACGCCGTACCGCTCGGACGCATGCGCGAACTGCTTACCACGCTCAAGATCATTGACGCGGCGGTGAAGCAGGGTGAGTTCCTGGAAAAGAATTTCAACTGAAATGAGACACGCCGTCCTGGGGCCAATATCAGTACGCCCACAGGACGGGTATAGCGCTTCGACGCCTTGGCAGTCCGGCGTCGAATCGTTAAGCTTGTCGCGCAGCGGTCGTCAGTGGCCGCGGCGAGGGCGAGCCCTCGAGGAGATGCCTGTGTGCCGTACGCCGAGCGCACCGTCCATCGATGTCATCCCACAGGCCGCCGTGCCTCATTTCGAGGCGCCGTTGTTCCCCCGTCCATGTATTGTCCGGCCGATGCGCGCGCGTGCGCGGCATCGGTGCTCACGTCAGGATTCGGCGCATGCGCCCGACGTACGCACGGCATGTGACGGGTCGCGGCGCGATGCAGGTTCCCTTTAGCGTTTTTGTCATTCAGTTACCGAGGAATACATGAGTGCAATCGTAGATATCATCGGGCGCGAAGTGCTTGACTCGCGCGGCAATCCGACGGTCGAGTGCGACGTGCTGCTGGAGTCGGGCGTGATGGGCCGTGCGGCAGTGCCGTCGGGCGCATCGACCGGCTCGCGCGAAGCGATCGAACTGCGCGACGGCGATAAGGACCGCTATCTTGGCAAGGGTGTGCAGAAGGCAGTTGAGCACATCAACACCGAGATTTCGGAAGCGATCATGGGCCTGGACGCAGCAGAGCAAGCCTTCCTGGACAAGACCCTGATCGAACTCGACGGCACGGACAACAAGTCGCGCCTCGGTGCGAACGCCACGCTGGCCGTGTCGATGGCCGTGGCCAAGGCTGCGGCAGAAGAAGCGGGCCTGCCGCTGTACCGCTACTTCGGTGGTTCGGGCGCGATGCAAATGCCGGTGCCGATGATGAATATCGTCAACGGTGGTGCGCACGCCAACAACAGCCTGGACATTCAGGAATTCATGGTGATGCCCGTCAGCCAGACGAGCTTCCGTGAAGCCCTGCGTTGCGGCGCTGAAATTTTCCACGCACTCAAGAAGATCATCGCCGACAAGGGCATGAGCACGGCCGTGGGCGACGAAGGCGGTTTCGCACCGAACTTCGCATCGAACGAAGAGTGCCTGACGACCATTCAGCAAGCGGTCGAGAACGCAGGTTATCGCCTTGGCGACGACGTGCTGCTGGCGCTGGACTGCGCGTCGACCGAATTCTTCAAGAACGGCAAGTACGAACTGGCCGGTGAAGGCCTGTCGCTGACCTCGGAAGAGTTCGCCGACTACCTCGCCAACCTGTGCGACAAGTTCCCGATCGTCTCGATCGAAGACGGCATGTCGGAAGACGATTGGGCCGGCTGGAAGATCCTGACCGAGAAGCTGGGCAAGAAGGTGCAACTGGTCGGTGACGATCTGTTCGTGACCAACACGAAGATCCTGAAGCAGGGTATCGAGCAGGGCGTCGCCAACTCGATCCTGATCAAGATCAACCAGATCGGTACGCTTACCGAGACGTTCGCCGCCATCGAAATGGCCAAGCGCGCTGGTTACACGGCCGTGGTGTCGCACCGTTCGGGCGAAACCGAAGACTCGACGATCGCCGACATCGCTGTGGGCACGAACGCCGGTCAGATCAAGACCGGTTCGCTCTCGCGCAGCGACCGTATCGCCAAGTACAACCAGTTGCTTCGCATCGAGGAAGATCTCGGCGATATCGCTTCGTATCCGGGCAAGGAAACGTTCTACAATCTGCGCTAATTCCGTTTCCCCGGGAAGCTGAACCCCGACCCCGGTCGGGATGCACTTCCCGGAATTCTTGCCAGGCGAAAGCATGCGAATGGTGACCTTGGTACTGGTGCTGCTTCTGGTGGCAATCCAGTATCCGCTCTGGTTCGGCCACGGTGGTTGGTTGTACGTGCACGAACTGCGCGACGAGTTGAGCGCCGAACAGCAGAAGAACGAGCAGTTGAAGGAACGTAACGATCGCCTTGCCGGCGAAGTGCAGGATCTGCAGGAAGGCACGGCGGCGATCGAGGAGCGCGCTCGTTTCGAGCTGGGCATGGTCAAGGACGGCGAAGTGTTTGTGCAGTTCGTCGCCCCGGACGGCACCGGCGGTCCGCAGGCGGCTTCTGCTGCCGACGCACCGCTCGTGTCGTCGACCGAGCCTGCGCACAAGTCGGTCGCTGCGGCGCCGCCGGCCCCGCCGTCGTCACAGACGAAGGGCAGGGCGCAGTCGGCGCACAAGACTCAGCATCACTGATCGCTGCTGGCATGACGCGCGGACGGTAGAAAGAAAAGGCGTTCCCGAGGGAACGCCTTTTTCATGTCTGCTCGCCGTGTCGCGTCAGAAACCGATGCCGATACCCACCGACGAACGCGGACCATACCCGCCTGGGCCGTACCACCCGGAACCGTACCAACCAGGCCCATACCACGCCGGGCTTCCCCAGCCACCGTAGAAATAGGCGTTGCTGCTGTAGCTACGGATTGCCTCATCGAGTGCGCGCTGCGCGCGTTCCCGTTCGATGGTCGTTTCCTGCTCGTCGTAGATGCGCTTGTTCAGGCGCGTTAGATCCTGCTTCTGGGCGTCGGTCATGACCGGAACATCTTCCTGCGTTTGCGCAAGACGCGCAGCAGGCGCGTCGGGTGGTGGCAGTTGCAATTGCGCGCAGCCCGCGAGGAGCGTCAGCAGTAGCGCGCTGAGTGCGCCGGTGACCGGCTGAATTCGCGGAGCACGCAGCGAACCGCTGGCGGGTGCGTTGGGAGTGAGGCGCGGCATGACGGATTCCCCGAGGATTGGCGGCATGGCAGCAGGGCTGAAGGCCTCGTGCCATGTCTGACGTGAGATT
>JARLJF010000177.1 GCA_031291335.1 Pandoraea sp. | reverse complement strand
TGCTTGGGCGGCCTGACGAGGGGAAGGCATGGAAGGCATTGAAACGTCGGGGGATGGCATGAAAATCGTCTCCGGGCCTGTTCGGTCATGGCCGAACTGCTCATTTGCCGACGCATCTCAAGCGACCTGCCGGCATTCGCCCGGTGGCCGGTACGTCGGATACACCATGAATCGACAGGCACGAGGCCGAAATTGTGCCACGAATGACACCGCACCTGTCACCTTTGACACGCACTGCGAAAAATTGCGACACCCAACAATGGCGGCACGAGGTGACTGCGAACCGCGCTCGACGCAGCACGGCGATCCGGATAACCCTCGCCTGACGGCATCGTCACTCAACCCACCTCAACCCGATTGCCCGGCCTGCCCGGCTTGCCCGCAACTTAGGACGCTACAGCGGTTGCGGAGGCTTTCAACTCATCGAAGCTGACGATGCGCCCGGCCAACGCACTCGCGGCGACCGTATAGGGGCTTGCGAGCCACACACTGCCCGGCCCGGACCGGCCGGGGAAATTGCGATTGATCGCACTGATCGTGACCTGCTCAGCGGACGTCGATTGTCCCGGCCCGCAGTTCGCGCAAGCGCCGCAGCCCGGCATGATGAGCGTCACACCGGCCGCCGCGAACGTCTCGAGATAGCCCTGCGATTCACAATAGGCACGCACGTCCATCGTGCCGAACTGCAAGAACAGCGAACGACCCTGGGCGACGCGAAGACCGTGCGCCACGCCCCAGGCAAGCACGTCGTGATACGCATCGAAGTCGTCGCGCTTGCCTGCTGTGCATGAGCCGCCATAGGCGATATCGATCGGAACGGGAGACGCCAGTTCGGCGAGCGCGACGCCATTGCCGGGGTCGCCGGGACGCGCGAGCATCGGCGTCAGCGATGCGGCGTCAATGCGAATCACATCGCGATAGCGGGCACCGGCGTCGCTCGTCATCCAAGGCTCGATAGCGAAGTCGACACCGCGTCGCGTCTTCAGGAAGGCGAGCGTTTTCTCGTCCGGCGCCACGATACCGGTGAAGCCGCCCAACTCGGCGACCATATTCGTGAGCGTTGCGCGTTCGTCGACCGACATCGCCTGCACGGCACTGCCCGCATATTCGAAGACGAGGCCGATGGCGTCGCCGCCACGAATCGCATCGAGTCGCAGCAGATGAAGCACGACATCCTTGGCCGTCACGCCGGGCGCAAGCGCGCCGTCGATCTCGATGCGCAGCGTCTCCGGCACCTTGCAGCGGACATAGCCCGTCACCCAACTGTTCGCGATGTCCGTCGCGCCCGCACCAAACGCCAGACAACCGAGCGCGCCTGCGTGCGGCGTATGCGAGTCGGTGCCGATCACGATTTGCCCGGGTAAGGCGTAACGCTCGGCCATCAGCGCGTGACAGATGCCGTCGGCGCCGTGCGCGTCATCGCGTACATCCCGTTCATCGGGTTCATCGCGGCGATCCATCGCCAGTTCGCCGTGCGCGAGCACCGGATAACGCGACACGAAATCGCGATGCCCGCTCGTCAGATTTGCCACACCGGGCAGCAGCCCTTGCGTGACGTGAGGATGACTTTGGGCGGCGAGCACCAGATGATCCTGAAACGCGATGATGCGGGCCGGGTCGTGCAGCGCCGCCGGCTCACCGAACGCGCGATGCATCAGATGCGCGCACATGCCCGTGAAGTAATCGTGCGAGAAGCGCCAGTCGACACGCAGGAACACGCCGTCGCCATGTTCGACACCGGGCGTGGCCGGATGCAGACGCCGCGCCATGATCTTCTCAACGAGCGTACGCGGTGGCGTGGCCGCGGCATTCGGCGCGTCGGCCTGTGCCACAGGCGCGGGCCAGTCGGCGAACTTGCTGAACGCGAGCAGGCCGCCGCTGCGAATGATTTGCTGCGTGAGGGCGTCGCGCCCCTTGAGGAATTCGGTAATCGGGATGGCTTCCCCGGCGTGAATGCGCTCGAACACGCCGAAGTCGGTGGTCGTCAGAATGCCGATGTTGTCGCAGTTCTGCTGGTAGATACGCTCAAAGCTCTCGGCGACGATCAGCCGGATGCCGGCCGACAGCTCTGCGAGCGGGCTCGACTCGCGCGACGAACCTTTGCCGTAGCGCTTGCCTGCGACCGTGATCTGAAAGCCGCCGCGGCGCACGTCGTGTTCGCCGATGGGCATTTCGTTTCCCGCTTTGAAACCGACATAGGGGTAGCGTCCGAGCCGTTCATCGTAGGTGAGCATGACGGTGACGGGTGTGATCTCGTCGGTCGAGACGTTATCGCGCAAGGCACCGGCCTCGGCGCGGGTGACGGACTCGCCGGCCAACTGACGGCGCACGATGGCAGGGTCGTCGGACAGGAACAACATACGGCCGTCGAAACGAATGGTGTCTTCCATGCAGCAATTACCTCCGGAAGACAGCATAGCGGCCCGTTTTGCGCCCTGCCGTGCCGTCTCGGCAAGCCCGGCGTGACGGTTCGCGAAGTGACGCACGCGCTGCGCAGGCAGCGCTGCGTAAGGCCCTTTGGGAGGTTATGCGCCCGACGCGCCCGGCCCCTGTCCTTGTGCTTGCCCTTGCCCTTGAGCGAGGAAGTTCACGACGGCCGATGCGGTGGCGCTCAATTGCTCACGCGACGGGAACACGAGCCAGAGCTGGCGATATGCCCATTCGTCGGTAAGCGGACGCACGACCACGTCGAGCTTGCCCACATACAATTGCCCGACCTGCTCCGGCACGACGGCAATGCCGAGGCCTGCATGCGCCATGCGGCACAGTGCGTCGAGACTGGACACGCGGATCTTGATTCGCAGCGACGCCCCCGCCGCGCTCGCCTGCTGCCGCAGCAATTGCGTGAGCGCGCTGTTGCCCTGAAGCCCCACGAGCGTCTCGCCGACACAAGCCGAAAACGGAATCTCGCCCGTACGCCCGGCGAGCGGATGGCCCGCAGGCAGAATCACGGCGAGCCGATCGCGGCGATACGGCACCATCGTGAAGGCTTCAATGCCCTCGACGGCGTTGCAGATGCCCACATCCACGGCCCGCTCGCCCACACGCTGAAGCACTTCGTTACTGTGCTGCTCGTCGAGTTCGACATCCACGGCGGAAAATACGCGGCCGAAGGCGGCGAGATCTTCCGGCAGAAACTGGACAATGGCCGACAGGTTCGCCGCAATGCGCACGCTGCCGCGCGCGCCTTCGTGGAATTGCGATAGCTCGGCGCCGAGCGACTCGATCGTGCCGAGAATGCGTTCGGCATAGCGACGCACCGTCTCGCCGACAGGCGTGACGGTAATACCGCGCTGATGACGCTGAATAAGGGGCAGGCCGACAATTGCCTCGATGTCGGCAATGCGCCGGCTGATGGCCGAGGGCGCGATGAATTCACGCTCGGCGGCACGCGCCATGCTCCGCTCCTGGCAGACAGCCACGAAAAGGCGCAAAGAAGTGAGGTCAAGCTTGCGGAGAAGGTTTTCCATACCCGTACGGCAATACACCGGAAATGCCGGAAACGCCCGGCTGGCGCGGCCCCGCGCGGGGCACGTCTTTTGCTGGACAAACAACGAATCGACGCCTATTATACGCATCGCGTACACATTCCTGCCGACCCGACCATGAGTGCACAGCAGACTTTCCTGCGCGACGCGATGCGTCGCCTGAACATGACCCGCGACAGCTTCGCCGAGCGCATCGGCGTTCGCCGGCGCGCCCTCGACACCTGGCTGCTCCCCGAAGATTCCAGCGAATATCGCACGATGCCGAGCATCGTGGAGAAATTCGTCGGCGAAATCCTCGGTCGTGAAGCGCCGTCCGCAGAATCTACGCAAAGCGCACACAAACCGTTGCGCGAACGCATGGGACTCGACGGCAAGCCGCATCTGATCTCGGTCGATCAGTTCTCGCGTGACTCGCTCGAAGAACTGTTCCACGTGGCCGATATCATGCAGCCGATTGCGCGCCGCCAGAAGATCTCGCGCGTGCTCGAAGGTGCCGTGCTCGGCAATCTGTTCTTCGAAGCCAGTACCCGAACCCGCGTGAGCTTCGGCGCCGCCTTCTGCCGCCTTGGCGGATCGGTGTGCGACACGACCGGCTTCACGTTCTCGTCGATGGCCAAGGGCGAATCGATCTACGACACGAGCCGCGTGATGAGCGGCTACGTCGACGCGCTCGTCGTGCGTCACCCGGAAAAGGGGTCGGTCGCCGAATTCGCGCGCGCCACGAACATTCCCGTCATCAACGGTGGCGACGGCCCGGGCGAACATCCGAGCCAGGCCATTCTCGATCTGTACACGATCGGTCGCGAGTTTTCGCGTCTGGGCAAGCTGGTCGACGGCGCCCACGTCGCGATGGTCGGCGACCTGCGCTACGGGCGCACGGTGCACTCGCTGATCAAACTGCTCGCGCTGTATCGCGGCCTGAAGTTCACGCTGATCTCGCCGCCGTCGCTGGAAATGCCGACGTACATTCTCGATCAGATTTCGCAGAACGGTCATGTGATCGTGCAGAGCCACTCGCTCGCCGATCTGGCCGGTGCCGATGTGGTCTACGCCACACGTATTCAGAAAGAGCGTTTTGCCGACGAGGCGATCGAGGGCTACACGCCGGACTTCCAGATCAACGAAGCGCTCATCAACCAGTATTGCGACGCGCGCACGATCATCATGCACCCGCTGCCGCGCGACAGCCGGCCGGGCGCGAACGATCTGTCGACGGATCTGAATCACGATCCGCGACTGGCGATCTTCCGTCAGACGGACAACGGCATTCCGGTGCGCATGGCGATCTTCGCGATTCTGCTCGGCGTGGACAAGCAGGTGCAGCACAGCCTGCGCGATGCCGCATGGCGTGCGCCGTCGCACATCGGTCCGGACGACGCCCTGTTCGACGGCCTGGACTGATCGGCCATCTCTCGGAAAACACCGAGACCTACCTCAGCCACACCTGAAATTGCGCTGCCCCCAAGGATTTTTCGCGGGGGCAGCGCGCCTTTACGAGTAAAATTGCGACCAAATCGAATAGGTACGCTTTTTTTGCTTTCCCGGAGGCCCACATGCGGCGCAAGACCCTTACTCAATATCTCATCGAACAGCAGCGGGAGTTCAACAACATTCCTGCCGAGCTGCGCCTGCTGATCGAAGTTGTTGCGCGCGCGTGCAAGTCGATCAGCCATGCCGTGTCCAAGGGTGCGCTGGGCGGCGTGCTGGGCAGCGCGGGCAGCGAGAACGTGCAAGGTGAAGTCCAGAAGAAGCTCGACGTGATCTCCAACGAGATCATGCTGGAGGCGAACGAATGGGGCGGTCACCTCGCGGCGATGGCCTCTGAAGAGATGGAGGACGTCTTCCACATTCCGAACCGCTATCCGCAGGGCGAATACCTGCTGATGTTCGATCCGCTCGACGGCTCGTCGAACATCGACGTGAACGTGTCGATCGGCACGATCTTCTCGGTGCTGCGTTGCCCGGACGGCGTGACGGACCCGACGGAACAGGACTTCCTGCAACCGGGTACGCAACAGGTCGCGGCCGGCTATGCGGTGTATGGTCCGCAAACGGTGCTGGTGCTGACGACGGGTCATGGCGTGAACTGCTTCACGCTCGATCGTGAGATGGGGTCGTGGGTGCTGACGCAGGAAGGCATGCGCATTCCGGAGGACACGAAGGAATTCGCGATCAACATGTCGAACGAGCGTCACTGGTATCCGCCGGTGCAGCGCTACGTCAGCGAACTGCTGCAGGGCAAGGAAGGCGTGCGCGGCAAGGACTTCAACATGCGCTGGATCGCCTCGATGGTAGCGGACGTGCATCGCATTCTCACGCGCGGTGGCGTGTTCATGTACCCGGCCGACAAGCGCGATCCGGACAAGCCGGGCAAGCTGCGCATCATGTACGAAGCCAACCCGATGAGCTTCCTGGTCGAGCAGGCGGGTGGCGCGGCAACGAACGGTGTGCAGCGTATTCTGGACGTCCAGCCGCAGAAACTGCATGAGCGCGTGGCCGTTTTCCTTGGTTCGAAGAACGAAGTCGAACGCGTGACTGGCTATCACCACGAAGACAGCGCGAAGTAAGGTCACGGGAAGTCACGAGACGGTCGTCGCGTCGATCAATACGTCGCGATGACGGAAGCGCAGGATTTCTGCAATTTCAAGGATTTACGCGCAACTCACGCAACGTGAGCCGAAAATTTTTGAGAAAAGTCGTGACAATCGCAGAAAGTCTGCTATTATCTCACTTCTTCGCAGCGCCGGAGTAGCTCAGTCGGTAGAGCAGCTCATTCGTAATGAGAAGGT
>JARLJF010000176.1 GCA_031291335.1 Pandoraea sp. | reverse complement strand
TTGGTCAGCTCCGACACCGACTCGGCGAAGTCCACTTCGTTCATGCGGGCATTCGCTTCGCTCGTGTTTTGCAGCAGCGTTTGCTGAACTTCCTCGCGGCCGTCCAGATCCATCATGGCAGCGCCGATGCTGGCTTGCACGGTGGCCAGTTGGGTGATGGCGGTTTCGAGGTTGGTCAGGGCATTACCCGCATCAGTCGCGTTAAGCAACTGATCAGGGGCCGATTGCACCTTCGAGACGAGCAGCGAATCGACCGCGTTGAAGAGCTTGTCGTTCTCGGCAATAGTCAGCGAGTTACCGCTCACTCGGGACAATAAATTGAACGCGGTTTCGAGAGACGTCCGCAGCTCCGTGACGTTGGCCGGGGTCTTTGCCAGCTCCGCGCCAAGAAGGGTAGTCAATTTGTCATTCCAAGTGTCACCGCCTGTCTGAATTTTCGCCAGAATCGCGCTGATCTCAGTGTCCTTCTTGAGTTCGTCCATCAACGTGCCCGCTACTGCCGCTGCGCCGCCGGATCCGATCAAGCCGTGAACTTCGGTACCATTCAGCGTCGCCACCGGCGTTCCGAACTTTGCGGTAGCGTCGCCGACACTATCGAACAGCGTCTTAAGGTCCGCGCTAATGTCGAGGCTTTTCGTTTCATCCTTGCCAGCGCCGACTTGCAGGTCGATGTTACCCGCAGCAAGAATGCCTGTCGGGGAGCCGCCGCCAAAATCCATCTTCAGCAGATTCTTGCCAGCAAACGTCGTGTTGTCGAAGATCGCCTTCAGCGCTTGGGCGTTGTTGGTGTACTGCTGTTGCAGTGCCGACTTTTCAGCGTCGCCCTTCAGGCCATCTTTCGCCTGCGTGGCCAGATCCTTCATGGTCACGAGCAGTTCGTTGGCCTTGTCCAGCGCGCCTTGCGCCACGCGGGTGCTCGACTGAGCGTACTTCATGTTGCTGATTGCCGACTTCGTGCCGCTGGTGTGCATATTCAGCATGGCCGAGATACGGGCTGCGGCCGGGTCGTTCTTGTACAGGTCGTTCTTCTTGCCGGTCGACAGATCGCGCATGATGGCGTTCAACTTGCCGCCGGTGCTGCGTTGCGAATTCAGCGACGACATTTGCGCCACGTTGGTATGCAGATTCAACATTGCTAGGGCTCCTTGTTCTGGTGAGCTTGTCGGCAGACCGGATTGCCTGCCTCACCGTGTTAGGGCGTCCCGTCGCGAAATTTGTTAAGCATTCCAGCGGAGATTTTTCCCATCTGCGTGCATCGTTCGACGGTTCGTTCGCCGAGCCCACAACGCTCGCTTACACGCCACCCAGCAGCGCACGCACGTTCGCGCGCGTGACGGGAGTGCCCTTCGGCATCGCGAGCGTCAGCGCAACGAAAGGCGGCTGCTTTCCCAGCCGCGACGTCCACGCCTTTGCTGACGCCATCGCAATGTCAAAGGCTGCGTCATCGGCGGTGGCGTGATCGTTGACCCACGCCGATCGGCTGACCGCCTGCGCCGAGGCGCGAGCGGCGTTCTGTGCCATTGCATGCGACGCCCGAATGGCCCGCACCATCGACGCGAGTGCGCGTCGCGTCTGCGCGACAGCGTCATGGTCATCGAGACGCCAGGTCTGCGGCGCGATGGCATCCGGGGCGTCACGAAGCGTTGCGCGGCGCGGGTTGCCATCTGTCCCACCGTGAGTGGTCATCGAAGACGATGACGCCGAGGCGGTTTGTGCAATCGCGAAGCGCGACACCAACGACGGCCACGCCGTGCCAGGCGCGCTCATCACCCATTCGCGTGCTGGCGGTGGCGGCTCCAGCGTGATGCCATACGCCGCCAGCGCCCGGGTCATGCGGCGACGCAATCCTGCCTGCGACACCACGTTCGCCAGATCAATCTCGACACTCGCCTTGTGAGGCCCGGCAGGAAAGAGCGTCAGGCGCTCGGTGTTCGACGCGCTCCACTGCGCCGGGGCGACGCCATCGACGGTGAAACGTCTCGGTGCCTTTCCCCGCCCATCGAAATGCAGCCGGTCGTCGACCGTGCCCAGACTCTCCCGCTCGCGGTTCTGCCACTGAGCACCGAGCGCGTCGAGTGTCCGGCGTGCCTGCGCCTGCGATACCGGGTCGCCGTCTTGCCATCGCGAGAGCGACGTCAGCGCGGCAACGGCCGACGCATGGAGTCGCGACAACCATTGCACACCTGCGCTTGCCCGGCTGGCCGTCGCATGCTGCGAGATCAGTTCGGTGACTTGTGCAACGCGCTGCCGGTCGAAATACTCGCCCCCCGACCATGCCGCCCGGTACGATGCGCCAACACGCACCGGCCCGGCCACGCCCGATGCGGCATTCGCCGAACCCACGCCGGTCAACGCCTGCGTCGATGTGCCGGTCTGCGCACCGTCGCCCTTGCGGGGATTCAGACGGGACGAAATCAGCGCGTCATCGAGCGCAGCACTTCCAGGAATCTCACGAATGAGGTCAACCATGGGCGATGGCCTCAGATAGCGTCGAAGAACGACAGCTTGCCCACTTCCGCATGCGCGGTGCGCGCCGCAGAAATCGCACGGTACATCGCCAGAAGTTCCGGCAATGCCTCGGTGGCGCTTTTGCCTTCGATGGCGACGCGAGCCTTCACCAGCACGGCGCTCTGAAGTTCCTGATCCTTGCGCACGGCGTCAAGACGCTTCGCGCTATGGTCGTTCAGGAACTGGATGTCCGCGATGTGTTTTGCCTGATCGTCAATCGGATCAGCCAGATTGCGCAACACCACGACCGAAGCCGGACTCGCAGTACCGGCGCTCGCCAACGTTACGGCTGCCGCCCCCAAGCGATTGAGCAGATCCGGCATGCCCTGCCACACCTGCGACGCGTTGGCATGGTGAAGCCCGTCGCCGATCTCGACAGGCATCGGTGTTTGCGCCGCGGTGCTCAGTTCGTAGTTCGCTGCCGCCGCACCCGGCGCGGCGGCATCACGAATGGGCGCACCGCTATCAGCAAAGAGGTAGCTGCCGTCGGCACGACGCGTGTTGATCGCACCGACGAGGCCATTCATCAGATCGCGAATCTTGCCAACGTATTCTTGCGCCTCACCAGATTGCAGCGAGTCAGCCTTCAGCGACACTTCGCTCTTGAAGGCACTCAGCCGGTCCAAGGCACTCTTGAGACTCACGCTCGCTTGTTTGAGATCGGCCTCAAGGCTGGCCACGATCTTTGTACGATGCCCGATGGTCTGCTGTTGACGGTCGATGCGAGCGATGCGCTCGAAGTCGACGGGATCGTCGGAAGCGCTCAGCACACGCTTTTCTTCGCGGGCTTGATCGGTCATGCGCTCCAGTCGTTCGTTCATGTCGCGCAGTACATGCTCACGCTCGAAACGGCTGAAGTGGTGATTGATTTGCATTGCTTTTCCTTTCGTGCGCGCGGCTCAGATCAACGGACCATCGACAGCGTGGCGTCGAACAGGTCGTTGGCGACAGAGGCCACGCGAGCGTTCGCGCGATAGAGCTTCATATAGGCCATGAGTGCACCGCCAGAATCGGTCTCGTCGACGCCCGCCTGCTTTTGAAACTGCGTGCGCGCGGATACCAGCACCGCGCCCGCCGACGTTCGGCTGGCGTCGATTTCACTGGCGCGACGGCCCGTGTCTGCGGCCAGCGCACTCATGGCTTCGACGAGTGTGCCGCCCGCACGGCCCGGGAGCGATACCGCCGCGTTGAGCGCCCCTTTGAGGCGTTGCAGCGTTTTGCCGTTACCGTTGGCGCTGTCGGCGTTGAGGTCGAGCGCCTGTGCCGTCGCGAGCGTGCGTTGCAACAGCGGCATGCCGTTCGGCCCCGGGGTCAACGACAGCAGCGGCGTGGCCGTGAAGGTCCCCGACGGCACATCGGCATGCGCACGGTTGAGTTGCTCGGCGAGCGTGCGAGCGACTTCGGTCACGTCTGCGATGCGTTGATCCAGCTCGCGCGCGAGAAACCTGTCATGGCCGCCCAGACGGCCGCCAAGTCCGTCAGCCGGCACATTCACTCGCGACGTCCCCGCGACGAGCGTGTACCCCCCACCCGGCTGGGCTTCGAGTCGTGCCGCGCGATTGCCCAGCACCAGCGGTTGGCCGCTGCGCGTGAGCACGTGATACCCGCCATTGGCGTCTTCCCGCACATCCACGTCGACAAAAGACGCCAGTTCGCCCAGCGCCTGATCGCGTTGATCTTCGATGGCAAGGCGGCCGGCCTCGTCCGGTGCCAGCCGATGCAGACGGTTCAGATCGGCCAGCGTCGTCGTGAGGCGATTCACTTTATCCGTGTCGCCACTGCGCACCATGTTGAGGTTCTCTCGCATACGTGCCAACGCAGAGAACATCGAGTTCGTGCGCTCGGCCACGCGTCCCAATGCGGCGAAGACTTCGTCCGCGTGAACGTCGCTGCCGATCGTCTGCGCCTCGTGGTCGAGCGCCTTGACGAAGTCGCGCAGGCCCAGCGGATCGCTGGCGACGTCGGTGCCACCGAGTTGCGTGAGCAGCGCATCGGCATGCGGCTTCTGCACGTCAAGTTCACTGGCGCCAGACACCGCACGCCACAACTGGCGTCGCTGTTCCAGCCCGGCCACGCGCACGACTTCCTGCGCCTGCACCGTGCCGTCGGCTCGCGACGTCACCCGCACGTTACGGCGCGTGTACGCCGAATTGCTCATCTGCGAGATGTTGAGCGACTCGTTGTCGAGCAACGATTGCGCCGTTTTCACGCCTTGCGTGGCGATGTTCAGCATGTTCATGGTTGAGTGCCTGTCGTGTCTGTATTCGCGTGAAACTGGCCTGGCGTTCGCTTAGCGGCCGGCCATCTGCCGGAGGATCGTGTCGGCAATGCCGAACGCGCGGCGCGACGCCAGCGCCTGTGCGACCTGCGTGTCGGCCCATTCGTGCAGGCCGTCGGTCGAGCGATCGCGCTTGCCCAGTGCGCCAGCCTCATCGCGATCGTCGCGCAATGCCTGCGTGGCTCGTCGCATTTCACCCAACAGCCGTGCGATGAAGATCGCTTCGAACTGCTCGGCGGCCGCTTCGAGATCTGCGCCCGGGGCCACCGGTGCGGCGCCCATATCCTGCATAGGCGACCCGGCGGCGGAAATTGGCAAATGGTGGTGCATCGTTGACGTCATCAGGTCTCTCAAATCACGTGCAGCTCGCCGTTAAGCGCGCCAGCTTCGTCCAGGGCTTGCAGGATGGCAATAACGTCGTCGGGGGTTGCTCCCGAGCGGCGCAGGCTGTCGACGATGGTTTGCAGATCGACTCCATCCGGCCAGACCTGAATGTCCATGTCGTCTTCCTGCACGTCGATGCGCGAGCGTTGGGCTTCGGCCGTGCGGCCGCGCGAAAATGGCCCTGGCTGGGAGATGACGGGCGACTCCGTCACCGTCACACGCAACGAACCATGCGACACGGCAACGGGACGCACGGTCACGCCCTGCGAGATCACCACCGTCCCCGAGCGCGCGTTGATCACCGCGCGCGGCACGCGGCTCACGCCCGGCACAGGCAACGCGTGGACATCTGCGAGAAAACGCACGCGCGCGTCGGCGTCGTCGGGGGCCGTCACCTCGACCGTGCTGCCGTTCCTCGCCTGCGCAACACGCTCGCCAAAGCGGGCGTTGATGGCGTCTGCGATGTTCGCGGCCAGCCGGAAGTCGGGGCGCTTCAGGCTCAGGCGCATGGTGCCGCCCTCGCCGACCGGCACGGGAATCTCTTGCTCGATCGTCGCGCCGTTGGGCACGCGTCCGGCCGTGGGTGTGTTCTTCTGGACACGAGACCCGCTGCGCCCCTCGGCCTGCATCGCACTCACGACGAGATTGCCTTGCGCGAGCGCATAGGTCTGTCCGTCGACCGCACGAAGCTGGGTCAGTAGCAGCGTGCCGCCACGCAGGCTGCGCGCGTCGCCCATCGACGACACGGTAACGTCGATCGTCTGTCCACGCAGGAAACCGGATGGATACGTCGCACTGACCATGACAGCGGCGACATTGCGTGAACGCAGTTGCACGTTGTCCGGCATGCTCACGCCGAACTGCTTGAGCAGGTTGGCAAGCGACTGACTGGAATGGCGCGAGCGCGGGCCGTCGCCGGTCCCCGCAAGGCCCACGACCAGACCGTAGCCGACAAGCTGGTTGTCGCGCACGCCTTCCACGTTGACGTAGTTGCGCACCGTTTGTGCGTAGGCGGCCGGTGCAACGACCAACGCGAGGAACATGGCGACCATTGTCGCCACACACAACGCGTGGAACCGGTGAGGCATACGCGCGAGAGCGTCAGGCATTCTGAACATGCGAATTTCCTTAGAGCGGCGCGTACTGGCTGTTGAAGAAGCGCATGAGCCAGCCCGGGTTGTTGCTGTCGGCAAGCGCCCCCGTACCGAAATACTGAATGCGTGCATTGGCAACGCGCAGTGACGACACGCGATTGGTCGTATCGATGTCGCCCGCTCGCACGTACCCCGCGACGCGTACGGTTTCCTCGCCCTGATTCAGGAAAAGACGCTTCTCGCCGCGCACATGCAGCAACCCGCTGGGCAGCACGCGGTGCACCACGACCGTGATCGCACCACGCAAGGTGTTCTGTGCCGTGCTGGAGCTATCGCCGCGAAAACCGCGTTGCGCACCGAGCGCGGAGTCGCCAAAGGCAGACTTGCCCATCAACGTGATCTCGTCGATCGACATGTCGCTACGCTTGTCCAGTCGCGTGCCGGCACGCTTGCTCGCCTGTGTCTGCTCCTGCAGCACGACCGTCAGTACATCGCCCGAGCGAAACGCGCGCTGATCCGATGTGAGCGACAGCGCGTTCCCCGCCGAAAAGAGGCCACCCGCCTGCCCCTGCGACGACATCTCGGCCACGCTCGGCAAGTCGTCGCTCTCTTCGAGTTGCGGCGGCAGGAAGCCCGCGCAGCCGGTGAGTACCGCGGCAAGCGCCACCGTAACCACCATGCTCACCGCGCGCATCCCGCGATATGCCATGCGGGTGTCGCTCGGCTGACGGCCGGTCCTGTGCATCATCATCGTCCCCGTGAGTTACCGCGCGACCTGCGCGAGGCTCTGCATCATGTTGTCGGCCGCCGACAGGACTTTGGTGCTCATTTCATACGCGCGCTGTGCCGTAATCATGTTCACCATCTCTTCGACGGCGACGACGTTCGAGCCTTCCAGCGCCTTTTGTCGCAGCAGCCCGAGATTCTCTTCTCCCGGATTGCCTTCGATCGGGGGCCCGCTTGCAGCCGTCTCGGCAAACAGGTTGCTGCCCATCGGGCGCAGCCCGGACGGGTTCACGAAGTCGGCCAGTTGCAGACGTCCGAGCGAAGTCGGTTCGGCATCGCCAGCCTCGAGTGCGCTGATGTCGCCGTCCGCGCTGATCGTCAGATCGCGCGCACCCGGCGGCACGACGATATCGCCGACGAGGGGATGCCCCGCCTGCGTCACCAGACGCCCGTCGGCATCTAGCCGAAGATTGCCGGCGCGGGTGTAAGCCGTTTCGCCATCGGGCATTTCGACCTGCAGGAAGCCGCGCCCGGTAATGGCGACATCCAGTTCGTTCTGGGTGTCCTGTTCCGTGCCGTTGACGAACTGCTTCTGCGTGCCGGCCAGACGGACACCGGTACCGAAGTACATGCCGCCGGGCAGGGTGGCATCGGCTTGCGTGCGTGCGCCCGCCGGACGCACGACACGATAGAACGTGTCTTCGAACGCGAGCCGGTCGCGTTTGAAGCCTGTGGTATTCACATTGGCCAGATTGTTGGCAATGGTCTGCAACTGCGCGTCTTGCGCGTGAACCGCCGTACGGGCGATAAGAAGTGCGGGATTCATGACATCTCGATGGGAAATTGGGGAACGGACGCGGCTTAGCTACGCATGAGGCGATTGCCGCCCTCTGCCATGTCGTCGGCGATCTTGAGCACGCGCATCTGCATTTCGAAGTCGCGGCTCGCGTTCATGCTCTGCACCATGGCGCCCACGGCCGAGACGTTGCTCGCTTCGAGATGGCCGCCACGCAACGTGACGTCATCGCCGGGCAACGTGCCCGCGTCGCTCACGAGCACGCCACTGCCGGTGCTGCGCATGTCGCCAGGCATAGCAAGCGCGCGTTGCAGACGGCCTACCGGAACCAGTTCGCTCGAGCCATCGAGCACCACGGCGACCGTACCGTCCGCACCAATGTCGAGTTCTCGATGCGGCGGTACCGCGATGGGACCGCCCTCGCCCAGCAACGCGCGACCGTTGAGCAGCAAATTGCCGTCACCATCGAGCCGCAGCGAGCCGCCGCGCGAATAGACGACATCCGCACCGTCTTCCGGGCGCGCCGCGAGTACCAGATAACCGTCGCCATCGATCGCTACGTCGAGCGCGCGCCCTGTGGATTCGAGCACGCCGGGAGTGGTGTCCAGACCGGCCGGCGCCTGCACGGCCTGGTGCCGCGAGGCAAGGCCCGCGCCGGGCACCGCATTGGCTTGCGCGACGGCCAATGACGCGCGAAAGCCAGTGGTCGCCGTGTTGGCGAGGTTGTGCGAGACCAGGTGCTGAGTGTCCTGAGCACGCTGCGCGCCCGACATGGCGGTATAGATCAGGGCGTCCATTGCGTCAGATCGATTGCATCAGGTTGCGCATCATCTCGTTTTGCGTCGAGATGATTTTGGTGTTCGCCTGATAGTTACGCTGTGCAGACATCAGGTTCACCAGTTCGTCCGTCACGTTGACGTTCGACCCTTCGAGCGAGCCGCTCACGAGCACGCCCGTGCCACCCTCGCCCGGACGCCGCAGTTGGGCAAAGCCCGACACGCCGGTCTCGCGCCATGCGGTGCCATCCACAGGGATCAGGCCCGCCGCGTTGGCAAACTCACCGAGCGCGAGTTGATACTGCGTTTCGCTCGTGCCGTTGCTGTACTCGGCGACCACTGAGCCGTCTTTTTCGATACGGGCGCGGACAAACGTGCCCGCCTCACGGCCGCCCACTTCGGTCGCGCTAGCTTCGAACCGGCCAGCTTGATATTGCATGCCGTCGAAGTTGATATCGGGAAGCGACCCGGTGCCGGGCGTTCGACCGGTCAATCTCATCGTTGAAGGGTCGAGTGTCCCCAAGACGGTCGAGTTTGCCCCGTCGACTTCCGAGACTTGCAGCGCCGGGCCTGCCGTCACCTCGAACCGCAACGTTCTCACCTGCGAATCGCCGCTGGCATCGCGAAATGTGACAGACACGTCGTTAACCTGCCCCACCACCAAAGGATTGGGCAAGCGCCCCGTGACGTTGATCCCTGTGCTGGCCTCAGCGCCTAACGGCCGCTTGTCGATCGTCACATCCGAAACCCCCGACTGGCCCTGGGCAAAGCCCTGTACCGCGCGACCGCTGCCGTCGACGAGCTTGTTGTTCTTGTCGATCTCGAAATCGCCGACACGTGAATACAGGCGCTGCCCGTTCGTCTCCTTGAGCACGAAGAAACCACCGCCCTGAATCGCCTGATGCAGGCGGTCGCCGGAGCTGCGCAGACTGCCATTGGCGTCGACCGAATACCGCGTGCCGCTAACCTTGACACCCGCCGGTTGCGCCTCGGCCATGGCCGAGACGAACTGCGCGCGCCCCGACTTGTAGCCGTTTGTCTCGACGTTGGAGATGTTCTGCGAGATTGTCTCCAGCGACTTGTTGATGGCGTTGATGCCCGACAGGGCGATATCGAAACTCATGCTTGACTCCCATTCTTGGCCATGTCCGAAGCCGGACCGGCCGACAATTCCCTGATGTTTGCCGCGTCGATGCGCTGTCCCACGCCCGACACGTCGATCTGCGCGCCACTTCCGTCGAGATGCACGCGCTCGACCCGGCCCGAGATGCGCACCGGCAATCGGGTCGTCCCGGCCTGAACGTGAATATCGAACTTGCCTGCGCCCAATTGACTCGCGGCGAACCATGCGTCGTCGAGACTGAATTCCGTGCGCCCCGATGTGACTGGCAACGGCTTGCGAATCGTCTTGCCGTCGCGGCCCGTGAGCACGATCTCGGCAGGCTCTTTCAGCACAGGCAGATCAACCGACCCGCGTGTCGTCTGCCCTTTCACTCGCTCGATGCTCGGCGTCTCTACGCTCACCTCGCGCCCGACATGGCTGCCCAATGCGTAGCCCTGCAAGCCGGCAAGCACGTTGGTCTGCGCCAACACTCGCTGGCTCACCTGCTGCATGGTCTCGGTCTGGCTGAGTTGCGTGAGCTGCGCGACGAACTGCGCGGGATCGGTCGGATTGAGCGGGTCCTGGTTGCGAATCTGCGCGACCAGCAACTTCGTAAACATCATTCGTACGTCTTCGCCAGCGTCGGCGGCCGCCGCAGGCGCTGACGCGGCAGTCGCCTCGCCACTGCGCGCAAGCAGTTGATTTCCAATGGGCAGCGTCATCCGCGTTCTCCGAGTCGTAGCAATTCCTGCTGCGCCGTGCGCACACGGGCAAGCACTTCCAGATTGGTTTGAAACGCGCGCGAGGCGTCGAGCATGTCCGTCATTTCCTCGATCGCATTCACGTTCGCGTAGAAAACGTTGCCCTCGGCGTCGGCGACCGGATTGCCCGGTTCGTATGCGACACGCGGCAAGTCTTCGCTCTCATAGATGTCGATGACCTGCACGTGATGCGCGCCCTGCGCCTCACCCAGCACGGTCGCGAACACCGGCTTGCGCGCGCGATAGGCCGTCTCGGCATCGCCCGTCACCGCACTGGCGTTGGCCAGATTGCTCGCCACCGTGTTCAATCGAATCGTCTGCGCGGCCATCGCCGAGCCGGCGATTCCCGCAATCTCTCTGAAACTCATCGTCAACGGCCTCCGTCGATGACCTTCTGTAATCCGGCAAGACGCCGATTCAGAAAGGAAAGGCTGGCCTGCCAGTCGGTCAGGTTCTGCGCGAAAAGCGCCTGCTCGATACCCAGTTCCACGGTGTTGCCATCGGCACGCGCCTGCATCGGCACGCGATAGCGCAAGGCGTCGGATGACTCGCCTGCACGCAAGGCGTCAGCCCCCCCTACCGGCGAAACGCCGGCGTCGAGATGCCACTGCACTCGCTCGCTGAAATCGAGGTCGCGCGCCTGATAGCCCGGCGTCGCCTCATTCGCGAGGTTGGCCGCAAGCACGCGCGTGCGTTCC
>JARLJF010000175.1 GCA_031291335.1 Pandoraea sp. | reverse complement strand
CATTCCCGCTGCATCCCCTGTCGAATCTGCGGCAACGTTCGTACCGAACCCGATGCCCGCGCCCGCGTCGGTGGCTGTCGCGTCGCCACCTCCGTTTGTCTTCGCGGATGTGCTCGCGAGCGTCGAAGCGTTTGACGTGCCGACCCACACGCCGACCGACACATCGACTCACACGCCGACCCATGCGCCGCTGAGCACACCGTCTGCCGAATCGTCCGTCGCATCCTTCAAACCGGCTGAAGCGTCTGCGCTCATGGAAGCACCGGACACCGTTGAGACGATCGACCCGTCGCCGAAGCCGCATTACGTCTTGCGTGCCGATGGCACGTGGGCGCGTACCGATGAGGCGCCGTCCGAGCACGACGACGAATCTGCGCAACCAGCGGCCCGGCCCGCATCGGCCGAGCAGGTTGCACAGGGGGCACAGGCGGCATCGGTGGCGCCAACGCCCGCGGTGCCTGCGATTCCGACATTCGCCGCACCTGTGCCGTTCAGCGTGACGCGCGCCAGCGAGCCGCAATCCGCCAGCTTCTCCGCCGACACGCCGTACGCGCTTGCGCCGCCACGCGTCATCATTGATTACGATCTGCCGTCGGTTGACCTGCTCTCGCCTGCGACGGCGCAAGATGTCGCCAACGTTGTCTCTGACGAAGCGCTCGCGGCCGTGGGCCAGTTGATCGAGCAGCGTCTGGCCGAATTCAAGGTGCCGGTGACGGTTGTCGGCGCGTCTGCGGGGCCGGTCATCACGCGCTTCGAAGTCGAACCGGCGGTGGGCGTGCGTGGTGCGCAGGTCGTCGGTCTCGTGAAGGATCTGGCGCGTGCGCTGGGCGTAACCTCGATCCGCGTGGTCGAGACGATTCCCGGCAAGACCTGCATGGGTCTGGAATTGCCGAACGCGCAGCGGCAAATGATCCGCCTTTCCGAAATCCTGACGGCGCCGGTGTTCGACACGCATCGCTCGCACCTCGCGCTTGCCATGGGCAAGGACATCACGGGTGAGCCCGTCGTGGCCGACCTCGCGCGCGCGCCGCACTTGCTGGTGGCGGGCACAACCGGGTCGGGAAAATCGGTGGCCGTCAACGCGATGATTCTGTCGCTGCTGTACAAGGCCACTCCCGACGACGTACGGCTCATCATGATCGACCCGAAGATGCTGGAGCTGTCCGTCTACGGCGGCATTCCGCATCTGCTGGCCCCCGTCGTCACCGACATGAAGCTGGCCGCACACGCGCTGAACTGGTGTGTGGGCGAGATGGAGAAACGCTACCGGCTGATGTCTGCGCTCGGCGTGCGCAATCTGGCGGGGTACAACGAGAAGATCGACGCTGCCCATGCGGCGGGCGCCAAGGTGAGCAATCCGTTCTCGCTCACGCCCGATGCGCCGGAACCGCTGGACCGTCTGCCGTTCATCGTTGTGGTCATCGACGAGTTGGCCGATCTGATGATGGTCGCGGGCAAGAAGATCGAAGAACTGATTGCCCGGCTTGCCCAGAAGGCGCGCGCCGCAGGCATTCACCTGATTCTCGCGACGCAGCGTCCTTCGGTCGATGTCATTACCGGCCTCATCAAGGCGAACATTCCGACGCGCGTCGCGTTCCAGGTGTCGTCGAAGATCGATTCGCGGACGATTCTCGATCAGATGGGAGCAGAGTCGCTGCTGGGGCAGGGTGACATGCTGTTCCTGCCGCCGGGTACGGGCTATCCGCAGCGCGTCCACGGGGCGTTCGTCGCTGACGACGAGGTGCATCGCGTCGTTCAGCACTGGCAACAGTATGGCGAGCCGGAATACGACGAAGCGATTCTCGCCGGGGATCCGGGTGACGCCGCGTCGGCCGATCTGTTCGGCGAATCGACGGGTGACGTCGAGGCTGACCCGCTTTACGACGAAGCGGCGGCATTCGTGCTGAATTCGCGTCGCGCCTCGATCTCTGCCGTCCAGCGGCAACTGCGCATCGGCTACAACCGTGCCGCGCGTCTCATCGAGCAGATGGAAGCGGCCGGACTGGTCAGCCCGATGGGGCGAAACGGGGCCCGCGAAGTGATTGCGCCCGGCGACTAAACGCCATCGCTTACATCTGCCTTACGACCCGTCATACGAGTCGAACTCTTTGGCACTCCGTGCTGATGTCCCGACACGCGCCGTACATGGCGCGTGCTGCAAAACTCCTTGGAAACCCGCGTCAAATGGCGATAACGGGGCGCAAACCCGCGTCCCCGTAGGGGTATTCCCGCCTTTGCGGGCGAAACTCAGCGATCACATAATCGGCGCGCTAGGTTGGTCGTTCGAAGCGTGCTTTACGGTATCGCCCTGACACGAATTACAAGACCGGGGTGGTGCGGCGGGTGAGAGACAACTCGTAAATTGCGTATTCCACGGCAGGGCCTGCGACACCAGGAAGCAGAAGCAGAAAAGCGTCATATCGAAACGCATCGCACCGAAGGAGACCCTTATGCAATTCCGATTCAAGCTCATGGCTGGCGCTGTCGCGTTCGCCCTGTCCGCCTCGATGGCCATTGCGGCCGATCCGATCAAGATTGGCGTGTCTGGCCCGTTCACCGGCGGCTCGTCGTCGATGGGCGTTTCCATGCGTGACGGCGTGCGTCTCGCAGCGTCGGAAATCAACAAGTCGGGCGGCGTGCTGGGCCGTCAGATCCTGCTGGTCGAGCGCGACGAAGAGGCCAAGAACGAACGCGGCGTGCAAGTGGCGCAGGAACTCATCAACAAGGAAAAGGTGGTCGCAACTGTCGGCTACATCAACACCGGTGTGGCGCTCGCTTCGCAGCGCTTCTACCAGGACGCAAAGATCCCGGTGTTCAACAACGTGGCCACGGGCACGGTCATCACCGATCAGTTCAAGCCGCCTCAGTACCCCGATAACTATGTCTTCCGCAACGCCGCCAAGGACAGCATTCAGGCGCCGATGATCGTGGAAGAAGCCATCACGCGTCGCGGCTTCAAGAAGCCTGCGATTCTTGCCGACTCGACGAACTACGGTCAGCTTGGCCGCGAGGATCTGGAAAAGGCCCTCAAGGCGAAGGGCATCACGCCGGTCGCCGTCGAGAAGTTCAACATCAAGGACGTCGATATGACGGCCCAGTTGCTCAAGGCCAAGCAAGCCGGCGCCGACGTGATCCTCACGTACGGTATCGGCCCGGAACTGGCGCAGATCGCCAATGGCATGGGCAAGCTCGGCTGGAAGCTGCCGATCGTGGGTAGCTGGACGCTCGCGATGGCGAACTACATCGACAACTCGGGCGCGAACGGCGAAGGTGCACGCATGCCGCAAACGTTCATTCAGGAACCGAACACGCCCAAGCGCAAGGCCTTCATCGACGCCTATGTGGCCATGTTCAAGCCGAAGAATAACCGCATCGACTCGGCGGTCTCGGCAGCACAGGGCTATGACTCGATCTACCTGCTGGCGGCGGCCATCAAGCAAGCCGGCAGCACCGACGGCCCGAAGGTGCGCGCCGCACTCGAAGACCTGAAGACGCCGGTGGAAGGCGTGGTCACGACCTACGATCGTCCGTTCACGCATGACGACCACGACGCCATCACCGCCAATATTCCGGTGTTCGGCGAAGTGAAGGGCGGCCGTGTCGTGTACGCCTACGACACCGATCTGAAGGCTGGCAGCAAGGTGCGCGAAAAGGCGGCCGGGAAGTAAGCCGCACCTCCTCCCAACGCAGCATTCCGGTTGCACTTTGCAGCCATGACAGGTGAACGACGGCGCGCGTTGCTCGTGACCCAGGCCCCCGGCAACGGGGTATCCGGGCGCGGCACGCGCGCCGTCGCCACACCCGGGCCAGACGCCTGCACTCGGGACCGGCGCGCGGCACCCGTATCGAATGCCTCCCGTGCATCGCTCGTAGGCTCGCACTCGCGAGAGAGGAACGCATGTCCATCCTGATTCAACTCATCTACAGCGGTATCGCGCTGGGGATGATCTACGCCGTGATCGCCTTCGGTTACCAACTGACGTTCGCGACGTCCGGCACCCTGAACTTCGGCCAAGGTGAAGCGCTGATGCTTGGCGCACTGGTCGGCCTCACTCTGGTCGACACCCTCGGCCTGAACTACTGGCTGATGATCCCCATCGTCTGCCTGTTCGGTCTCGTGCAAGGCGCATTCGTCGAACGCATCGGCGTGAAACCCGCTTTGCGAATCAAGTCCGAGTTCGGCTGGATCATGTCCACCATCGCGTTGGGCATCATTTTCCGTAACGTCGCGGAAAACGTCTGGGGACGCGACGACCTCAAATTCCCGTCGCCGCTGCCTGAGTCACCCATCAGCCTGCTGGGGGCGAACGTGCTGCCGATGGAGCTGCTCGTCGTCGCGGGCGCGTTGCTCATGATGGCCGCCGTCGAGTTGTTCAACCGTCGCTCGATCTACGGCAAGGCCGTGGTGGCCACGGCGAACGACCGCGACGCCGCCGGACTCATGGGCATCAACACCAGTCTGGTGATTACCTTCTCGTATGCGTTGTCGTCCATGGCGGCCGCCTTCGCGGGCGTGCTCGTCGCACCGCTGACGCTGACCGGCGCCACGATGGGCGCAGTGCTCGGGCTCAAGGCCTTCGCCGTCGCGATTATCGGTGGTCTGTCGAGCGGCATGGGGGTGCTCGTGGGCGGCGTGATCCTTGGCGTGGCCGAGACGACGACCGCGTTCTACATTTCGACCGGCTACAAAGACGTGCCGGGTCTCGTGCTGCTGCTGCTTGTGCTGGCCGTGAAGCCGGCGGGCCTGTTCGGCAAGACCGCCATCAAGAAGGTGTAACCATGACCGCACAGACCTCTAACGCCCGCGGGGCCGACGATCTCGGCGGCCTGCGCGTGACCACGAAGCTCGCGGCAATCGTGGGCATCGTCGCGCTGTTCGGCTTCCCGATCGCCGTCGGCAACCCGTATTACATCCACATGATCGAGACGATCATGATCTACGCGATCCTGCTCTTCGGGCTGGACATCGTCGTGGGTTACACCGGGCAGGTGTCGTTGGGCCATGCGGGCCTGTTCGGCATCGGCGCCTACGTGGCGGGGGTGTTCTTCGCCAAGCTCGGGCTCTCTCTCTGGCTGGCGTTGCCCGCCGCGATTCTCGTCACGGCGGCATTCGGTGCCGTGCTCGCGTTGCCTGCGCTGCGGGTGATCGGCCCGTATCTGGCGATGGTGACGCTGGCCTTCGGCACCATCATCCAGATTCTCATCAACGAGATGGACTTCCTGACGTCGGGGCCACTCGGTATCAAGCTCACGAAGCCGGTCATCGGTGGTCATCCGATCGACGAGGTCGAGTACTACTGGCTTGTCGCCGTGCTGCTGCTGTTGAGCATGCTCGTGGCACACCGGATTCTGAAGTCGCACCTCGGCCGCGCTTTCGAAGCGTTGCGCGATTCGCCGGTGGCGTCGGACTGTATGGGCGTGTCGGTGTACCGCTACAAGGTGTATGCGTTCGTGATCAGTGCCGGTTTCGCCGGTCTGGCGGGCAGTCTCTATGCGTATTCCGAGCAGTACATCTCGCCGAACACGTACAACTTCGAGCTGACGATCCTGTTCCTGCTGGCCGTCATCATGGGCGGACGCAAGACGCGCAGCGGGTCACTGCTGGGCGCGGCGATCATCGTGTTGCTGCCGCAGTTGCTCGACGACATCAGCATCTTCCGCATCGTCGCCACGGTGATCGCTGCCGTGACCACCGTCGTGGCGGTGGCTGCCATCGCACGCGGACGCACCTCGCTTGCCAAGGCGGCCGTGCCGATCGTCGGCACGATTGCGCTGGCGGGCGTGACCTGGTGGCGCGACAGCATTACGGACTGGCGTCTGACGATCTTCGGTCTGATGATCCTGTTCGTTGTGTACTACCTGCCGGATGGCATCGTCGGCTTCCTGCGTTCGCGCGTTCTGAACCGGCGCCGTACGCTGACTGTCTCGGCCACGCAAGTCGACGAGGCGGCCGTCAGCGACACCGATCCGGTGCTGGCGGCGGCGGGCAGCGGGCCTGACGAACTGCTCAAGGTGCGTCAGTTGCTCATGCAGTTCGACGGCCTGAAGGCACTCAATCAGGTGGATCTGACCGTCAAGCGCGGCACGATTCACGGGCTGATCGGCCCGAACGGCTCCGGCAAGAGCACGATGATGAACGTGCTGACGGGCATCTACGTTCCGACGGCGGGCAGCATCGAGTTCGCCGGGCAGTCGCTGGCCGGGCGGACGTCGTCGGACATTGCGCTCTCCGGCGTGGCGCGGACGTTCCAGAACGTGCAGCTCTTCGGTGAAATGACGGCACTCGAAAACGTGCTGGTCGGTCTGCATCACACCTTCAACTCGTCGCTGGTCGACGTTTCGCTGCGTCTGCCGCGTTACAAGCGCGAGGAGAACGGGGCGCGGGCGCGGGCATTGCGGCTGCTTGAATTCGTGGGACTGTCGTCGCTCGCCGACGAAGAGGCGCGCAATCTGCCGTACGGCAAGCAACGTTTGCTGGAGATCGCCCGGGCACTGGCGCTCGATCCGCGTCTGCTGTTGCTCGACGAGCCGGCCGCCGGTCTCACGGCGCCCGACATTCGTGAGTTGCTCGCGATCATCCGCAAGATTCGCGACCACGGCATCACGGTCATTCTGATCGAGCACCACATGGACGTGGTGATGAGCACGTGCCAGACGGTGTCCGTGCTCGACTTCGGACAGAAGATTGCCGAGGGACTGCCGGCGCAGATTCAGGCCGATCCGAAGGTGATCGAGGCGTATCTGGGCGGCGCGTCGACACACTGAACGCACTGACGACATTCGCGCATGCGGCGCACGGCGGGCGATTCCCGGCGTGCGCACCGCAGCCACGACGGATAAACGGAACCACTATGCTTTCCATTCGTAATCTGCAAGCCGGCTACGGCAAGGTGCAGGTGCTGCACGGCATCGACATCGATGTGCCCGGTGGCCAGGTCGTCACGCTCATCGGATCGAACGGCGCAGGCAAGACGACGACCATGCGCGCGGTGTCCGGCATGATCAAGCCGACCTCCGGTGAAATCACACTGGGCGAGAAGCGCATCGATGGACTCGACTCTCACCGCATCGCCAAGCTGGGTCTCGCGCATTCTCCCGAAGGCCGACGCGTATTCGCCACCATGTCGGTGACGGACAACCTGCGCCTCGGTGCCTTCCCGCGCTTGACGGGCAGCCGTCCGCGCGGCGATGTTGCGGCCGATCTGGAGCGCGCGATGGATCTGTTCCCGCGTCTGAAGGAGCGGCGCAATCAGTTGGCGGGCACGCTCTCGGGCGGTGAGCAGCAAATGCTCGCGATGGCCCGCGCGGTCATGCTGCGCCCGGACATCGTGCTGCTCGACGAGCCGTCGATGGGGCTGGCACCGATTCTGGTCGACGAGGTCTTCCGCATCATCAGCAATCTGAAGTCGGAGGGTGTGACGATGCTGCTCGTGGAGCAGTTCGCAGCGGCCGCGCTGGCGGTGGCCGACTACGGCTATGTGCTGGAGAACGGCAGCATTTCCGTTCACGGCCCGGCAGAAAGCCTGCGTAACGACGACAAGGTGCGTGCCGCGTATCTGGGCGGCAGTCACTGAGCCGAAGGCCGATGCTCACGCTGCCGATGCCATGCAGCGTGACGCCGCGCTTCATGGCCTGAAGGCGTCTGCGGCGGCGATGGCCTCACGGATTTCCTGCGTGAGCACGTCGATCAATTGCGCGGCCGGAAGGGCGCGGGCAAGCGGTGCCGCCTGACCGGCCCATTGTGCTGCATAGCCGCTTTCCTTGTGCGCCTTCGCGGCGGCGTTAAGCGACTTGCCCGCGTCGTACGTGATGGGATAGTCAGGGATCGCGGGGCGGCCCGGTGCTTGCTCCAGCGCCCAAAAATGATTCGCCAGCCCACGAGCCGGGCGTCCGGAAATCGCGCGGATGAGCGCGGTGCGCGGCGGTTGTCCGCTCAGCAGGGCATCTCGATATGCGAGGTCGGCACCCGATTCCGGGCAAGGCACGAAGGCCGTTCCCATCTGCGCCGCTTGTGCACCGAGTGCCAGCACGGCGGCGATGCCCGCGCCGTCCATGATGCCGCCCGCGGCGATGACCGGCAGCGACGTGCGCGCGACCAGCCGACGCACCAGCGCGACGGTGCCCAGTTGTTCGTCTTCGCTCGGCTGGCGGTCGCCTTCGTCGTTGAAGCGTCCGCGATGTCCGCCAGCTTCCCAGCCCTGCGCCACGATGGCGTCGATGCCGGCCGCTTCGATGGCATCCGCTTCCTGCTCATTGGTCGCAGAGGCGAACAGCACGATGCCGGCGGCCTTCAGGGCGTCGATCCAGGCTTGCGACGGCAGTCCGAAATGGAAGCTGACAACGGCAGGACGCGTCTCGAGAAACATCTCGTACATCGCCACGTCTTCGACGAAGCTCAGATAGATCTCGCGTAACGCGGTGGGTGGCTTGGCGTCGAAGCGGGCGAATGAGGACGCCAGGTAGTCGAGCCACGCGGCTTCGCGTGCGGCATCGGCTTTTGCCGGGACGTGTGTGAAGACGTTCACGTTGAAAGGGCGATTCGTCAGCGCGCGCGTCTGACGAATGACTTCACGCGCCGCGTCGGCATCCATATTGCCAACGGCAAGCGAGCCGAGCCCGCCTGCGTTGGATACCGCGGCGACCAGCGCCGGTGTCGACGCCACGGCCATCGGCGCCTGAATGATGGGCGTCGACATGCCTAGGCGCTGGGTGATGCGTGCAATCGATGTCATGGACGGTCCCCCGATCAGAAGGTCGCAGCCAGATCGCGCAGGGCGTCGAACGTCTCATGCAGTTCTGCGCGGAGCACACCCACCAGCTCAGCGGCCGGCATGGCGCGGGCGAGCGGCGCGGCCTGGCCGGCCCATTGCGCGCCGTAGTCGCTATTGCCCTTGGCCTTGGCGGCGGCGTTGATGGCCTTGCCCGCGTCATACGTCACGGGATAGGCGGGCAGGTCGGGGCGGTCGGCCGTTTGCTCCAGTGCATAAAGGCGATTCACGAAGCCGCGTGCCGGGCGTCCCGAGATCGCGCGAATCAGCGCGGTGCGCGGCGGATTCGCGCCGGTCAGACGTTCGCGGTAGGCGGCATCGGCCGCTGATTCCGGGCAGGCGACAAATGCGGTGCCGAGTTGCGCCGCCTGTGCGCCGAGGGCTAGCACCGCGGCAACACCAGCGCCGTCCATGATGCCGCCTGCGGCAATCACCGGCACCGACGTATGCGTGACGATCAGACGCACGAGCGCCAGCGTACCCAGTTGCTCGTCGTCGGTCGGCACGCGGTCGCCCAGATCCTCGAAGCGGCCGCGGTGGCCACCGGCCTCATACCCCTGCGCGACGATGGCGTCGATACCGGCAGCCTCGATAGCCCTGGCTTCCGCGAGATTCGTCGCCGTAGCAAACAGCGTGATCCCGGCGGCGTGCAGCGCGTCGATCTTTTCCTGCGATGGCAGCCCGAAATGGAAACTGACCACGGCCGGACGCTCTTCCACCAGCACGGCGAACATGGCGTCGTCGGCGACGAAGCTTGTGTAGATCTCGCTCAGCGAGGCGGGCGGCGCGGCGTCGAAACGGGCGAACTCCGGCGCGAGGTAAGCGAGCCACGCGGCATCGCGCGCCGTATCCAGCTTGGCGGGCGCGTGACAGAACACGTTGACGTTGAACGGCTTGCGGGTCAGGGCGCGCGTTTCGTGAATCGATTTGCGCGCTGCCTCGGCCTTCATCGCGGCAACGCCGATCGAGCCAAGCCCGCCTGCGTTGGAGACGGCCGCAGCGAGCGCCGGGGTGGACGTGCCAGCCATCGGCGCCTGAATGATCGGCGTGAGCAAGCCGAGGTGCTCGATGAGTGCGCGATTGCGGGATTGGGAAGCAGTAGAGCTAGGCATGACGATCTGCACCTTAGAGGGATCGGTGGGGAGGACTGCGACGGTCACAGCAAGCGGTATGTTCACTATGGCATACGCTTAATGCGGTAAAAGATACCACTAAAATGTATCTTTATGTCGACTGCCCCCGGATTTGACGGGGGCATCTCGCCAGCCGCGCGGCATCAGGTGGGTTCGCTGTCGCCGGTCTTGTCGGTTTCCTCTGCCCCCATCAGATCAGCGGCACGTGAGCGCTGCATATCGGCCCGCCGGAAATAGCCGATGACGGTCGCGACGCTCGTGTGCCCCGTCATTGTCATGGTCTCGGCCAACGGCACTTGCTGGAGCGCGGCTTCGGTGACGAAGCCGGCACGCAGCGAGTGGGCGGAGAAGTCGCCCTCAAGACCGGCGAGTGCACAGCGATCGCGCACGATGTCGCGCACCGCCGCCTCCGAGAGCGGTTCACCCACATGTCCGCCGCGTCGTACGCGACGGAAGATCGGGCCTTCTGCAATGCCTGCCGACGTCAGCCAATCCGTGAGCGCTGCCGCCGCCGCGCCCGTCACCGGTTTTTCATTCTCGGGCAGGTCGGCGCCCTGCTGGTTCGTCTTCGACCAACTGAGCGTGTAGACGTAATGCTCCGGCCCGGTACGCCTGACGTTCTCGCACGTTGCCCGTACGACTTCGGAGCGTCGGCGGCCCCCGCTGGCCCAGGCGAACAGCAACAGCGCGCGGTCGCGCTTGCCGCGCAGCGAGTCGTCGCAGGTTGCCAGCAGCGCACGTAACGGTTCGCGTGTCAGGGCCGCTTTTTTCGCCGTACGAACGCCGCGCTTCGCATAGGCACGACGCGTTTTGGCGAGCAGTTCGCGCACCGCCGGTTCGGCGCACGGATTCGGCAGGTCTCGTGACGTATGCAATTTGGCGATGACGCTGAGGCGGTGGAGCAGCGTAGCGAGCGCGGGCGGACCCGGGCGTGCTTTGAGCCCTTGGGCGACGAGGGCGGCATCGATGGCGTCCGGCATTTCGGTTTTGAGGCCATGTTTGCCCTGGTGCTGCGCGTGATCGACCACGAACTGCACGACCACGGCAGGCGGCAAGGGGACAATGAGCGCTTGGCCGTAACGCAGCCGGTACCAGCCCAACCAGTAGCGCATGGCGGATTGGTAGCTCTGACGCGTATTCGCCGAATCGCCTTCCCGGGCGAGCGCCTGTGCGGCCTCGCGTGCATCGGCGTCGAGCGTGGCGGGATTCAGCGGGGCGGGGAGGCCTGAGGCGGGCGCACGGCGTACTACCGCGCTGGCCTTCAAATCCGACGAAGGCACGCTGTCAGGTGTAATTTTTTTACCGAACATATGATTTAATATGTAATATGTAAAAAATATAACGTACATAATAAATAAGTCTCGATAATCTTCCATTATCGTGGGTTATTTGGCAATGCTGTCGAAATCCAGGAGTGCTTCGCGATGACTACGTCCTCAACACCGAAATCTGTCGCGCCCGCGCCGTTGCCAAGGCAAGGGGGGCGTGGCATTTCCGAGCAAGATGTCTGGACAGCGGCCGATACGCTGCTGATGGCTGGCCAACGCCCGACGATCGAGCGCATCCGCCTGCAATTGGGCCGAGGCTCGCCGAATACCGTGAGTCCTTATCTGGACGCGTGGTTCGCCGGATTGGGGGCGCGCTTGCAGGGCGGTGCGAATGCCGTAGCCGGACTGCCGGAGGGCGTCGCAATGCCGGAGTCGGTGGCGCGAGCTGCGCTGGATCTGTGGACGTTGGCGTTACAGGAAGGACGTGCGGCGCTGGCGGAAGATGAGGCGGCCCGGCGCGCTGTGCTGGACGCGCGTGAGGTGGCGTTGGCGGCGGATCGTGAGACGTTGGAGCAGGCGCGCGCCGTGCTCCACGAACGGATCGCCTCGGCAGAGACGGCGGCGGCAGATGCGCGTCAGGCGAGGGATGAAGCGCAGGCTCAGGCACGCCGTGCAGAAGCGTTGCTGATTGAAGCGCAGGCGGATGCCGTCACATCTCGGCAGGCCCTCGCGTCCGCACATGACGCCGCGCAGGCGCTTCAGGACGAGCATGCCGCGCACCGTGCCAACTGGGATGCCGAACGTACCAGGCTTGGCGAACGTGCCGACGCGAACGAGCGTCGCCTGATGCTTGAGTTGGATGCGTCGCGCGAGTCGATCAAATTGTTGCAGTACGAGCGCAAGCAATCGCAACGCCAGTTGCAGGAGGTGGAAGCGGGTCTGGCGACGATGAGCGAAGCGCAGCACGAGTTGCGTGCCGCCAAGGCGTTGCAGGACGCCGTCATCGCGCGACTGCGGGAGCAGGTCAGCGCGCAGGAGGCGCTTGCCGCGACCTATCAGGCGATGCTGGCTACATCGCGATCCGACGGCGTGTCGGCCACGCTGGATGCGCGAGGCGCCTTGTTGGGGCGGTCCCGTCGCACGCGTCGTGCCGGCAAGGTCGCCGTGCCCGTCACTTCAGTCTTGCGGCGATCCCGGCGCGGCTGAGGGATCGATCTCGATGGACCCTAGCGGGCTTTCACGCAACTTGGCATTCAGCACGGCCTCGAGAAGGCCCGGAAAACGCGCCTCGAGTTCTTCGCGGCGCAATTCAATAAGTTTGGTGCGGCCGTCTCGCCGCTCTCGGGTGATTCCCGACTCTCGGAGCACTCGCCAGTGATGGGTGGTCGTCGCCTTGGTGACGGAAACGGGGAAACTGCCACAGGTGCGGGCTTCCGGCGAAGCGGCTATTTCGCAGACGATGGACATGCGTATGGGGTGTCCCAGGGCGGCGAGGACCTCTTCGAGCAACATCTGGCTCGGGGTGGGGTGATAGGTGCTCATGGGAATGTACGTAATTTTTCGTACGATCGAATCATGGGAATGAGGAAGGCTGTATTGTACTAAAAGATTCGTACATTCTGACGTTTCAATATTTCCCCTCTCCCTGAAAGGAATCCCATGAATTTGCAATTGAACGGAAAGACCGCTGTCGTGACTGGTGCCAGCCGAGGCATTGGCCTCGCGATTGTTCGCGGACTTCTCGCCGAAGGCATGCAGGTTGTAGGCGCGGCACGCACGGTGACTGACGATCTGAAAAATTCGGGCGCCACCCCGGTCGCTGTTGATCTGACCTCGGCGGACGGCCCCAGAGTGCTAATTGAGCAAACGCAGGCCAAGTACGGCGGTATCGACCTTCTTGTCAACAATCTCGGTGGCGGCGGTGATAACGAGCATCCGACGTCATTTCTGGCGTCGACTGATTCTCAGTGGAGGGAGATGTTCGATCTGAACTTCTTCAGTACCGTGCGCGTGACCCGCGCAGCTTTGCCCGAACTCATGAAGCGTCGCGGCGGCATCATCAATTTTTCCTCGATGTGCGCTCGAATTCCCCATACCGGGCCATTGCCGTATGCGTCGTCGAAAGGGGCAATCAACACTTTCAGTAAGGGGCTTGCGGAGGAGTTGGGGCCGCATGGCGTACGCGTCAACACGATCTCTCCCGGTGCAGTTCTCACTGAGCAGTGGTCGGGGCCGGACGGATTCGGCGCCAAGCTGGCCGCCGCGCGCGGTATCTCGCTGGAACAATTGCTCCGCGAGATACCGGCGGAGATGGGCGCGACAACAGGTCAGTTTGCTGAGCCTGAGCACGTGGCATCACTCGTCGCTTATCTGGCCTCGCCATTTGCGGCAGCGATACACGGGGCAGACTATGCCATTAACGGCGGCGCCATCAAGACGGCATAAGCCCTCACGCCGACACCGGCGCGGCAAGTCATCGCACCAAAGCCGCGTCGGTGCCCGTCAGCGCTTCTGCCTGTTGTGTCACGGGGCGACCCGCTATCTGCCAGCCGCCACCCAAGGCGCGGAATGTGGCGACCGCAGCGCGGGCGTTGTCGGCTTGTGCCAGCGCGTCGGCATCGCGCACGGCCAATAGCTGGCGGTCGGCGTCGAGTACCTCGTACAGACTGACGGTGCCGCCGGTATAGGCCTCTTGCGCGCTGTCGCGAGCCCGCGTCTGCGCGT
>JARLJF010000002.1 GCA_031291335.1 Pandoraea sp. | reverse complement strand
TGGAAGAGTTCGGGCTATGGCCGGTGTGGATGTCACACGAGGCCGTGGCAAAGGCGGCGGTGGCGGCGGCCGAAGACGGCGACGTGGCAACCCTCGCCGAACCGGTGGTCTCGCAGGGTGCCGTTTCGACCGACGACCTGCCACCGTGGGATGTGACGCCCGCGGTCGCGCCGGCGACTGTGCGTCCTGCCGCACGTGCTGCGGTTGCGGATAAGGCGCCGGTTGCTCCTATCGTGCCGGCAAGGCGTGAAGCGGCGCCGGTAGCCACGCCGAGCGGTGGTGGTAACCGCCGTATGGCGGATATGCCGCCTGACGATGTCCCGATGTGGCTCGATAGCGAGGGAAATGGCGACGGCGACGCTGCCGCCGATGCCGCGTTGTGGTCGATCGTGCGCGAGGGAGGAGAGGCCGATGCGCCGGCGCGTCCCGCGTTACCGGGCGTCGAAACGCTGGACTGGGAGGCGCTCACCGAACGCGTCGCCAATTGCCGCTTGTGCGGTCTGTGCGAGAAGCGTACGCAGACAGTGTTCGGTGTGGGCGATCGCGAGGCCGACTGGCTGCTCGTGGGCGAGGCGCCGGGACATCAGGAGGACTTACAGGGCGAGCCGTTCGTCGGTCAGGCCGGAAAGCTGCTCGACAACATGCTGCGCGCCTCGGCGTTGCAGCGCGGTGAAAACGTCTATATCGCGAATGTGCTCAAGTGCCGTCCGCCGAACAATCGCGACCCGGAGGCGGACGAAGTGGTGAGCTGCGAGCCTTATCTGAAGCGTCAGGTCGCCCTGCTCAAGCCGCGTGTGATCGTGGTGATGGGGCGCTTCGCAGCGCAGAGTATCCTGCGCACGCAGTCGAGTATTGCCAGCCTGCGCGGGCGTGTGCATGAGTATGAAGGGGTGCCGGTGATCGTGACATACCATCCGGCCTATCTGTTACGCAGTCTGCCTGACAAGGCCAAAGCCTGGACGGATTGGTGCCTGGCGCGGGCCACCTACGAGGCAGTGTGCGAATCGACTCCGGCCAACAAGCCTACGGCGAACTGATCGAAACGCTACGCGAGGCGCCGGTGCGCGACCTCGCGTGGCTGTTGCTGTCCGCCGACCTCCTCAGTGCCGCGCGCTTTCCGGTGCCGCTGGCACATTTCGACAGCGTACAGGCGGCGGCCGACGTGGCCCCCGATCCTGCCGCGCCGCTATCCGGGGTTCCGTCGGGGACACTTTCGGGCGTCCCGGAGCCTGTCTTCCATTCCCGGGCGCTGCACGACTGGCTGCTGGCCTGCGACGCCGATCCCGAGCCGTTGCGCGAGTTTCTCTCGCGCGGCGAAAGCACTCGGCTGGGTCGATACGCCGAGCAATTGCTGCATTTCGCGCTGCTGCACAGCCCCCGTTTCGATCTGCTTGCTGCGGGTTTGCAGGTGCGTGATCCCCGCCGGGGAAACATGACGCTTGGCGAGTGCGACTTCCTGCTGACACGTCGCGCCGACCAACAATTGCTGCATTGGGAACTGGCGGTGAAGCTGTATTTGTTCGTGCCGCCGGCGCTTCCCGCGCCGGCGCTTGACGAGCGTTCCGCACAGTTTCATTGGCTCGGGCCGAATCTGGCAGACAGTCTGGCCGACAAGGTGGCGCGACTGGTTGGCCATCAACTGCGTCTGACGACACTCGAAGCCGCGCGCAGTGCATTGCCTGCTGCCGGGCCATGGCTGCCGCAGGTCTATCTCAAGGGCTGGTTGTTCCATCCGCTCATGCAGCGGGGGCAAGTGCCCCAGGTGGCGTCCGAATCACACGGCAGGGGCTGGTGGGCGACGCTCGACGAGTGGTGGGCAAATGCGCAGTCGGCGCCTCATGAACCGGTGGTCCCGGGCGAGCGGCGTTGGGCCATGCTGCCAAGGGCTCGATGGCTTGCGCCGGCGCGCGTGGACGACTCGGCGGCGTTATCGCTCACCGCCATGCATACGCGCATCGAGACACACTGGCGCGAACGCGGTGTCGCCGAGCCGTTGCTGATTGTGTCGTTGACGCGCCGCACTGGCGAGGGGGATTGGTTCGAGTGCGACCGGGGATTTATCGTGCCGGATTACTGGGCACCGCGTGCCCGGCATCGCATCGAGGAGTTGAGCGAGAGGGCTGAGGCGGCGGCACGCCGGGCGCTTGCGAGGAGCGTCGACGATGCAGCGCCGTCAATCTGATTCGGCGCCTTAGCGCTTTCCTTAGTCCTTGGGCCAGACGGCGTGGAAGTGATGCACGGGCCCGATGCCGTGCCCGATATGCAGTTCGTCACTGGTGGCGAGCGCACCATTGAGGTACGCCTTGGCGTCGCGCACGGTGTCCGACCAGTTATCGCGACGGGGCCGCAGCGCAGCCAACGCAGCGGAGAGCGTACAACCGGTGCCGTGCGTGTTGTGGGCCGCGATGCGCGGCGCGTTGAAGCGCTCGACGCCAGCGGCGCTCACGAGCCAGTCCGGGCTCTGATCACCGGCCAGATGGCCTCCCTTGACCAGTACATTGCGTGCGCCGAGCGCCCGTAGTGCTTGCGCTTGCCGTTCCATCTCATTTTCGTCGACGGCGGGCTCGATGCCGAGCAGCGCAGCGGCTTCCGGCAGATTGGGGGTAATCAGGTCTGCCAGCGGCAGCAGTTCGTCGCGCAATGCGGCAACGGCATCCGGTTGCAGCAACGCGTGGCCGCTCTTCGAAATCATCACGGTGTCGAGTATGACGAAGCGCGGTTTGTAGCGCCGCAATCCGGCGGCCACCGCAAGTACGACCTCGGCGTTGGCAAGCATGCCGAGTTTGACGGCATCGACATCCAGATCCTGGAATACGGCATCCATTTGCGCGGTGACGAAACTCGCCGGCGGCGTATGGATGCCGGTGACCCCTTGCGTGTTCTGCGCGGTGAGGGCGGTAATCACGCTGGCGCCGTAAGCGCCGAGCGCGGAAAACGTCTTGAGGTCGGCCTGGATGCCGGCACCACCGCTGGAATCGGAGCCGGCGATGGTGAGCGCGATGGGAATGGACGACTGACGCGAATTCATATCAATGCTTGACTTCGCCAATGAGCGACACGGAATCGAATTCGCGCTGATTGGCCTGGTGACGCTTCATGACGAGCCACATCGTGCCCGACACAAACACACCAAACAGAATAATGACGAACCCGACCGGCACATTGAACCAGATCAGCAGTGCATAGAGGCACAGCATGATGAGCACGGACAGGTTTTCGTTGAAATTCTGCACGGCGATGGAGTGGCCGGCAGAGAGCAGCACGTGGCCGCGATGCTGAAGCAGGGCGTTCATCGGCACCACGAAGAAGCCCGCGAGGGCGCCGACGATGATGAGGAAAATGTACGCGATGATCAGATACAGCGGCACTTTCCAGTGCATGCCGTACGGCAGCAAGTCCTTCGAGAAGAACGCCATTGCCATCACCGCAACGCCCATGGCGATACCGACCGGCAGCACCGAGAGCGAGCGCTTGAGCGGAATGCGTGAGGCCGCCACGATGGCGCCGATGGCGACCCCGACGGCCGACACGGCCTGCAGAATTGCGCCTTCCGAGAGCGTCATGCCGAGGGCCTTTTCGGCCCAGCGCAGCACGATGAATTGCAACGTTGCGCCTGCGCCCCAGAACAGCGTGGTGACGGCGAGCGAGATCTGGCCCAGCTTGTCGCGCCACAGCGTGACGAAGCAGTCGGCGAAATCGGAGACGAGCTTGATCGGATTGCGTTCCTGGCGCGCATAGCGGGCGCCAGTGTCCGGAATGCGCAGATTGAACAGCGCAGCAATCACGTAGATGCCCATGATGATGACCATCGCGGCCATCGCCGGCGAACTGATCACCTCAGGGGTACGGTGGAGCACCCATTCCGAGATATGTGGACTGATAAGTGCGCCACCCAGCACTGTACCGAGAATGATCGAACTGACGGTGAGGCCTTCAATCCACCCATTGGCGGCCACCAGTTTCTCGGCGGGGAGCAGTTCCGTGAGAATGCCGTACTTCGCGGGCGAGTATGCCGCCGCGCCGAAGCCCACTACGCCATACGCAATGAGGGGGTGCGAGCCGAACAGCATCATCAGGCAGCCTACGACCTTGATCGAGTTGCTGATGAACATGACCTTGCCCTTGGGCATCGAGTCGGCAAAGGCGCCCACATAAGCGGCAAGAATGACGTACGAGAGAACGAAGAAGAGTTTGAGCAGCGGAGTCATCCACTGCGGGGAATGCAGATCTTTCAGGAGTGCGATTGCGGCGATGAGCAATGCATTGTCGGCCAGCGACGAAAAAAACTGCGCGGCCATGATGGTATAAAAGCCTTTCTTCATCGGTACTTGAGTCGATCCCGTGCGGCGTAAAACTTGCGTGTCTCGGTTGTCGGAATCCGCGGTGCCCGCAAGGGGCTCCCATACGGGAAGAAGCCGGGCTTAAACACAGGGGTATCTGCGCTCATCAATCGTTCAAATGTCGCTAATCAACCGTATATTCGGTTTTGAAGCCCCCGTGTCGGGCGCCCGTTCGCCCTCGGTCTGAGACCGATATTGTTATCGGGAAAAAGATTTCGGCAAAACAAGTTGTGCGCACGGCTTTATAACACGAAAATATGCCGATGCGTTATGCCGCCAGCCTGTCCCGGCGAGCTTCTCCTCTGATTTCGTATCTGCCTATGCCCCGTCCAATCAAAGTCTCCATTCATACCGCAGCCCTTGCCCACAACCTCGATGTCGCCCGTCGCCACGCCCCCAACGCCAAGGTGTGGGCGGTGGTCAAGGCCAATGCCTATGGGCATGGCATCGACAACGCGTTTCCCGGATTGCGCGACACCGATGGCTTCGGCCTGCTCGATCTCGATGAAGCCGTGCGTTTGCGTGAACTCGGCTGGGCCGGCCCGATCCTGCTGCTGGAAGGCTTTTTCAAGCCCGAGGATCTGGCGATCGTCGACGAATTCGGTTTGACGACCACGGTGCACTGCGACGAGCAGTTGCGCATGCTGGAGACCACGCGTCTCAAAAAGCCGCTCAACATTCAGCTCAAGATGAATTCCGGGATGAACCGGCTGGGTTTCGCGCCGGAGCGTTACCGCGCGGCGTGGGAGCGTGCCCGCGCGATTCCCGGCGTGAGCCAGATCGTGCTGATGACGCACTTTTCCGACGCCGACGGCGCGCGCGGCATCCAGCATCAAATGGAAGCGTTCGAGCGCGGTGCAAGCGACGTGCCGGGTGAGCGCAGTCTGGCCAACTCGGCAGCGACGTTGTGCCATCCGCAGACGCACGGTGCGTGGGTTCGTCCGGGCATCATGCTCTACGGCTCCTCGCCCAAGGGGCTCGACGTTCCGGCGGCAAAATTCGATCTGCAACCGACGATGACGCTCGAATCCGAGTTGATCGGCATTCAGGAAGTCCCGGCGGGCGGCACGGTGGGCTATGGCAGTGTTTTCACCGCCGAGACGCCGATGCGCGTGGGCACCGTCGCGTGTGGTTATGCGGACGGCTATCCGCGCGTTGCACCGACTGGCACGCCTGTGCTCGTTGACGGTGTGCGTACCCGCACGCTGGGCCGCGTGTCGATGGACATGCTGTCCGTCGATCTCACGCCGGTGCCGCAGGCGCGCGTGGGCTCCCCCGTCACGTTGTGGGGCCGGGGAGTGAGCATCGATGAGGTTGCCGCGTCGGCCGGCACGCTCGGTTACGAGCTGATGTGCGCCGTGGCGCGACGCGTGCCGGTGCACGCGAACTAAGCGTCACCACAGGAATTCCACGCATGGCTAAAGCCAAGACTGTCTACATCTGTACCGAATGCGGCGGGCAGACGCCCAAGTGGGCGGGGCAATGCCCCAACTGCAATGGTTGGAATACGCTCGTCGAGTCGGTGGCGGAACCGGTGACCAGTCATCGCTACCAATCGCTCGCCAAGAGCACGCCGGTCCGCAAGTTAGCCCAGATCGAGGCGGCCGACGTGCCGCGTTTTTCCAGCGGCGTGAGCGAATTCGACCGTGTGCTGGGTGGCGGTCTGGTGGCGGGCGGCGTGGTGCTGATTGGCGGCGATCCCGGCATTGGCAAGTCGACGCTGCTGCTCCAGTCCCTTGCGCACCTGTCGCGCGAGCGACGTGCGCTGTATGTCAGCGGTGAAGAGTCGGGTGCGCAGATCGCCCTGCGGGCGCAACGGCTTGGCCTCGGCGCTGCGGGTGAGGGCGGCGGTGGCGAGCTGGACCTGCTCGCGGAAATTCAGCTCGAAAAGATTCTGGGCGTCATCGAATCGGAAAAGCCTGACGTCGTGGTGATTGACTCGATCCAGACGGTCTACTCCGAAGCGCTCAGCTCGGCACCCGGTTCGGTCGCGCAGGTGCGCGAATGCGCGGCGCAGCTCACGCGAAGCGCGAAGCAGAGTGGTGTGACCGTCATCATGGTCGGCCACGTGACCAAGGAAGGCAGCCTCGCGGGGCCGCGTGTGCTTGAACACATCGTCGACACGGTGCTGTATTTCGAGGGGGATACCCACTCGTCGTACCGGTTGGTGCGCGCGTTCAAGAACCGCTTCGGTGCGGTCAACGAATTGGGCGTGTTTGCCATGACGGAGAAAGGGCTGCGCGGGGTGGCGAATCCGTCGGCGCTGTTCCTCTCGCAGCATGAGCAGAGTGTGCCCGGCTCGTGCGTGCTCGTGACTCAGGAGGGAACGCGTCCCTTGCTCGTTGAAGTGCAGGCGTTGGTCGATACGGCACAGGTGCCCAATCCGCGGCGTCTGGCGGTGGGGCTCGAGCAGAACCGGCTGGCGATGTTGCTGGCGGTGATGCACCGGCATGCCGGCATCGCGTGTTTCGATCAGGACGTTTTCCTGAACGCCGTTGGCGGTGTGAAGATCACCGAACCGGCGGCCGATCTGGCCGTGTTGCTGGCGATTCATTCGTCGCTGCGCAACAAGCCGCTGCCGCGAGGGATCGTGGCGTTTGGCGAAGTGGGTCTGGCAGGAGAGATTCGTCCGAGCCCTCGTGGTCAGGATCGTCTCAAGGAGGCCGCCAAACTCGGCTTTTCCATCGCGATCATTCCGAAAGCGAACGCGCCGAAGCAGCCCATCGACGGCCTCGAAGTGCACGCCGTCGACCGGCTGGAGCATGCGATTTCCGTGGTGGCGGGGTTGTAGGCGCGCGCTTGGCGCCTTCCCCCCGCGAGCATAAAAAAGCCCGGTCAAATCGACCGGGCTTTTCTTTGGGCGGAGGGCAGCGATCTCGGCTATCTGGCGTGGACGCCGCCGCTGCTGCCGCCGTCGCGTCAGGCGATCTGCTCGAGGGCTTCCTGTGCTTCGAGCCATTCGGCTTCGACATCCGAGAGTTTGGCCGTCACGTCGGCCTGCTGCTTGAGGCTATCGGTCAGCAAGGTCTTCTTCGCGTCTTCGTAGGTGCTGCTATCCGCGAGGATGGCGTCGAGCCGGGCCTTTTCGTCCGAGAGCTTCACCATCGACTGCTCCAGCTTGTCGATCTTTCGTTGCAGCGGCTTGCGCAGTTGCGACAAGCGCTGACGCTCTTGGGCTTCGGCGCGCTTCTGATCCTTGCGATTGGCGCCATCGCCGCCGTCGATGCCATCACCATTGCCGCCGCTGCCATCTCTCGCCGCCGCACGTTGGTCGGCCGCGTGTTGCAGCAGCCAGTCGCGGTAGTCATCGAGATCGCCGTCAAACGGCTGCACTTCGCCGCCGGCCACCAGCAGAAACTGATCCGTCGTCGCGCGCAGCAAATGCCGATCGTGCGAGACGAGAATCAGCGTGCCGTCGAACTGGGCGAGGGCCATCGTGAGGGCATGGCGGGTTTCGAGATCCAGGTGGTTGGTCGGTTCATCGAGCAGCAGCAGGTTCGGCTTGCGCCAGATGATGAGCGCCAGCGCCAGACGTGCTTTCTCGCCGCCGGAGAAGGGCGCAATCGACGACGTCGCCATTTCGCCGCGGAAGTTGAATCCGCCGAGAAAATCGCGCAGTTCCTGCTCGCGTGTATCGGGCGCGAGGCGTTGCAGATGCTGCAACGGCGAATCGTCATGACGCAGCGTTTCGACCTGATGCTGGGCGAAGTAACCGATCTGCAGCCCCTTGCCGGTCTTCACCTCGCCGGCCAGCGCCGTTAGCGTGCCAGCGAGCGTTTTGATGAGCGTTGATTTGCCCTGACCGTTGGCGCCGAGCAGGCCGATGCGTTGTTCGTTCTGCACCGACATCGTGACGTGCGGCAGGATGATCTTCTCGCTACCGTCGTCGAGCGTATAACCACAGCGCACGGCCTCGAGAACGAGCATCGGGTTCGGTGCGCTATCGGCCGGGCGGAACTCGAATGTGAACGGCGACGCGATATGCGCGGGCGCGATGCGCTCCATCTTCTCGAGCGCTTTCATCCGGCTCTGTGCCTGACGCGCCTTCGACGCCTTGGCCTTGAAGCGCGTAATGAACGATTCCAGATGGGCAACCGTTTTCTGCTGCTTTTCGAAGGCGCTTTGCTGCAGTACCAGTTGCTGGCCGCGCAGGACCTCGAACTGGCTGTAGTTGCCACCGTAGCGCTTGATCTGCTGATTCTCGATATGCAGCGTGACGTTGCAGACCTCGTCGAGAAATTCGCGATCGTGGGAGATCACGATCAGCGTACCCGGGTAGCGCTTGAGCCAGTCTTCGAGCCATACGATGGCGTCGAGATCCAGGTGGTTGGTCGGTTCGTCAAGCAGCAACAGATCGGACGGGCACATAAGCGCTTGCGCCAGATTCAGACGCATGCGCCATCCGCCCGAGAAACTGGCGACGGGCATTTGCGTCTGCGCGAGCGTGAAGCCGAGGCCGAGCAGCAGGGCTTCGCCTCGCGCCGGCGCGGTGTAGCCGTCGGCGTCGGCAAAGGCCGTGTGGGCTTCCGCCTGCGCGTGACCGTCATGGGCCGCTTCGGCCGCTGCGATGTTCGCCTCGATTTCACGTAGCCTGGTGTCACCGTCGAGTACATAGTCGAGCGCGGTTCGCTCGACCGCGGGCGTCTCCTGCATCACGTGAGCGACGCGCCAACTGCTGGGCACGAAGGCGTCGCCGCCACCGGCGTGCAACTGCCCCCGCAGCAAGGCGAAGAGGGTGGACTTGCCTGCGCCATTGGCGCCGACGAGGCCGACGCGCTCGCCCGGGTTGAGCGTTACGGAGGTGTCCTCGAAGAGCGGCTTGGTGCCGCGCGCGAGGGTAAGGTGTTCGAATCGGATCACGGAAAAGGCCGAGGGGAAAGCGAGTCAGGTCGTGCTGCGGCCGTGCGGTGAGCTTGAGTCCTCGATTCAACGGGAATCGGACGAGCCCAGCATCGAAACCATGGCGCAGGGGACGGCAAAACCGGTATTTTACCGGCCTGAGGGCACGAAAGCGATGTGCGACGTGCCGCGTCTACAGAATTGGGGCGAAAAGCCGGGACAAGCGCATCACAATCTGACGCCATCTCGGAATCTTCCGAAAGTCGTCCTTGTTCAGCAGCACAGCTTGCTCGAAGTCGTGCGTGAGCATGTAGGCGACGTCGTCGGCGAAGGCTCGGTCGACCGTCAGCAGCATGAGTTCGAAATTGAGCCGGAACGAGCGGTTGTCGAGATTGGCGCTGCCGACGGCGGCGGCGTTGTCATCGATCAGCACGACCTTCTGGTGGATGAAGCCGTGCTGATAGCGATAGACGTTGATGCCGCTGCGTGCAGCCTCGAACGCATACGAGGTGGTCGCCTCGAACACCACGTAGTGGTCGGCCCGGTCGGGGATCAGGATGCGCACGTCCACGCCGCGTAGCACCGCCAGACGCAGTGCCGAGAACACGGCCTCATCCGGCACGAAATAGGGCGAGGTGAGCCAAACGCGTTTCTGCGCGGCGTTGATGGTGGTGACAAAGAATAGCGACGACGTCTCCAGACGATCTGCCGGGCCACTCGGCACCACCTGACAGTGCATGTCTTCGCCGGACGCGGCCGGCTGGCGATTGAGTTCCGGAACCGCACCCGTACTCCAGTGCCAGTCCTCGGCAAATGCGCGCTGAATGCCGACCACTGCCGGCCCACGCACGGAAATGTGCGTGTCGCGCCAAGGGGCCAGCGGCGGCTTCTCGCCGAGATACTCGACGCCGACGTTGTGTCCGCCGATGAACGCTTCGTTGCCGTCGATCACCACGATCTTGCGGTGGTTGCGGAAGTTGAGCTGAAAGCGATTGACGAAAATGCCGCGTTTGGCGGCCGCGAACTCGTGGACCATCACGCCGCCCTGACGCAGTTTCTCGCAATAGCTGCGCGGCAGATCGTGGCTGCCGATGCGGTCATAGAGGAAATAGACCTTCACGCCGGTCGCGGCGCGCGCGAGCAGGCGAGCGGCCAGGGCGCGCCCGAGGGCGTCGTCCTTCACGATGAAAAACTGAATGACGACGTAGTCGCGCGCGCGGTCGATGGCGGCGAAGATGGCGTCGAACGTGGCCCGGCCGTTCACCAGCAGGCGCACGCGATTGCCCGCGACGAACGACATACCCGTCATGGCGGTGAGCGCCGCAAACTCCGGGTGGGCCTCCATGGCGACAGGGGGCTCGCCGCTCCACTGCGTCTCGCCGATGCGCGACTGCAGCGCTTCATTGCGGGCGCGACGCGCTTCGACGTAGCCGATGAACTTCGATCGGCCGAGGAACAGGTAGGGGATGAGCGTGAGGTAGGGCATCGTCACGAGCGACACCGCCCATGCAACCGCGCCTTGCGACGTCCGTACCGTCAGAACGGCATGGATTGCGGCGACGACTCCCAGTGCATGGATGCAGGCGACGGCAAAGCCGACGTCGAGCCAATTGAGCGTCATGACGAACCACTATCCTCCATGCCGTGAGTCGCGCGGACCCGGGAACCCGAGTGTAACCGGGGTGCGTGAACTTAGGCGAGGGCTCGCTGCGTCGAGCGAGCCCTGAGGGCACTACAGCATTACGCCACTACAGCATTACGGCAGATCGGCCGCCTGTACCAGAAACACCATATCGTCGCCGGCGCTCGTCGCCAACCACGTGATCGGCAGGTCGGGGAACGCCGCTTCGACGAAGTGACGTTCGTTGCCGACCTCCACGACCAGAACACCGTTGTCGGTCAGATGCTCGCGGGCGCCGGCAATGATGCGTCGTACCACATCCATGCCGTCGTCGCCCCCGGCCAGCGCCAGGCGTGGCTCGTGGCGATACTCGGCCGGCAGCACCTGCATCGAGCCCTCGTTGACGTACGGCGGGTTGGTGAGAATGACTTCGTAGCGCTTGCCCTGCGGCAGCGGTGCGTACAAATCGCCCAGATGCAGCGCGACACGGTCTTCGAGGCCATAGTCGGCCACGTTGATCTTCGCCACGGCCAATGCGTCGGCGGAAATGTCGACGGCGTCGATCTGCGCGGCCGGGAAGGTCTCGGCGGCCAGAATTGCAAGGCAGCCCGAGCCGGTGCACAGCTCAAGCACATCGGCGACGTTTTCGGCGTGATCGACCCATGGTTGCAAGGCGTCTTCGAGCAACTCACCGACGAAGGAGCGAGGCACGATGACGCGCTCGTCCACGTAGAACCGGTGGCCGTGCATCCACGCTTCATTCGTGATGTAAGACGCCGGTACGCGTTCGCCTGCGCGACGGTTGATGACCGACAGCACGCGCTCGATTTCCTCGGGCAGCAGACGCGCGTCGAGGAACGGATCGAGCGTGTCGATGGGCAGATGCAGCGTATGTAGCAGGAGGTACGCCGCCTCGTCATACGCCGTAGCCGTGCCATGGCCGAAGGCCAGTTCGGCCTCGGTAAAGCGCGAGACGGCGTAGCGCAGCATATCGCGCAACGTCTGGAAGGGATGGGTCGCTTGAGTCGTCATGGGGATTCCCTCGCGCGCCTTAGGCCACCAGACGCTTCAACACGCCACGGTAGATGTTCTTGAGCGGTTCGATATCGGCCACGGCGATGTGTTCGTCGATCTTGTGAATGCTGGCATTGCACGGACCGAATTCGATCACCTGCGGGCAGACGCGCGCAATGAAGCGACCGTCCGACGTGCCGCCCGTCGTCGAGAGTTCCGGTTGAAGGCCCGTTTCCTCATGGATGGCGCTCGATAGCGCCTCCGACAGGTCGCCACGCGGCGTGAGGAAAGGCTGGCCGCTGATCGACCAGTCGAGTGTGTAGGTCAGGCCGTGGCGGTCGAGCAGTTCGTGCACGCGCTGCTGGAGACCTTCTGAGGTGCTGGCCGTGGAGAAGCGGAAGTTGAACATCACCGTCAGTTCGCCCGGAATGACGTTGGTCGCCCCGGTGCCTGCGTGAATGTTCGAGATCTGCCAAGTGGTGGGCGGGAAATAATCGTTGCCGTTGTCCCAGACCGTTTGCGTCAGTTCGGCCAGGGCCGGGGCGAACAGATGCGTCGGGTTCTTGGCGAGATGTGGATACGCGATGTGACCCTGAACACCCTTGATCACGAGCTTGCCCGACATCGACCCACGGCGGCCATTCTTGACCATGTCGCCCAGTTGCTGGCTCGAAGTCGGCTCGCCGACCACGCAGTAGTCCAGACGCTCGCCACGCGCCGTCAGCGCTTCGACGACCTTCACGGTGCCGTCAGTGGCGGGGCCTTCTTCATCGCTCGTCAGCAGAAAGCCGATGGCGCCGGTGTGATCCGGATGCTGGGCGACGAATTCCTCCGAAGCGACCACGAATGCTGCGAGCGACGTCTTCATGTCGGCGGCGCCGCGACCATAGAGCATGCCGTCGCGGTGCGTCGGTGCGAACGGGTCGGAATGCCATTGCTCGACCGGGCCGGTCGGTACCACGTCCGTGTGGCCGGCGAAGACGAGCAGCTTGCCGTCGGTGCCGCGCGTGCCTCGCTTGACCGCCCACAGATTGGTCACGCCATTCGACGCGATGGTCTCGCACGCAAAGCCGATGGCTTCGAGGCGACGCGCCAGAATGGCCTGGCAATCGCGGTCTTCGGGCGTCACGGAGTGACGGGCGATCAGTTGCTCGGTAAGCGCCAGCGTGGCGCCTTGGGAGGAAGTCATGAAATCAGAATCGTGAAGCGTAACTGTCGGGCGTGAAGCCCACGGAAACCTTGCCGTCCGCCACCAGCACGGGGCGCTTGATGAGCGACGGGTTTTCGATCATCAGGGTGCGGGCGACCGACTCGTCGGCCGCCGCAGCCTGTTGCTCGGGCGAGAGTTTGCGCCACGTTGTTCCTTTGCGGTTGAGCAACGTGGTGAGCGGCACCTGGGCGAGCCAGGTGCCCAGCAGCGCGTCGTTCACGCCCGCCTTTTTGAAGTCGTGGAAGTCGTACGCCACGCTGTGCTCATCGAGCCACGTGCGCGCCTTCTTCACGGTATCGCAGTTGGGAATGCCGTACAGCACTGCCGTCATCGCCAGAACTCCTGATGTCGCGATTACAAAAAACGAGGCGCCGCCGTTGCAGTCAAGACTGCGGCCGCACCTCGCCGGTGCTGCGGGGGCTTATTCGCCGCGCAGCAGGTCGTTGATCGCCGTCTTGGCGCGCGTTTGCGCGTCGACCTTCTTCACGATCACAGCGCAGTACAGGCTGTACTTACCATCCTTCGACGGCAGGTTGCCCGGCACGACGACCGAACCGGCCGGCACCCGACCGTAATGCACTTCACCCGTTTCACGGTCGTAGATCTTGGTCGATTGACCCAGATACACGCCCATCGAGATCACCGAATTCTCTTCGACGATCACGCCTTCCACGACTTCCGAGCGGGCGCCGATGAAGCAGTTGTCTTCGATGATGACCGGGTTGGCTTGCAGCGGCTCGAGCACGCCACCGATGCCGACCCCACCTGAGAGGTGAACGTTCTTGCCGATTTGCGCGCACGAACCGACCGTGGCCCACGTGTCGACCATCGTGCCTTCGTCAACGTAGGCGCCAATGTTGGTGTACGACGGCATCAGCACGACGTTCTTGCCGATGAACGAACCGCGACGTGCCACTGCCGGCGGCACCACGCGGAAACCGCCGCGGGCGAAGTCTTCGGCGGTGTAGTTGGCGAACTTGCTCGGCACTTTGTCGTAGAACTGGCTGAAGCCGCCGGCGGGCATCACGGCGTTGTCTTCCAGGCGGAACGACAGCAGCACGGCCTTCTTGATCCACTGGTTCACGATCCACTGGCCGTCTTGCTTCTGGGCCACGCGCAGGGCGCCCTTGTCCAGCTCGGCGATGACGTGGGCGACAGCCTCACGCACATCGGCAGGTGCCGACTTGGCCGAAATCTCGGCACGGTTTTCCCAGGCTTGATCGATGGTGGTTTGCAGTTGTTGCGACATGGCGAGAATCAGTTGCAGTAAGGATTAAAGGGATTGGCAGAACTGCACGATGCGCTGGGCGCCTTCGGTGCATTCGTCCACATCGGCCACGAGGGCGATGCGCACATAGTTTTCGCCCGGGTTAGTGCCGTGCGCCGCGCGGCCCAGGTACGAACCGGGCAGTACGGCCACATTGTATTGCGCCAGCACTTGGCGCGTGAATTCCGTGTCGGACAGGCCGGTTTTCGTGTCGACCCGGGCCCACAGGTAGAAGCCCGCGTCCGGCAAACGCACGTCGAGCACTTCGGCGAGCATCGGCGTGACCGTCTGGAACTTCTTCAGATACTTGCTGCGGTTCAGGCGCACGTGGGCTTCGTCGTTCCATGCCGCAACGCTCGCTGCCTGCACGGCCGGGCTCATGGCGCAGCCGTGGTACGTGCGATACAGCAGGAATTTCTTCAGGATGGCGGCGTCGCCTGCCACGAAGCCCGAGCGCATGCCCGGCACGTTGGAGCGCTTCGACAGGCTGGAGAACACCACCAGGCGCTCAAAGCCGCGGCCCAGTTGGTGGGCTGCCGCAAGACCGCCCAGCGGGGCGCGTTCTTCGTCGAAATAGATCTCGGAATAGCACTCGTCGGACGCGATCACGAAGCCGTACTCGTCCGAGAGTTCGAACAGACGCTTCCAGTCGGCCAGGCTCAGCACGGCGCCGGTCGGATTGCCGGGCGAGCAGAGATAGACGAGCTGGACGTCACGCCATACATCCGCGGGCACGCTGTCGTAATCCGGGGCGAAGTTACGCGCCGGATCGCTATCGACGTAGTAAGGCGTGGCGCCGGCGAGCAGCGTCGCCCCTTCGTAGATCTGGTAGAACGGATTCGGGCATAGCACGCGTGCGCCCGGCTTGCTGCCGTCGACGACTGCCTGCGCGAACGAGAAGAGCGCCTCGCGGGAGCCCGTGACCGGCAGCACTTCCGTGGCCGGGTTCACGTTGGGCAGCGCGTAGCGGCGCTCCAGCCACCCGGCGATGGCCGAGCGCAGCGGCTCGCCGCCGGCGGTGGCGGGGTAGTTCGAGAGGCCGCCCAGCCCTTCGATCAGGGCCTCCTTGATGAACTGCGGCGTCGGGTGCTTGGGCTCACCGATGCCGAAGCTGATGGCCTTGTAGGTGCTGGCGGGCGTGACATCCGCCACCAGCGACTTCAGGCGTTCAAAGGGGTAGGGCTGGAGCTTGTCGAGTAATGGGTTCACGAGAATTCAAACAGACTCAGGGCTAGGGTTCGTGATGCCATCTTATGGCAACGTTTGAGGCAATTCGGGCCGCGCGAGGCGGCGGGGCGAGATTTGCCGGGCTCCGGTGCGCCGCGAAGCGTTTTCCAGGGCCGGCTTGCGGATCGCAGGCCACACATGGGCTCGCGGTTATCCGGTACATCACGCGAAGGGGTTCCCGGACGCGCTCAAGAATGGCAAGATCGGCAAAGCGAAAATTATACCGTCACGGCGCCTACAAAGCGCGACCACCGCGTAATTCAGCACATTCCGAGGCGCCAATGGGGCAAGTCTTCGGAGTATCTCAGGTTTTTCAGGAGTCAACAGTATGACCGTAGCCGGCAACGGCGCGCACGGCCCGGAGTCGACCTCCGGCGCTTCGCTGCGCACCCGGGCGGGGCCTGCCCTGGCCATTCTCATTGGTTCGTCCGTGTGGGGGCTGGCGTGGTTTCCCTACCGCATGCTCGCTCAGTGGGGCGTGGCGGCGGTGCCCGCGCAGATCTGCACCGCGAGCGTCGCGCTGCTGCTGCTCACCCTGGTCTATCGTCGCTCGCTCGGCACGCTGCGTTGGTCGTGGCTGCTGGTGGGCGTGGCGTTCGCGGGCGGTACGACCAACGTGGCCTTCGTCTGGGGTACGACGCACGGCCATGTGATGCGCGTGCTGCTGCTTTTCTATCTGACCCCGGTATGGACCGCGCTTTTCGCCCACTGGCTGCTTGGCGAACGCGTCGGTTTGCGCGGCGCGGGGCTGATTGCACTGGCGTTGGGCGGGGCCGGGCTGATGCTCTGGTCGCCCGAGTTAGGCTGGCCCGTGCCGAATAACCCGGGCGAATGGGCGGGCGCCATTGCCGGCGCGGCCTTTGCGCTGAATAACGTGCTGCTGCGGCGCGTCAGTCAGTCGTTGCCGGATGTGCGCGCGGAAATGCGCAGTTGGACACTCTATCTCGGCTGCATGGTCGGCGGACTGTTGGTGTTGCCGTTTGACGGCGGCGCCGAGGCAGGCAGGGCCACGCTCTTGGCCGTCACGTCGAGCACGACGACCGCCGTGGTGGTACTGGCGCTCGGTTGCACCATCGCGTTGACCAACGTCATCGTGCAGTTCGGTCTGGCGCGGGTGCCGGCCAATCAGGCCGCGCTCATCATGCTTTTCGAGATCGTGGTGGCGGCGATTTCGTCCTGGTGGCTGGCGAGCGAAGGGCTGGGCGCACGTGAAATCGCAGGCGGGCTGTGCATTGTGGCCGCTGGTGTCCTGTCGGGAATTTTGCCGGATTCAGGTCGTTGTAAATCCGCGACGGCGGGGGATGCGATGGTATGATGCGTACCGATGTTATATCGATGTAAGCGGCCTGCGCACGCCAGCGTGCGCGAGGCCCGACAGGACCAGCTAGCGCGTCTGCGTCTTTCCCATCATTCAATGACCGAAAAAGCGAACCTGCCGTGCGTCTGACTTCCCTCAAACTCGCTGGCTTCAAGTCTTTCGTCGACCCGACGAACTTCGCGGTGCCTGGCCAATTGGTCGGGATCGTCGGCCCGAACGGGTGCGGCAAATCCAACATCATCGACGCCGTGCGCTGGGTGCTCGGCGAGTCGCGCGCCTCCGAGCTGCGCGGCGAATCGATGCAAGACGTGATCTTCAACGGGTCGACCGCCCGCAAGCAGGCGAGCCGTGCCAGCGTCGAACTCGTGTTCGACAACAGCGCCGGGCGCGCCGCCGGGCAGTGGAGCCAGTACGCCGAAATTGCAGTCAAGCGCGTGCTCACGCGCGATGGCACCTCCAGCTACTACATCAATAACCTGCCGGCCCGCCGCCGCGACATTCAGGACATCTTTCTGGGGACCGGCCTTGGGCCGCGCGCCTACGCCATCATCGGGCAGGGGATGATCTCGCGCATCATCGAGGCCAAGCCGGAAGAGTTGCGCGTATTCCTGGAGGAAGCCGCGGGCGTCTCCAAATACAAGGAACGTCGTCGCGAGACCGAGAACCGCCTGCAGGACACGCGTGAAAACCTCACGCGCGTTGAAGACATTCTGCGCGAACTCGGAACCAACCTCGAGAAGCTCGAAACGCAGGCCGTGGTGGCCAACCGCTTCAAGGACTTGCAGCGCGACGGCGAAGAAAAGCAGCAGTTGCTGTGGTTGTTGCGCAAGAACGAAGCCCAGAACGAACAAGAGCGTCAACAACGCGCCATCGAGTCGGCACAGGTCGATCTCGAAGCGCAGATGGCGCGTCTGCGTGGTTCGGAATCCGATCTCGAAACGCTGCGTGCCGCTCATTACACGGCCACCGACGCCGTGCAGGCCGCGCAAGGCGCCATGTACGAGGCGAACTCGGAAGTCAGCCGTCTGGAAGCCGAGATTCGCTACGTCGTCGAGTCGCGCAATCGGGTCCAGGCCCAATTGGCAGCCCTTACCTCGCAGCGCGAGCAGTGGCAGGCCCGTTCGGCGCAGTCGGAAGAAGAACTCGCGCTGGCCGAAGAAGAACTCATCATCGCGGAAGAGCGTGCAGCCACCGCTCAGGATCAGGCGGCCGATCAGAACGACGCACTGCCTGCGCTCGAATCGGGCTGGCGCGACGCGCAGAACCTGCTCAACGAGCAGCGCAGCGAGATTGCACAGGTCGAGCAGAGTCTGAAGCTCGAAGCCGCGCATCAGCGCAACGCCGATCAGGCGTTGCAGCAGTTGCAGCAGCGTCAGGAGCGTTTGCAAGGTGAAGCGCGCGGGCTCGACAAGCCTGATGAAGCCGAGCTGGAAATGCAGCGCGCCGACCTTGCCGAACATCAGGCGATGCTCGAAGACGCGCAAGCCGAACTCGCCGATGCGCAGGAGCGTCTGCCACGACTCGAAGCCGAGCGTGCCGAAGCGCAGGCGCGGGTGCAGTCCGAGGCCGCGACCATCGCGCAGCTTGAAGCGCGTCTGACGGCACTCAAGCAACTGCAGGAAAGCGTGCAGACGGAAGGCAAGGTCCAGCCGTGGCTTGACAAGCACGAGCTGGCGCAACTGCCGCGTCTCTGGAAGAAACTGCATGTCGAGCCGGGTTGGGAAAACGCGCTCGAGTCGGTGCTGCGCGAGCGTCTTGCCGCACTGGAAATCAGCAACCTCGACTGGGTGAAGGCCTTTGCGAGCGATGCGCCGCCGGCCAAGCTGGCGTTCTACTCGCCGCCGCCGGCCGCCCGTCCGCTCGAAGCCCCCGCGTCGCTGCGCCCGCTGCTCTCGTTGCTGCGTATCGACGATCCGGGTCTACGTGCCGTGCTGCAGGAGTGGCTCGGTCGCGTTTTCGTGGCTGACGATCTGGCGCAAGCCATGGCCACCCGAGCGCAACTGCCCGAAGGAGCGTCGATCGTCGTCAAGGCGGGCCATCAGGTCACGCGCGTGGGCGTGCAGCTTTACGCGGCCGACTCCGAGCAGGCCGGTCTACTTGCCCGTCAGCAGGAAATCGAAAATCTGGGCAAGCAACTGCGTGCGCAGGCATTGCTGTCGGACGAAGCCAAGTCGACCGCCGTGCGTGCGGAGGCGGCCTACAGTCAGGCGGCTCAGTCGCTGACGGAAGTGCGCGGACGTGCCGAGCGCGCCACGCAACGCGTGCATGCGTTGCAGATGGACGTGCTCAAGCTCACGCAAGCCTATGAGCGTTACAACGCGCGTAGCACGCAGATTGACGAAGAGTTGAATGAGATCGCCGCGCAGATTGAGGAACAAGTGGCGCTGCGTGCCGAATCGGAAGCGAATTTCGAGCAGAGCGACTCGCGTCTTGCCGAATTGCAGGCGACGTTCGAAGACGGTCAACTCGAATTCGAATCGCTCGACAGCAAGCTCTCGGATGCGCGCAACCGTGCACGCGAGCTGGAGCGGCTGGCTCAGGAAGCGTCTTACGGTCAGAAGGGCATCTCGAGCAAGATCGACGAGCATCGTCGCCATATTCAGACGGCGCTCGAGCAGGCCGAACGTCTCGTGGTGTCGATCGAGCAGGCACAGGCCGAACTCGCACAGATCACCGAGCAAACCGTCGAAAACGGATTGCAGGACGCGCTTGAACTGCGCGCCGAGAAGGAAGAGATTCTCGGTGCCGCCCGTATCGAACTCGAAGCACTGACGCAAAAGCTGCGCCAGAGTGACGAAGAGCGGCTTGCCGCGGAGCGCGGGCTGCAACCGCTGCGCGATCGCATCACGGAATTGCAGTTGAAGGAACAGGCTGCGCGCCTGAATCGCGAGCAATTCGTCGAGCAACTGACCACCGCCGAAGTCGATGAGGAGGCACTCTCCGCCAAGCTGACGCCGGATCTGAAGCCGTCGTATCTGCAAGGCGAAGTCACCCGCATCAACAATGCGATCAACGCGCTGGGCCCGGTAAACATGGCCGCGCTCGAAGAGCTGGATACGGCGCGCGACCGGAAGATTTTCCTCGACGCACAGTCGGCCGACCTGAACGACGCCATCGACACGCTCGAAGGCGCGATTCGCAAGATCGACGAAGAGACGCGCGTATTGCTGCAAGGCACGTTCGACGAAGTGAACAAGCATTTCGGCGAACTGTTCCCGATGCTGTTTGGCGGCGGACAGGCCAAGCTCATGATGACCGGCGACGAAATTCTCGACGCAGGCGTTCAGGTGATGGCACAACCGCCGGGCAAGAAGAACTCTACGATTCATTTGCTGTCTGGTGGTGAGAAGGCACTCACGGCCATTGCGCTGGTGTTCGGGATGTTCCAGCTCAACCCGGCGCCGTTCTGCTTGCTCGATGAGGTGGACGCACCGCTTGACGATGCCAACACCGAGCGCTACGCCAAGATGGTGGCGCGCATGTCGGACCGTACCCAATTCGTATTTATTTCGCACAACAAAATCGCGATGGAAATGGCCAATCAGCTCATCGGCGTCACCATGCAGGAACAGGGGGTGTCGCGGATCGTGGCGGTGGACATGGAGTCTGCGATCAATCTGGCCGAGATCGCCTGACCCCGCGCCCACGATGGAGAAGAGAGAGGAACGCCGCGCATGAATGAACTGCAGCTGAGCTTGATTGCCGCAGGGGTAGTGGTACTGCTTGGGGTAGTGGCTTATAACGCCTGGCAGGGCAGCAAGGCACGCGCGCGCATACCGCGTCGCATGCCGGTCGACGGCGCCGGTATCGATGCGACCGCCGGGACGCCCGACGCCGACGATGACCGCCCGTTCATCGAACCGACGCTTTCGCCGCCACGTGTGCCGGCGAATTCGGGTGAGCGTCGTGAACCGACGCTGGGTTCGGCAACGGCCGCTGGAACATCGGTGCAGGATGCCTTCGCCATTAACGAAGACGCCTGGGACGCGCCGCCTGCCGCACGCAAGCGCGCCGCGCAAGAAGCGGCGGCCCTTGCGGCAGAAGCCGGTGATGCTGTCGCTGCCACGGCCGAAACGGCACCGGCCGGCGATCCCGCGCAACACACGCCTCGCGACGAGCAAGCGCGCGATGCGGAACAGGCCGCAGCCGTGAGCACGGTGGCGCGTCTCGACGCCGAACTGGCGTCCGATGACACCGTGGACGCTGCCGCAGCCGGCGCTGTCGCCGCGGCGGCGGGGGCGCCCGATGCCCCTGATACCTCTAATGTCCCCGATACTGCCGATACGGATACCGAGGCCGCTGCATCTACCGGTGGCGCTACGGCGCCGGCTGCCAGGACGGTTGCTCCGGTGGCGCAGACGGCACCCGTCGCAGCAGCCCGTCCGGCGGCGCCGAGCGGTCCGCCGCCGGTCATCGACGAACGCATCGACTGCATCGTCGAGTTGCCGTTGGCGAACGTGGTGGCGGCAGAGCGTCTGATGCCGCTGACGGTGCGCATGCGACGCGCGGGCAGCAAGGCCGTCAACGTCGAGGGGCGCGCCGACGAGCATTCGCCGTGGGAGTTGATTCGCACCGGTGGCCGATACCACCAGTTGCGCATGGCCGTGCAGTTGGCCAACCGTGCAGGAGCATTGAACGAAGTCGAGTTCTCGGAGTTCTCGAACCTCGTGCAGACGCTCGCCGATGCGGTCGACGCGTTGCCTGAGCTGCCCGACATGATGGAGACGGTGGCCCGTGGCCGAGAACTCGACAGTTTTGCCGCGCAATGCGATGCGCAACTGTCGGTCAACGTGCTCTCGGACGGCGCACCCTGGTCGGCCAACTACGTGCAGGCGGTCGCAACGCAGGATGGTCTGCTGCTCTCGCGCGACGGCATGCGTTTCGTCAAGCTCGATACTCGCCAGAATCCGGTGTTCATGCTGCAGTTCGGCGACACCAACTTCCTGCGCGACGACTTGACGTACAAGGGCGGCGATCTGATCACGATGCTGCTCGATGTGCCGGTCGCTGACGAAGACCTGCTGCCGTTCCGTCTGATGTGCGACTACGCTCGTTCAATCGGGCAGCGCATCGGTGGGCGTGTGGTGGACGATCAACGCCGTCCGCTTTCGGATGCTGCGCTGCAAAACGTCGACAAGCAGTTGCTCAAGCTCTACGAACGCCTTGAGGCGCGCGGTCTGCCGGCGGGTTCGCCGGTGACGCGCCGTCTGTTCAGCCAGTAACGCCGAGGCGGTACGCGGCGCCCGACGATCTGTTCGATTTGTCGGGCGCCGTGTTCGATGCACGCCGTTCACCGTCGGGTGAGCGGCTTTTTTGTTCCGATTGATTACTGCTATCGACGACGCGCAGGTGCGTACGTCGAAGGCATAATGTCCTGACTTCTCGTATCCCGAGTTTCCACGCATGTCCCAAACTTCCGTTCCGGGTCAGAGCGCGAACGCGCCAACGGCGGCCGATGCAACGGCTGCGGCGCAACGTGCTGCCGAGTTGCGCATCGAACTGGCGCGTCACAACCGCGCCTATTACGAAGACGATGCGCCGCTGATTCCCGATGCCGAGTACGACCGCCTGTTCGGCGAGTTGGCCGCGCTCGAAGCCGATTTCCCTGAATTGCAGCGTCCCGACTCGCCCACACAACGTGTCGGCGGCAAGCCGGTCGAGGGCTTTGCGCCGGTCGTGCACCGTGTGCCGATGCTCTCGCTGAACAACGGATTTGCCGATGAGGACGTTGAGGCGTTCGATCGCCGTGTGTCAGACGGGCTGCGCGACGCCAATGCGCCGTCTGGCGATCTGTTCGGCGCTCAGGTCGAATATGCCGCCGAGTTGAAATTCGATGGGCTGGCGATCGCCTTGCGTTACGAGCACGGTGTGCTCGTGCAGGCGGCAACGCGCGGCGACGGCACGACGGGTGAAGATGTCACCGCAAACATTCGCACGATCAAGAAAATTCCGCTGAGCCTCAATACGGACACCCCACCTGAAGTGCTTGAGGTGCGCGGCGAGGTGCTGATGTTCCGCGCCGACTTCGACAAGCTCAACCGGGCTCAGGAAGCTGCGGGCGAGAAAGTGTTCGTCAACCCGCGCAATGCGGCGGCGGGTAGCTTGCGGCAGCTCGATTCGAAGATTACGGCGAAGCGACCGCTGTCGTTCTTTGCCTATGGCGTGGGAGAGTTGGTAGGCGTGCCCATGCCGGAAACGCACTCGGCCTTGCTCGACTGGTATGTCACGCTGGGCATTCCGGTGAATGACCGGCGCGAAGTCGTGCAAGGCGCGGCCGGGTTGCTGGCGTTCTATCGGGAGGTCGGTGAGGCGCGTCCGTCGTTGCCTTACGACATCGACGGCGTGGTGTACAAGGTCAACCGCCGCGACGAGCAGGACCGTCTCGGATTTGTCTCCCGCGCGCCTCGCTTCGCGCTGGCGCACAAATTCCCGGCACAGGAAGCGCTGACGACGTTGCTGGACATCGAAGTCCAGGTGGGGCGCACGGGGGCGATCACGCCGGTGGCGCGACTTGCGCCGGTATTTGTCGGCGGCGCGACCGTGACCAATGCCACGCTGCATAACGAAGACGAAATCCGCCGCAAGGACGTGATGATCGGCGACACGGTGATCGTGCGCCGGGCGGGGGACGTGATTCCCGAAGTTGTCGGATCGGTGCTCGAGCGCCGGCCGGCGGATGCGCGGACGTTCGTCATGCCGACGGAGTGCCCGGTGTGCGGCTCGGCCATCGAGAAGTTGCCGGACGAAGTGATTGCGCGATGTACCGGTGGGCTGATCTGCCCGGCACAGCGCAAGCAGGCGTTGCTGCACTTTGCACAGCGCCGGGCGCTCGACGTGGAAGGTCTTGGCGACAAGCTCGTCGAGCAACTGGTCGATCAGCAGATCATTCGGACGCCGGCGGATCTGTTCAAACTCGGCGTCGCGAAGCTCGCGGCGCTTGACCGGATGGCCGACAAATCGGCGTCAAACCTGGTGGCGGCGCTGGAGACAGCGCGGCACACGACGCTGGCGCGGTTCATCTTCGCGCTGGGCATTCGGCACGTAGGTGAGGCGACGGCGAAGGATCTCGCACGCTACTTCGGCAAGCTCGATAACGTGATGGCGGCCAGCGCCGAGGAACTGCTGGCGGTGCCGGACGTCGGACCCATTGTGGCCCAGTCCATCGCCAATTTCTTTGGTGAGCCGCATAATGTTGAGGTGATCGAACAGTTGCGGGCGGCGGGGGTGACCTGGCCGGAGACTGAGCCTGCGGCTGTGGCACCACAGCCGTTGGCGGGTAAAACGTTTGTGCTCACGGGCACGCTACCGACCCTCTCTCGTGACGAGGCGAAAGCCATGCTTGAGGAGCTGGGAGCGAAGGTGGCTGGCGCGGTCTCTGCGAAAACCGACTATGTTGTAGCGGGCGCTGAGGCGGGCAGTAAATTGGCGAAGGCAGAGGCACTCGGTGTGCCTGTGCTGGACGAAGATGCTATGCGCGCAATGTTGGCCGCGCTTTGATGTGAGGACCCAACCCATGATCCGCGACATTCTGAAAATGGGCGATCCGCGCCTGCTGCGCATCGCCAAGCCCGTCGAAAATTTCGATACGCCCGAGTTGCATGAACTCGTCGCCGACATGTTCGAGACCATGAAGCACGCGAACGGTGCCGGTCTCGCTGCCCCGCAAATCGGCGTTGATCTACAGGTGGTGATCTTCGGGTTCGAGCATAACGAGCGCTATCCGGATGCACCCGAAGTCCCTGAAACCGTACTTATCAATCCCGTCATCACGCCGCTCACGCAAGATATGGAAGAGGGCTGGGAAGGGTGTCTGTCGGTGCCGGGGCTGCGCGGCATGGTCAATCGCTATTCGATGCTGCGCTACGAAGGGCTGGACCAATATGGCAAAGGCATCGACCGCGTGGCCGAAGGCTTCCACGCCCGGGTGGTTCAGCACGAATGCGACCACTTGATCGGAAAGCTTTACCCAATGCGCATTACCGACTTCAGCAAGTTTGGCTTCACCGAGATTCTCTTCCCGGGGCTCGATCCCAACAGCGATGACTGACGGTGGATGTCGATGACGCGCCGCATTCGTTGGCGCGTCGGCATCGATTGGCATGAAAAAGCCCGCCTTGATGGCGGGCTTTTTCATGGGCGTAGTCGCTGACTCAGAATCCTTCGCCAGCACGCAGATAACGCCACTCACCCACGGGCAGGTTGCCCAGCGTGATCTGGCCCATGCGCACGCGCTTAAGGCCGGTCACATGCAGGCCGACCAACTCGCACATCCGGCGAATCTGACGCTTCTTGCCTTCCTTGAGCACGAAACGCAGTTGCTCGGGGTTCTGCCACTCGACCTGCGCCGGTTTGAGCGGTTGATCGTCGAGTTCCAGACCGTGACGCAACAGGGCCAGACGCTCGGCCGGGAAATGCGACTCGACGTTCTGCTCATGCTCGTTGTACGACACGCGCACGAGGTATTCCTTCTCGATATCCGAGTCTTCGCCGATCAGTTGTTTGGCGATGCGGCCGTCCTGCGTCAGGACGAGCAGACCGGTGGAGTCGATGTCGAGACGTCCGGCCGGCGCAAGGCTGCGCAGATGCGACGGCGAGAAGCGCACGCCTGCATTGTCTTCAGTCCAGTGATTCTCACGCGTGACCAGCACGACCGCGGGTTCATAGCCATCTTCGGCTTGCCCGGAGACGTAGCCCATGGGTTTGTGCAGCAGGATCGTGACGCGATTGGCTTGTTCCTTTCGCGCGGCCTGAACGACGGTGATTTCCTGCGTCGGCAGAATTTTCGTGCCGAGTTCGGTCACGAGTTTGCCGTCGACGCGAATCCATCCCTTGGCGATCCATTCGTCTGCTTCGCGACGCGAGCACAGGCCGAGTTCCGACATGCGCTTCGACAGGCGCAGCGACCCGGCGGCGTCGTGATGGACCTTGATGTCATCGTCGTCATCACGTCTTGCGCGAGGTGCACGTGCGGGACCCTGGCGCGTCGAACGGGGAGCGTTGGCACTACGATCGCCACGAGTGAAGCTGCCGCGCGGTGCGCCTTCCGTGTCACGACGCGGGCGGTCCTCGTCAAAGCGACGCGGCGCGCGCTCGTCGGTGCCGCGGGGTGCCGAGCGGGCGTAATCGCCACGGGCACCGCCTTCAGTGGTGCGACGCGGACGGTCCTCGTCAAAGCGACGCGGCGCGCGGTCGTTGGTACCACGGGGCGCCGGACGGGCGTACTCGCCACGAGCACCGCCTTCGGTGCTGCGACGCGGACGATCTTCGTCAAAGCGACGCGGTGCGCGCTCGTCGGTGCCGCGGGGCGCCGGACGGGCGTAATTGCCACGGGCACCGCCTTCGGTGGCGCGACGCGGACGATCTTCGTCAAAGCGACGCGGTGCGCGCTCGTCGGTACCGCGGTGGGCCGGGCGAGCGTAATTGCCACGGGCACCGCCTTCGGAGCTGCGACGCGGACGATCTTCGTCAAAGCGACGCGGTGCGCGCTCGTCGGTGCCGCGGGGCGCCGGACGGGCGTAATTGCCACGGGCACCGCCTTCGGTGGCGCGACGCGGACGATCTT
>JARLJF010000174.1 GCA_031291335.1 Pandoraea sp. | reverse complement strand
GCGCGGACCGTTGAGACCATGGAGTCCATCGAGTCCGCTGTGCAGGCCACCTCGTGACGAACAATCGAGCAAGGAGACGAATGCCAATGCAAGCCCAACAAGATCCCAAAGCCCTGACGATGCTGATCGCCGGTAAGCGCGTTGCCGCGACCCAGGGCGCCACCTTCGAGCGACGCAATCCGCTCGACGGTGAAGTCGCCTCGCGTGCGCCTGCCGCCACTGTCGACGACGCCCGCGCCGCCGCGCGCGCGGCATGGGACGCCTTCCCCCCGTGGTCGAACACCGGCCCCGGCGAGCGTCGCGCGCTGTTGATGAAGGCCGCTGATCGACTGGAGGCCAAGGTCGAACAGTTTCAGGCTGCCATGGCGGCGGAGACGGGCGCGTCCGGCTTGTGGGCGGGCTTTAACGTGCATTTGGCTGCGCAGGGGCTGCGTGAAGCTGCGGCAATGACGACGCAGATCGCCGGGGAAATCATTCCGTCGGATGTGCCGGGCAGTCTCGCCATGGGGGTGCGTCAGGCGGCGGGTGTGGTGCTTGGCATTGCGCCGTGGAACGCGCCGGTCATTCTCGGCGTGCGCGCACTGGCGTTGCCGCTGGCGTGCGGCAATACCGTGGTCTTCAAGGGCTCGGAGTTGTGCCCGGCCACGCACGGCCTGATTGCTGATGCGCTGGACGAAGCGGGTCTGCCGCCGGGCGTAGTGAACTTCATCACGAACGCACCGAAGGACGCCGGCGCCATTGTCGAGGCGCTGATCGCCGAGCCTGCGGTGCGCCGCGTGAACTTCACCGGTTCGACGCGCGTGGGCCGCATCATCGCCGCGCTGTGCGCAGAGCATCTCAAACCCGCGGTGCTCGAACTGGGTGGCAAGGCGCCGTGTCTCGTGCTCGACGATGCGGATCTCGACGCCGCCGTGAACGGTGTCGCGTTCGGCGCGTTCGCCAACTCTGGCCAGATCTGCATGTCGACGGAGCGCATCGTCGTGGCGGAATCGATTGCCGATGTCTTCGTGGAAAAGCTCGCAGCCAAAGCGCGGGCATTGCCGCTGGGCGATCCGCGCGAAGGCCCGGTCGTGCTCGGCTCGGTGATCGACAAGGCGACCGTCGAGCGCTGCAATGCGATGATCGACGACGCACTCGCCAAGGGCGCGAAGCTGCTGTGTGGCGGCCGTGCCGACACCACACTCATGCCCGCAACGCTGCTCGATCACGTCACGCCCGACATGCATATCTACACCGAAGAATCGTTCGGTCCGGTCAAGGGCATCGTGCGCGTGAAAGATGACGAGGCGGCCATCGCGTGCGCCAACGACAACGCTTACGGTTTGTCGTCGGCCGTCTTCAGCCGTGACATCGCGCGGGCGATGGGCGTAGCCAAGCGCATCGAGTCGGGCATCTGCCACATCAATGGCCCCACGGTGCACGACGAAGCGCAGATGCCGTTCGGCGGCGTGAAGTCGAGCGGCTGGGGACGTTTCGGTGGCAAGGCCGGCGTTCACGAATTCACCGATCTGCGCTGGATGACGGTGCAGACCACCCCGCGTCACTACCCGTTCTGAGCAACGCTCGGCGGTCGGACGCCCTCTGACGTAATGCTAGACCACCATACCGCCGCAGCTGGGAGACCGGAACAGACGGCCGGAGGAGACAACCGTGTCACAACAGTACGAAACCGCCCCTGCGGGGGCGGGTGCAACGTCCGGCCATGCCAGTGCCAGCGAGGTTCACCCCCACGACGCCAACGCGGCTAACGCCGCTAACTCCGCTAACGCCGCCACGGCGTCGGCAACACAGGGCGCATCGGCGAACTACGGTCGTGTGGTGGCGGCCAGTTGTTTCGGTACCGCTATCGAGTGGTACGACTTTTTCATTTACGGCTTTCTCGCGCCGATCGTGTTCGACCGGCTGTTCTTCCCGCAGCTCGATCCGATGGCGGGCATGATCGCCGTGTTCGCGACCTTCGCCGTCGGCTTCATCGCGCGGCCGATCGGCGGCATCGTGTTCGGCCACTTCGGCGACCGCATCGGACGCAAGTCGATCTTGTTGTTCACCCTGATTCTGATGGGCGTGGCCACCACGATGATCGGTCTGCTGCCGACCTACGACATGGTCGGCATGTGGGCGCCGGTCATGCTCGTGACGCTGCGCTTCGTGCAGGGCTTCGCGCTCGGCGGCGAGTCTGTCGGCGGTTTGCTGATGACGGTCGAAGGGGCGCCCGCGCATTTGCGCGGCCTCTTCGGCGGACTGATTCAGGCCGCAGGGCCGACGTCGATCGTTGGCGCGTCGCTCGCCATCGTGCTCATCACGCGGCTGCCGGAAGACGATCTGCTCACGTGGGGCTGGCGTCTGCCGTTCCTCGTGAGTCTGCTGCTCGTGGCGCTGGGCACTTATGTGCGTCTCAAAGTGGAAGAGTCGCCGAGCTTCAAGGCGGCAGAGCAGCATCGCGACATTGCGAAAGTGCCGGTCGCGGAAGTCATCACGCACTACTGGCGGCCGACACTCGTCACGTTCTTCATCTGTCTGGCAGAGACGAGCTTCTTCTATCTGGTGGCGATTTTCTCGCTGTCATATGGCACCAAGACGCTCGGTCTGCCGCGCAATACGATGGCCGATGGCGTGCTGTACGCGAACATTCTCGCGATGCTGACGATTCCGGCGTTCGGCATGCTCTCCGACAAGCTGGGACGCCGTCCGATGTTCCTGATGGGACTGGCCGCCACGGCGATCTTCATCTATCCGTTCTTCCTCATGATGGGCAGCAAGGAGACGGCGCTCGTCGTGTCCGCCATCGTGATCGGCGCTGGCGTGATTCATCCGATGATGTTCGGTCCGGAAGGCAGCTTCTTCTCGGAACTGTTCGATACCCGGGTGCGCTTCTCGGGGGTGTCGCTCGGCAAGCAGATCGGCACGGTGCTGGGCGGCGGACTGGCGCCGATGATCGCGGCGAGTCTGCTGGCGTGGAGCCACGGGCAGATCTGGCCGGTCATCGTGTACTTCCTCGTTCTGGCGACGATGGCACTGATCTCGACTGTGCTCGTACGTGAGACTAAGGACAGGACGTTGTAACGCGGTCTGACGGTCCGCTCGATCATGAAAGCACGACAGCCCCGCTCGCGATGCGCAGCGGGGCTGTTGTCTTTTGACGCCAACGGGAATGCCGTACAGGGACTACAGGGACTAAACGGACTACAGGCGTTACAGATCGAGCACCAGCATGGCGGATTTGCTGCGCGAGCAGCACGGCAGCATCTGGTCGTTGGCGGCGCGTTCGTCGTCTGTCAGGTAGACGTCGCGATGATCGGGCGTGCCATCGATGACCCGCGTGAGACACGTGCCGCACACGCCTTGCTCGCACGACATCTGCACTTCCACACCCTGTGCGGCGAGTGCCGCGACGATGGTCTCGCCCGCCTTCACGTCGATCACACGGCCGCTCGAGTGCAGCTTGACCTGAAATGGCGGGTCGCCGTCGGTGTTCGCTTGCGCCGGTGCGCCGAAGTATTCACGATGCACATTGCCTTCCGGCCATTGCGCAGCTTCCGCTCGTGCCAACACCGCTTCGATGAAGCCGGCGGGGCCGCAGACATACAGATGCTTGCTGCCAGACGGCTGAGCGAGGATAGCGTCGAGATCGGCACGCTCGCCGTCGTTATCGAAGTACAGGCGAGTCTTCGCGGCGAGATCGTCGCGCGCGAAGCGCTCACGAAAGGCGGTGCGTGCGGGCTCGCGAGTGCAGTAATGCACTTCGAACGACGCATCGCTCGCCGACAACGCTTCGGCCATGCAAAGAATCGGCGTCACGCCGATGCCACCGGCAAGCAGAATGCTGTGCTTCGCTGGCTCGGCGAGCGCGAAGTGATTGCGCGGCGCGCTGATCTCCAGCGTGGTGCCGACGGCGAGGGCATGCATGCCGATGGAGCCGCCGCGCGACGCCGGGTCACGCAGCACGCCCAGGCAGTAGCGATGCGTCTCGCCCGGTGCGTTGCACAGCGAGTACTGACGCACGAGGCCGTCGGCCACGTGAACGTCGATGTGGGCCCCCGCGGTGAATGCCGGCAGCGCGCTGCCGTCGACACTCACCAGCTCGAATTCGCAGATGTCGGTGGCGACATCGCGCTTGTTGGCCAGCCTGACTTTCATGCCGCGCTCTCCACACTCTGTGCGCTCTCGGCCCCGGCACGTTCGGCGTCGATCAGGCGGTCGAGCACCTTGCGCGACTGCACGCCGCCTGCGTCGATGTTGAGCTTCAGAATCTTCTTCTCCGGATACGCGCAGAGATTGCGTTGCTGGGCTTCGAGCACGTCCTGGTCTTCTGCGAAGATGCCACCCTGGCCACGCTTGATCGCGGCGGTCAGCTCGGCGTCTTGCGGCTTGAAGTTGCGCGCCATGCCCCAGAAGTACCAGATCGATTCGTCCGTCTCGGGCGTGATGAAGTCGACCACGATGCTGCCGGCCTTCTTGTCGGCCGGGGCGTTGTAACCGCCATGACCCGCGTGCGCAACGCCCACTTCGATCATCACGTGGCTCGGCGGCGTGAAACGGCAGACTTGCCAGCGGTCGCACGGCACCTGATCGTCCAGACCGTTCGCGCGCAATGCACTCGCCCAGAACGGCGGCGCCTTGATGTTCTCCATATGCCGCGCCGTGATCACCATGTCACCCTCGACGACCGTCTTCGGCGGCGCTTCTTCGATTTCCTCCTGACCGATGCTCGTCGCGTGCACATAGGTCTCGTGCGTGAGATCCATCAGGTTGTCGATCATCAGGCGATAGTCGCACTTGATGTGATACAGCCCGCCGCCATACGCCCATTGATCGCTCACGGCCCATTCCAGATGCGGGATCTCGTCGGGGTTGGCGAGTTCGGCGTCGCCCGGCCAGACCCAGACGAAGCCATACCGCTCCACACACGGAAACGCGCGCGTCTTCGGGAACCCGCCGACACGTTGGCCGACCATCTTCGTGCACTTGCCACCGCCATCGACCGTCAGGCCGTGATAGCCGCACACGAGGTGCCCGTCCTTGACGAAGCCCAGCGACAGCGCCGCGCCGCGATGCGGGCAGAAGTCTTCCAGCGCGGCGACGTTACCGTTCCCGTCGCGGAAGAAGACCATCGGCTCGTTGCAGACCTTGCGGCCCAGTGGCTTGTCGGCAAATTCGTCCGGTGTGCAGGCGACGTACCAGGTGTTTTTGAGGAACATGATCGTTTGTCTCCTTGGCGCGCCTTCGACCGGCGCGCTCTCGTTTCGATAGGGGGTGGTCGGGATGAATTCGGGTGGGGGGCGTCAGAGCAACTGCGCGCCCATGCTGTGTTCCTGCGTGACGATGTGCTCACGGCACATGAATTCGGCGCGATCGGGCTGACGGGCGGCAATCGCTTCGACAATCGCGTGATGCTGACGATGCGCATACGCAATGATGTCGGCGTATTGACGCCGGTCTTCGTGCCCGAACGCCACCGTGCGCGGCGCGACGAACGGCACCAGATTGCAACGCGTGATGAAGCCCTCGAGCAGCGGATTGTGCGCACCCGTCACGAGCAGGTCGTGAAAGCGCGCGTTGAGCGACGCGTAGCCGATCTGCACTTCGGCCGTCATCGTGTGGTCGGCGAGCAGGTCGTCACCCTCGGCCAGCAAGTCGCGCAACTGCTTGAGCAGTTCGGCGCTCGCGCCTTTCTCGGCGAGCAGACGCGCCGCGTAGCCTTCAAGCGCTCCGCGCAGATGCAACGCCTCGACACTCTCCTCCCGCGTGTGCGCCCGCACGGCATAGCCTCGCTGCCCGGCGCGCACCACCAGTCCTTCCTCGGCGAGCACCGGCAACGCCTGGCGGACCGGCATGCGCGAGACCCCCAGTTGCTCCGCGAGCTTGGCTTCGGCCAGACGTTCGCCCGGCGCAAGTTCGCCTTTCAGGATCATCTCGCGCAATTGAACTGTGGTCGGCGTGGGATGCAGCATGCGTCTCCTTTCGATCGCTGGAATATCTGCCGGTTGTCCCTCCCGGCTGTTCTGGACCCTGCCAGATTCGGCCTTTTTTTATTATGGGATCCCGTAATTGCTAAACGCATCAGTAGATACCCTGCTTTATGTCAATACGGGATCCCGGATAGACTCGGCGCTGCATAAATGCGGGTGGTTTCATTCCGCCGCCCGGCATCAAAAGACAAAAGACGGAGACTTTCGCGTGGCAAAGATCATTGGGGGGATCGGTACGTCGCACGTGCCGACCATCGGCGTGGCGTACGACAAGGGCAAGCAGCAGGATCCCGCGTGGGCGCCGTTGTTTCAGGGCTACGAGCCGGTAGCGAAGTGGTTGGCCGAGAAGCGGGCCGATGTGTTGGTGTTTTTTTACAACGATCACGCCACCACGTTCTTCTTCGACATGTATCCGACGTTCGCGCTGGGCGTGGGCGAGTCGTTCCCGATCGCCGACGAGGGCGCGGGGCTGCGTCCGCTGCCGCCGATCCGGGGCGACGTGGCGTTGCAGGCACACATTGCCGAGTCGCTGGTGAACGACGAGTTCGACATCACCGTGTTCCAGGACAAGCCGATCGATCACGGTTGTGCATCGCCGCTGCCGTTGCTTTGGCCGCACAAGCCGGACTGGCCCGGCACGGTCGTGCCGATTGCCATCAACGTGCTGCAATACCCGCTGCCGACGGGCCGCCGTTGCTATCGCCTCGGTCAGGCGGTGCGTCGCGCGATCGAGTCGTATCCGGAAGATCTGCGGGTGGTCGTGGTGGGCACGGGCGGACTCTCGCATCAGATTCACGGTGAGCGCGCGGGGTACAACGACGAAGCGTGGGATCGCGAATTCCTCGAACTGCTTGAGCATCAGCCCGAGAAGCTGACCGAACTCAAGCATGTGGACTATGTCGAGCGAGGCGGTGCCGAGAGCGTCGAGCAAATCATGTGGCTGTCGATGCGCGGCGCGATGGGCCCGCGTATCAAGCGCCTGCATTTGAACTACTACCTGGCGACGACGACTGCCATGACGGTCGCGCTCTACGAGGAGGACGCCGCATGAATCCGCAGCTCGAAGGAATCGAGGCGATCACCGGCACGTACGCGTTCGACCTGCGCGTGAGCAATCGCACGCTCAAGCTCAATCGCTTCTTCTGGCACATGATTCGCGCGGAGAATCGCGAGGCGTATCTGAGCGATCCCGTCGCCACGATGACGACGGCAGGGCTGAGCGCCGAAGAGCAGGCGATGGTACAGGCGCAGGACTGGCTGGGGCTGGTGCGTCACGGCGTGAATTTCTTCGTGCTGGAGAAGTTCGCCCGCGTGGTGCGCAAGACCAATCTCGAAGTCTATGCGCTCATGCGCGGCGAGACGCTCGAACAGTTCATGGCCACGCGGCGCGTGCCGACGATGCGCTGAGCCGGCATGTCCATCGACACCGCCGTCAGTCTGACCAACACGCCGGCCGCGCCCCGGCTGGCCTGCCACGAGCGCGGCACGTGGAGTCGTGCGCCGCAGAACAACGAGGCGACGCTGCTGTGTCGCAAGCTGCGCGGCTTGCGCGCGATGGTCGCTGTGCTCGAATGCGATTCGGTCGCCCGTGCGGCGCGCATGCTGCATCTCTCGCAGTCGGCCGTCGCTCGCTCGATCTCCGACATCGAGGCCGAGCTGGGCTTTCCGCTCTTTCATCGCAGCGGGCGAGGTCTGATCCCGAACGCTGCGGGGCAACGCCTCGGCGTGCGCGCATCGCGTGCGCTGGCGGAACTGGCGAACGGCTATCGCGAGGCGTTCGCGGCCACGGCGTCGCAGGCCGACGGCGGCGCGCGCGCGGCGAGCCGTTTCGCGGCGGTCGTCGCGCCTCAGCAACTCACGAGCTTCATCGCCGTTGCCGAGTTGGGTAGCGGGCCACTCGCGGCGAGCCGTCTGCAATGCTCCCAGCCGACGATCCAGCGCAATCTCGATCAGCTCGAAGATCTCATCGGCATCAAGCTCTTTCGCCGCACACCGCGCGGCACGCGTCTGACGGACGAAGCGCAGGCGTTGCTCGGCCCCGTCAAGCGGGCGCTTGCCGAACTGGCGATTGCCGAAGACGAACTCGCGCCGTTCGGTGGACGTCAGCAAGGCACGGTGATCGTGGCCGCGTTGCCCCTGTCCAGCGGCTTTCTGTTGCCCAAGGCCATCGACAGCCTGCTGTACAAGTCGCCGTATCTGAGCGTGACGGTCGTTGACGGCACCTACGAGGCGCTTGTGCGGCAGTTGCGCCAGGCCGATGTCGACATGATCGTCGGCGCGTTGCGTGCGAACGACGTGCCGCCGGACATTCGTCAGGAGGCGCTGTTCGAAGACCATCTGTCGGTGGTCGCGCGTGCCGATCATCCGTGTCTCACGTCGGGACACACGCCCACGCTGGCGGAACTCGCCGAGTACGGCTGGGTGAGCCCGCTGCCGTGTACACCCGCACGCGGCGTGTTCGAGCGCGTGTTCCATGCGGAAGGATTGGCGTTGCCGCAGACGCAGGTCCACGCGAGCAGTTCACCGGTGGTGCGTGGGCTGTTGTCGTCGAGCGACCGGCTTGCGTTGCTCTCGCCGGTGCAGATCACGTCGGAGTTGCGCACGGGGGAACTGGCCGTGGTGCCCGTGCCGCTGCAACATGCGCGTCGCGCCATCGGCGTTGCCACGCGGCGCGATGGGTTGCTGTCGCCGGCTGCCGAACAGTTGCTCGACGAACTACGCGCGCTTGCACCGACGATGCAGCATCCGACGTAAGACGCGCGTCGCGTTCGTCAAGCCGTCGGCGAGCGCGGCGAAAATCGCCGGATTCGCCATGAGTTGCATGTCGGCTCTTCTTCGCTCGCGAACCATTTCCGATTCGTGAGCCGATCACTGACGACCGCTCGCCGCGCCTTATGCGGCGGGCGTTTCGCAACGGGCGCGCCAGGTGTCCCGCAGCGCGAAATTCCCCTCGCAAAAAACGTCACATAACGTAGGGGAAATCTCGGGGATATACGAAAAACGCAACGCTCGACGCGGGAGTTTCATTCGACGTGTTGATTTCGGCTGCCTAAGCTGTTCCGGACATATTGAAAAGGTGCGCCAACCCCCGGCGCACCACATCAAAAAAACGGAGCGGCGCACGACGCCGACGAGGAGACGACACCATGATGAAGCGCCATCTCTGGCTCGCTGTGGCACTTGCGAGCGTTTGCCAACTCACTGCTGTCTCGGCGCGCGCCGAGGAAATCAAGGTCGGCGTGCTGGGACTGTTCTCCGGCTCGGCGTCGTGGTGGGGCACGGAGTACCGCCGCGGCATCAACCTGTGGCTCGAGCAGAACACGAACAAGGTCGGCGACGACACCCTCGTGATCCTGGAGCGTGACGAAGGCGGTGTGAATCCGCAGCGCACGCGTCAGCTCGCGCAGGAACTCGTGGTGCGCGATCAGGTGCAGTACCTGTTCGGCGGCTCGTTCACGCCGAACGTGCTGGCCATGGCCGACGTGGCGAACCAGACCAAGACGCCGCTCGTGATCGGCAACTCGGGCACGTCCAACGTCACGCTCAAGTCGCCGTACTTCGTGCGCACGGGCTTCACGCAATGGACCGTGAGCGTGCCGCTTGTCGAGTACGCCGCGAGCAAGGGCGTGAAGAATGCCGCCATCGTGGTGGCCGACTTCGCCACCGGCTACGACGCCATCGACGCGTATAGCGAAACGTTCAAGAAGGCCGGCGGCAAGGTCGCCGTCGAAGTGAAGGTGCCGCTGGGCACGACGGACTTCTCGAGCTACCTGCAACGCGTGCGCGATGCGAAGCCGGATGCCGTCTTCATGTTCATGCCCGTGGGTCCGATGTCCGCAGGCTTCGTGAAGGCCTTCAAGGAGCGCGAACTCGACAAGGCAGGTATTCAGCTCTTCGCCACGACCGAAACGATGGAAACCGATCTCCCGGCCATTGGCGACAGCGCCCTCGGCACGATCACCGCGCTGCACTACTCGCCGTATCTGACGACGCCGGAGAACATCGCGTTCGTGAAGGCTTACAAGGCGAAGTACGGCCCGGGTGCACTGCCGTCGATTGCCTCGGTGTCGGCTTACGACTCGATGACGCTCATCGCCCAGATGATCAAGGCGACCAAGGGCAAGAAAGATGGCGACAAGGCTGTTGCGGCTGTGAAGGGCTATGCCTGGACGAGCGCTCGCGGCCCGGTGTCGATCGATCCGAAGACGCGCGAAATCATCCAGAACGTGTACATCCGACGCGTGGAGAACATCGACGGAAAGCTCGGCAACAAGCCGATCGAGACGTTCAAATCGGTAGTTGAGCCGTGGCACGTCAGCCACCCCCAGGTGGCTGCGAAGTAACGCAGGCGTCGTCGTTCAGTTCGTTCGGTAATTTGTCATGACGCAATCGCTTGCCACTTTCCTGTCGTTGTCGATCGACGGTGTGGCCTACGGGATGCTGCTGTTTCTCATCTCCGTGGGTCTTACCGTCACGCTGGGCGTGATGCGCGTGGTTAATCTCGCGCACTCCGCCTTTGCCATGATCGGCGGTTATTTCACCTTGTGGGCCATGCAGCGTGCCGGGCTCGATTTCTTCGTCGCATTGCTCGTCGGTGTGATTGGCACGATGGTGCTCGGCGCGGTGCTCGAGCGCACGCTGTATCGCTGGGTCTACACGGCCAACGGTCTGGGGCAGTTGCTCATGACGATCGGGCTCGCGTTCATCATCTGCGCGATCGCCAAGCATGTCGCCGGCACCGAGCTGCAAACGATTCCCGTGCCGCAAGGTCTGCGCGGCACGTGGGACTTCGGGGCGTTCTCGGTATCGGTCTATCGCATCTTCGCGCTGGTCTGCAGCGCAGTAGTGGCCCTCGGTATCTGGTGGGGCCTTGAACGCACGTCGTTCGGTGCGAAGCTGCGCGCCGCTGTCGACAACCCGCGCATGGCACGTTGCGTGGGTATCGACGTGCCGCTCGTGTTCTCGATCACGTTCGCAATCGGCTGCGGTCTGTCGGGGCTGGGTGGCGCGCTGTCGAGTCAGATCCTGCCGCTCGAACCGTACTACGGCCTGAAGTATCTGGTGCTGGTGCTGATCGTCGTGGCGGCCGGTGGTCTGGGTAGCCTGCGCGGCTCGCTTTACGCGGGGCTGTTGCTCGGCCTGATCGACACGCTCGGTCGCTACTACGTGCCGGCCCTCGGTGCCTTCATGATCTATCTGGCCGTGCTGGCCATTCTGCTGATCCGCCCGCAAGGGTTGGTCGGCCGCGCCTGAGCGGAGGGTGACGATGTCTCATACCAATCCTCTGCCGTCGGTCGCGGGCACGGCGCAAGTCGCTCCTGCACTGCGTCGCAAGCGCCTCGGCGTGCTCGACGCCGTGCTGCTGCTCGCCGCCGTCGCCACGTATTTCTTTGCCGATCTGTATCTCGCGCTCGCCACGAGCGTGCTGATCATGATCATCTTCGCGCTCTCGCTCGATCTCGTGCAGGGCTACTGCGGTATCGAGACGTTGGGGCACGCGGCGTTCTTCGGTAGCGGTGCTTATGCGGCCGGACTCTTCGCGCTGCACGTGTCGCCCAATCCGCTGCTCGGACTGGTGGCGGGTGCCCTGGTCGCCGCCGTCGTGGGGCTCATCACCGGTGTTGTCGTGCTGCGGGTGAGCGGGCTCACGCAGATCATGCTGACGCTTGCCTGCGCCACGCTGCTCTACGAGGCGGGCAACGTCGCCAAGTCGATCACGATGGGCGACGACGGCCTGACCGGCTACACCATCGCGCCCGTGCTCGGCCTGTTCGAGTTCGACATCTACGGTCACACGGCCTATCTCTATGCGCTGGCTGTGCTGCTCGTCGTGTACCTGTTCACGCAGTTCCTTGTGAACTCGCCGTTCGGCCTGACCGTGCAGGGCATTCGCGAGAACGCCATGCGTATGTCGCTGCTCGGCGTGCGCGTCGGCCTGCGTCGCCTGATGCTGTACACCCTCGCCGCAGCCGTGGCCGGTGTCGCGGGCGCGCTCTCGGCGCAGGTGAACAATATCGTCGCGCTCGACACGCTGTCGTTCACGCTCTCGGCCAACGTGCTCGTAATGCTCGCGTTGGGCGGCACGGGACGTCTCTACGGCGCGGTTCTCGGCGCGGTCGTCTTCATGGTGCTGTCCGATCGTATCGCGGCGATCGATCCGACGAACTGGCTCGCGGCACTCGGTGTACTGCTGATCGTTGTGGTGCGCTTCGCCCCTGACGGCCTGATCGGTCTGGTGGATCGCTTCGCCGCTCGATTTACGACGCGCCTTCGTCGTGCCGACCCGGTGGCGACGCCGCCGCAAACCGATCACGCCAAAGCAACGACCACGGACAAGGAGGTGACGCCGTGAGCGCTGCACTCGAAATTCAAGGACTGTCCAAGCGCTTTGGTCAGTTGGACGTGACGCGCAACGTCACCCTGTCGCTGCCTGTCGGTGCACGACACGCGTTGATCGGCCCGAATGGTGCCGGCAAGAGCACGTTGATGAATCTGCTGACGGGCGTGCTCAAGCCGAACGCCGGTGTCGTTCGCGTGGGCGGCACGGACGTGACGTCGATGCCGTCGCACAAGCGCGTGAAGCTCGGGCTGGCACGTACGTTCCAGCTCAATACGCTGTTCGACACACTCACTGTCGCCGAGAACGTGGCGCTGGCGCTCACGTCGCGTCGCGGTCTCGACGGTCGCATCGGCAAGCCGCTCGCGAGCCGTCCGGCCGTGGTGGAGGAAGCGGCGGAGCGCCTGCGCGAGCTGGGCATGCTCGACCTCGCGGGCAAGCGCATCAACGAGTTGGCGTATGGCCAGCGTCGTCAGGTGGAGATCGCCCTCGGTCTCGCGCTCGACCCCTAGGTGCTGCTGCTCGACGAACCCGTCGCCGGCGTGCCGTCGGGGCAGGGACGCAAGCTGTTCGAACTGCTCGAACGACTGCCCGAAGACGTGGCGGTGATGGTCATCGAACACGACATGGATCTGGTCTTCCGCTTCGCGCGCCGCATCACGGTGCTGGTCGAAGGCGCGGTGCTGATGGAAGGCGAGAAGGACGAAGTGCGCAGCGATCCGCGTGTGCGCGACATTTATCTGGGGCGTCGCCATCATGACTGACATTCTGCTCGAAGCCGGCGGACTCAGTGCCGGGTATGGCGAGACCATCGTGCTCGAAGACCTGAGCGTGCGTCTGGGGGCGGGAGAAGCCGTCGCCATTCTCGGCCGTAACGGCGTGGGCAAGAGCACGTTGCTGCTCAGCCTGCTCGGACTCACCACGCGCCACGGCGGCGTGGTGCGCTATCGCGACGACGACATCTCGTCGTGGCCCGCGTACAAGCGGGCGCGCGCTGGTCTGGCGCTGGTGCCGCAGGAGCGCGAGATCTTCAAGTCACTCTCCGTCGAAGAGAACCTTCAGGTCTCGGCGATGGGCGCAGTCACTGCCGCCGCCGCCGCCGCCAACGACGACTGGACGCTCGAACGCGTCTACGACCTGTTCCCGCGATTGCACGAGCGGCGTCGCAACCTGGGCAACCAGCTCTCGGGCGGTGAGCAGCAGATGCTCGCCATCGGCCGTGCGCTGATCGGCAATCCTCGCGTGATTCTGTTCGACGAGCCGTTCGAAGGGCTGGCGCCGGTGATCGTCGATCAACTGGTCGACGCTTTCTGGAAGCTGCGCGCCGACGGTGGCATGGGCGTGGTGCTCGTGGAGCAGCACGCGGAACTGGGGCTGGAGCTGACCGACCGGGCGCTGGTGCTCGACCGGGGCCGCGAGGTCTGGGCGGGGCGCAGCAGCGAACTCGCAGCGTCGCCGGAATTGCTCGCCACGCTGGTCGGACTGGAAAGCGCCTGATCCATTTGAGCCACTTGCTCCCCCTGAACGACTTGAACAGGCAGCGCACAACACGTATTGACGTCAATCACATGAGCACATCACAGAACACCTCCACCCAGGGCCTGGCCGGCCTCGTCGTCAGCGCGCACTCGGCGGATTTCGTCTGGCGGGCCGCCGGCACGATTGCCACGCACGTCGCGCAGGGTTATCGCATGAAGATCGTCTGCCTGTCGTTCGGCGAGCGTGGCGAGTCGGCCAAGCTCTGGCGCAAGGGCGCCGAGATGACTGAAGCGAAGGTCAAGGTCGCGCGTCGTGACGAGGCGCAACGGGCCGCCGACATTCTCGGCGCGGAAATCGAATTCCTCGATATCGGCGACTACCCGATGCGAGTGTCCGACGAGACGCTGTTCCAGCTCGTCGACATCTATCGCGATGTGCAGCCGTCGTTCGTGCTGAGTCATTCCGAGAAAGACCCGTACAACTTCGATCACCCGCTGGCAATGCACGTCACGCAGGAGGCGCGCGTGATTGCGCAGGCGGAAGGTCACAAGCCGGGCGAGAAGATCATCGGCGCGCCGGCCGTGCTCGCGTTCGAACCGCATCAGACCGAGCAGTGCGAATGGATTCCGAACACCTTCGTGGACATCACGCCGGTGTGGGACAAGAAGCGCGCCGCCATCGAGTGCATGGCGGGTCAGGAACACCTGTGGGATTACTACACGCGCGTGGCATTGCAACGCGGCGTGCAGGCCAAACGCAACATCGGCATCACGGCCGCACGCGACATCAAGTACGCGGAAGGGCTGATGCGTCTCACGCCGGTCGTCACGGAGCAACTGTCATGATTCGCGGCGTCGTCGTTCGTCAGATTCCCCGTGTCGATGCCGCTACGCTCGACATTCTGCGCAGCGCAGGCAGCGCGACCGTGCACGAGGCGCAAAGCCGCCTCGGCTTGATGGCCACCTACCTGCGTCCGATCTACGCCGGTGCGGCTGTCGCTGGCAGCGCCGTGACGGTGCTGGCACCACCCTCCGATAACTGGATGCTGCACGTTGCGGTCGAGCAGGCGCAGCCGGGCGACATCGTGGTGGTCGGCGTGACGTCGCCCTGCGATGACGGCTATTTCGGCGACCTGCTCGCCACGTCGATGAAAGCGCGCGGCGTGGCCGGACTCATCATCGATGCCGGGTGCCGCGACATCGGCACGCTCACCGAGATGCAGTTCCCGGTGTGGTCGAAGGCGATCTCGTCGCAGGGCACGGTCAAGGAGACGCTCGGCTCGGTGAACGTGCCGGTCGTCTGCGCCAATCAGATCGTGAACCAGGGCGACGTGATCGTGGCCGACGACGACGGTGTGGTCGTGGTGCCGTTCGCGACGGCGCAGGCCGTTGCCAAGGCCGCTGCGGCACGCGGTGCCGACGAGGCTTACAAGCGCGGCGTGCTCGCGGGCGGCACGCTGGGGCTGGACTATTACAAGATGCGCGAGCGTCTTGCCGCGAAGGGCTTGCGCTACGTCGACTCGCTCGACGAGTTGCAAGGCGAGTGAGGAAGGCGACTTGACCGACATGATGCATTCCCAAACGCGCATCCGTGCCGCCGTCATGCGAGGCGGCACTTCGAAGGGGCTGTACTTCCTCGCCGACGATCTGCCGGCGGATGCCGCCACGCGCGACGCGGTACTGCTCGCCGCGATGGGCTCGCCCGATGCGCGTCAGATCGACGGCATGGGGGGCGCGAATCCGCTCACGAGCAAGGTCGCCATCGTGTCGCGCGCAACGCGCCCCGATGCCGACGTCGACTATCTCTTTGCACAAGTCGTGGTCGACGAAGCGCGTGTCGACTACGGACAGAACTGCGGCAACCTCCTCGCAGGGGTGGGGCCGTTTGCGATCGAGCGGGGGCTCGTAGCCGCAATGGGCGACGTGACTGACGTCGGCATTCACATGGTCAACACGGGGCAGGTGGCGGTGGCCACGGTGCAGACCCCTGATGGCGTAGTGGAGTACGACGGCGATGTCGCCATCGACGGCGTGCCGGGAACGGCCGCACCGCTACCGTTGATGTTCCGCGATACCGCTGGCTCGTCCTGCGGCGCGTTGTTTCCGACGGGACAACGTCAGGATGTCGTGGAAGGTGTCACGGTGACGTGCATCGACAACGGCATGCCGCTCGTACTCATGCGCGCGGCAGATCTGGGATGTACCGGCGCGGAGTCTTGCGAGCAACTCGAGGCGGACGCGGCGTTTCGGGACATGCGCGACAGGATCGAGGCGATTCGTCTGGCTGTCGGTTCGCGCATGAATCTCGGTGACGTGCGCTCGCGCACGGTGCCCAAGATGTGTCTCGTGGCATCGCCGCAGGCCGGTGGCGCCCTCGCGACACGTTGCTTCATTCCGCATCGCTGTCACTCGTCCATCGGCGTGCTGGCGGCGGTCAGTGTGGCGACGGCCGCAGCACTGCCGGGCACCGTCTGTCACGACATGGCGGTGGTGCCTGAGGGCGATGCGCCGCTGCTCGCCATCGAACATCCGACCGGCGAATTCACGGTACGCCTGGCGCTCAACACCGGTGCCGACGGTGCCCCGGATGTGACGAGTGCCGGTTTGCTGCGCACGGCCCGCTGGCTGTTCGACGGCGAGGTTTGCATACCCAATCGAGTCTGGGCGCAGGGAGGGAAGTCATGAGCACCGAACGTCCCCCGTTGCTCATGCTTCCCGGCTTGCTTTGCGACCAGGTGGCCTGGGCGGCGACTGCGGCGCTCTTGCCGCAATACGATTGCCGCGTTCCGGCGTGGGGCGCGCTCGACACCATCGAGGCGATGGCCGATCACGTGCTGACTACCACGCCCGAGCCGCGCTTCGCGCTCGCCGGGCATTCGATGGGCGGACGCGTGGCGCTCGAAGTCGTGCGTCGCGCACCGCACCGGGTGACGCATCTCGCGCTGCTCGACACCGGCTATCAGGCGTTGCCCGACGGCGAAGCGGCGGACAAGGAACGCAGCGGGCGCGCCGCGTTGCTCGCTCGTGCGCGTGAGGCCGGTATGCGTGCGATGGGGCAGGTGTGGGCGACTGGCATGGTGCATCCGGACCAGATCGGCACGCCGCTGTTCGACGCCATTCTCGACATGATCGAACGCAGCCATCCCGACCAGTTCGCCGCACAGATTCACGCGCTGCTCGGCCGACCGGACGCGACCTCGCTGTTAAGCGACGTGCGCTGCCCGACGCTCGTGCTATGTGGCAGACAAGACACATGGAGCCCGCTCGCACGTCACGAAATCATGGCGGCACTGATGCCGGACGCGGTGTTGAGCGTCATCGAGCACAGCGGTCATATGAGTCCGATGGAGCGTGCGCAAGACGTTGCCGACGCCATGCGGGCGTGGCTCGCGCGCCCGGCGCCTTCCTCAGCACCCACACAGGCACGACCGGTATGACGCAAGACACCGCACAACAAGACATGACGCCCGATGTCGACGCGAAAACGCTCGACGCGCTGCTCGCCAAACAAGCGTGCCACGACCTCGTGATGCGCTTCGTCGCTTGCAACGATCGGCGCGATCCGCACGGACTCGCCGCGCTGTTTGCCGAGAAGGGCGTACTCGTGCGTCCCAACGGCGACACGCTCGTCGGGCCGGCCGCCATCGCCGCGGCCTATGCGGATCGTCCGGCAGATCGGCTTACGCGACATCTCGTCGGCAACGTGCTGATCGACGTCACGTCGCCGACGAGTGCGATCGGGAGCAGCACGGTGCTGCTCTGGAGCGGCTCGGCGCAAGACACGCCGGGACCGTTCGGGCGTCCGGCGCAGGGCCGTCAGGTCATGGGGGAATTTGAAGATACGTTTGTCCGGACCGCGCAGGGCTGGCGCATTGCCCGCCGTGAAGCGCGTTTCACTTTCATCCGCGAGGCGTGAGGAAAAAAACAGCACCCCACGTCGCGCCAAAAAATGCGGGGATCGATGCCGAAAGCGGTTCAGGAGGCGGTAGCGATCACCCGACAAGGCAATAGGGGCAGTGAAGGTAGTGAAAGGGCAGTACCTGAGTCGGCCGAAGCGCCGTCTTAAAAAGCCGGGCCGGCGATATTGCCACCGGTCCGGAGGTTGAAGTCGTGAGGGTGAGCAGACCCTCTTAGCTGTGTATTTCAAAAACAAGGGGACAGAAGTGAAAGTGAAACACGCATTGGCCGCAGGCTTGATGCTGGGTGCAGGCCTGGCTCAAGCGCAAAGCAACGTGACGCTGTACGGGATCATCGATACCGGTGTCGCTTACTACAACAACGCTGCCGGGGGCGGCAGCTTCATCGGCGAGCCGACGCTCACGGGCAAGGTGCCGTCGCGCTTCGGCTTCAAGGGTGTCGAAGATCTGGGCGGTGGTCTGAAGGCCGTCTTCACGTTGGAAAACGGCTTCCAGCCGGGCACCGGGGGGCTGAACTACGGTGGTCGTCTGTTCGGCCGTCAGGCGAACGTGGGCCTGTCGAGTTCCTGGGGCACGTTGCTCATTGGCCGTCAGAACAACATGACGTTCTACGTGACGGGCAACGCCGACGTGATCGGACCGTCGATCTTCTCGCTGGCCAGTATCGATCCGTACATCGCCAACGCACGTAGCGACAGCGCCATCGGTTACATGGGCAAGTTCTCCGGCCTGACGGTCGGCGCGACGTACAGCTTCGGTCGCGATGGTTCGGCCGCAGGTGGCCCGTCCGCGACGAACTGCGCCGGTAACGTTGCCGGCAACTACCAGGCGTGCAAGCAGTTCACCGGCTTGCTCGGCTACGACTACGAGAACTTCGGCATTTCGGCGTCGTATGACCAGATGCGCGGGAACACGGGTGCTGCGGCACCGCTGACCAGCTCGCAGTACACCGACTCGCACTCGGTCATCAACGCGTACTACAAGTGGTCGACGGGTCGCGTGGGCGGCGGCTGGATTCACCGTAACGTGAGCGCCGACGCTGCATCGCTGCGCTCGGATATCTACTTCATCGGCTTCACCTATCTGCCGACGATCACCTGGGCGTTCGACGCGCAGGCCATTCGTTATCAGTTGAAGAGCCGCGCCAACGCCACGATGCTCATCGGCCGCGCCACGTACTCGCTCTCGAAGCGCACGTCGTTGTATGGCATGGCCGGCTGGGTGGCGAACAGCCAGAACGGCGCTGTGGCGATTGCCGCAGGCGGTTCGGTCGTCACGGGTGGCAATCAGTTCGGTACGATGCTGGGCATTCAGCACACGTTCTGAGCCGTTGTCCTGACGACGCCAGAAAGCGCCGCATCGCGAGCGTTTGACGCGTGTGGACTGTCCGGGGGGACGGTCCGCGCGTGATGCGATGCGGCGTCACTCCCTGTTGCGCGGCATGCGACGTGGTGGCGGTGCCGCGCGCCACGAGAGAGTGATCCGGCAGACGTCGTGCGGCATGACCGTGCGCAGCCGAACATTCCCCGAGCTGCGCCATTGCGCATGATTTTCCTGCCCGGCCCGGGCTATGATGCTCGCTGCAAGTGCGAAGGTTTTCCCGGGCCGCGTTTTTTCCGTCTTCTCCTTCCGCACGTTCCTGTACTTCGTGCGTGTCGTGTCTTTCGTCTTTCGAACTCGCCTCACCCTATCCTGCGTATGACCAAATCGATGGCACCCTCCGCGTCGCTCGCCGAAGGACTGAGCGCGAGCGCCCGGCGCATTGCCGTGCCTTCCATTCTGCTGGGGACTTTCCTCGGGAATCTGGACGCGTCGATCGCCAACGTTGCGCTGCCGACCATCGCGCGCGACCTCGTGGCCGATCCGGCATCGACGGTCTGGGTCGTCAATGCCTATCAACTGATTTTTGCGATGGCCGTGCTACTGCTGGCGGCGCTCGGCGAGAAGCTCGGCTATCGGCGTGTGTTCCTGTTCGGCGTGGCCGGTTTCACGCTGGCCTCGGTCGGCTGCGCCCTTGCACCGAATCTCGCGTGGCTCGTCGCCGCGCGGGTGCTGCAGGGGCTGTGCGGCGCGTGCATGTCGACCATCGTGCCGGCGTTGTTGCGTATGGTGTTCCCGCCGCAGATGGGCGGACGCGCCATCTCGCTGCTCGCGCTCACCGTCGCCCTGTCGACGGCTGCCGGGCCCAGCGTGGCGGCGCTCATCCTGTCGCTTGGCGACTGGCGCTGGCTGTTCGCGATCAACCTGCCGATCGGGCTGATCGCGTTTGTCGCGTGTTACCGGTTTCTGCCACAAACGCCGGGCGCCGAACGCCGCATCGATGTGCCCGGCGCGCTGCTCAACGCGGCCGCGCTTGCACTCATCATCATTGGGCTGGGGCATGTGGGCGAAGCGGGGCACCACGGGGTGGCGGCGCTGCAAATCGTGCTGGGCCTCGTGGTGGCCGTCATTCTCGTGCGGCATCAGCGTACCCGCGCGACGCCGCTGTTGCCACTCGACCTGATGCGGGTGCCGGTGCTGGCACTCTCGTCGCTGACCTCGGTCGCCTGCTACATGTCGCAGACGCTGTCGTACGTCGGCATGCCGTTCCTGCTGCAACATACGCTCTCGCGCAGCGAGGCCGTGACCGGCCTGCTCATCACGCCGTGGCCGTTGGTGATCGTGTTCATCGCGCCGCTCGCGGGGCGTTGGTCGGATCGCTTCGACAGCGCACGCATGAGTGCCCTCGGGCTGGGGGTGTTCGCCCTTGGCCTCGCTTCTCTGGCCTGGTTGCCCGCGGATGCCGGGAATTGGGCCATTGCCGCGCGCATGGCGGTTTGCGGGCTGGGGTTCGGTTTCTTCCAGACACCCAACAATCGCATCATCCTGATGGGAGCGCCGCGCGAGCGCAGTGGTGCCGCGAGTGGACTGATGACGATTGCACGCACGGTCGGCATGACGCTCGGTGCCGCCGTCGTGGCGCTGCTGTTCGATCTCTACGGGGATGACGGGGCGCGCGCGGCAATGGTGACCGCCACTGTGCTGGCGGCGCTCGGCGGCGGGGTGAGCCTGCTGCGGGTGCGGGCCAGGTCGCGCGCCGGGTAACGCGGTAGCACCCGCCGGCAGCACCCGTTGGTAGCATCGGTACGTCGGCAGGTCCGGATGTCCCGTGAAGCCCGTGCGGACGGGAGCCGTCGTAAGGCTGGCTGAGCCGATTTGTCAAAGTGGGCCTCGCGCGCTAGCATCGTGCCTTGCCGTGACCGCATCGCATTCTCCGACAAGACGGGCAACTGCCCGGGCGGTGTGGTCATCTTCTCGTATCTCCTCGCATGAATCTGCTATCTCCGTGCCTTCTTCTCACGTTCTGAGCCGGCGACGCCGGGCGCCCCGCGCGCGTAGTGAACGCGGCACGCGCGGTCCGGTCTGGCTGTTCGATCTGGACAACACGCTGCATCACGCGTCGCACGCGATCTTTCCGCGCATCAACCGCGCGATGACCGCCTATATCGCCGAGAAGCTGGGACTGTCGCAGGACGAGGCCAATCATCTGCGCTCTTCTTATACGGAGCGGTACGGGGCGGTGCTGCTCGGTCTCATCAAGCATCACGCGATCGATCCGCACGAGTTTCTGGCGCGCGTTCACGAACTGCCGCCGCTGATCGAGGTGCTGCGCGCCGAGCGCGGCATCGCCCGGCTGCTGGCCGGATTGCCGGGACGCAAGATTCTGCTGACCAACGCGCCCGCGCACTACGCCATGCCGATCGTCGAGGCGTTGGGCATTCGCCGGCACTTCGAGCGCTGTGTGAGCATTGAGGACATGGCGGACCGACGTGCCTGGCGGGCCAAACCCGACGCGAGTATGTTGCGCCGGCTGCTGGCGCGCGAGGGTCTTGCACCCCACCGCACATGGCTGGTGGAGGACACGCGTTCGCACCTGAAACACCTGCGGCATTTCGGCATCAGGACGGTCTGGATCACGGGGCATCTGCCGATCAGAAACAGTCTTGGCGACGCGATGCCGCGCAGTGGGCGCCCACACTACGTAGATATCAAAGTACAATCTCTGCGCGAGTTACGGGCGCGCCTAGCGACCGGGGTCCTAGCCCAGGCCGCCCGACAATCAAATTCCTACCGATAACGACCAGACGATGCAGCAGGAAAACTCTTCGAGCGGTGCCGGATACGGCGCTGCCGATGCGCTGGAGGCCGCGCCCGCGCCGGTAAAGACAACCCGTCCCAAACCGGGTGAACGCCGCGTGCAGGTGTTGCAGACCCTCGCCGCCATGCTCGAAACGCCCAAGGGTGAGAAGATCACCACGGCCGCGCTCGCCGCGCGTCTCGATGTCTCCGAAGCGGCGCTCTATCGCCATTTCGCGAGCAAGGCCCAGATGTTTGAGGGCCTGATCGAGTTCATCGAACAGACCATCTTCGGCCTGATCAATCAGATCTCCGCTCAGGATCAGGACGGCGTGACCCAGGCGCGTGCCATCGTGCTGATGCTGCTCGGTTTCGCCGAGAAGAACCCGGGCATGACGCGTGTACTGACCGGCGAAGCGCTGGTCGGCGAACACGAGCGTTTGCAGGAGCGCATGAACCAGTTGCTCGACCGCATCGAGGCGTCGCTGCGCCAGGTGCTGCGGCTGGCCGCTGCACAGGGCACGCTGCCGGAGACGTTCGACGCGAACTCGCGCGCCAACCTGCTCGTGTCCTACGTGCTTGGCCGCTGGCATCGCTTCGCGAAGAGTGGCTTCAAGCGCTTGCCCGCCGAAGGTGCCGAGCCGCAGGTCGCAGCCCTTCTGCGCTGAGACCAGGTGGTCTGCGCCCTCAGCGCAGATTACGTTATACTTTTGCAACCCGTGACGGGGCCGCCGGAGATTGGACCGGTCCTGTCGCGATGATTGGCGCGCCGATTTGGTGACTCGCTTGCGGGCGCGCGAATGACTCTGCCGGGGGTTTCCCGGGCACTGACATTCATTAAAAATGCGGCTAAAGAGGTCGTTAGCGCACCCCGCCGTTTTTCCGTCGACCCCTTTTCCCGCACAGAACGCTTCAGGACGCCGTCCGTCGATCATTGTCGACAGGGACGCCGGCCACGGCATGTTTCGGACAGGGATTTATGGAATCTTCAATCGGAATCGTCACGCCACAGCGGATGCATTTCGCTGAGCCGCTGGCACTGCAGAACGGCAGCACACTCGCGGGCTACGACCTGATGGTCGAGACCTATGGTGAGCTCAATGCCGATCGCAGCAACGCGGTACTGGTTTGTCACGCGCTCAACGCGTCGCATCACGTGGCCGGTATCGCCGCCGACAATCCCAAGGACGTCGGCTGGTGGGACAACATGGTCGGGCCCGGCAAGCCGCTCGACACCAATCGCTTCTTCGTCATCGGGGTGAACAACCTCGGCTCGTGCTTCGGTTCGACCGGCCCGATGAGCCTCAATGACGCCACCGGCACGCCGTATGGCGCGCGCTTCCCCGTTGTGACGGTGGAAGACTGGGTCAACGCGCAGGCGCGCGTGGCCGACGCGTTCGGCATTCAGAAGTTTGCCGCCGTGATGGGCGGTAGCCTGGGCGGCATGCAGGCGCTCGCGTGGAGCATCATGTATCCCGAGCGCGTGGGTCACTGTCTGGTGATCGCCTCCACGCCCAAGCTCTCCGCACAGAACATCGCGTTCAACGAAGTGGCGCGCTCGGCCATCCTCTCCGATCCGGATTTCCATGGCGGCGATTATTACGCGCACGGCGTGGTGCCGCGACGCGGGCTGCGCGTGGCGCGCATGATCGGTCACATCACCTATCTGTCCGACGAGGACATGGCGACCAAATTCGGCCGCGCGTTGCGCCGCGCCGAAGCGCTGGTGGATGGTGTGAAAGCCAGCGGCAACGAAGGCGGCAATGGCAACGGTAACGGGCAGGACGACAACTATCGCTTCAGCTTCGACGTGGAGTTCGAGGTGGAGTCGTATCTGCGCTATCAGGGCGACAAGTTCGCCGAGTATTTCGACGCCAACACCTATCTGCTGATTACGCGCGCGCTCGATTACTTCGACCCGGCACGAACCGTGGGCGGTGATCTGGCGAAGGCGCTGTCGCATACCACGGCCAAATACCTGATCGTGTCGTTCACGACCGACTGGCGCTTTGCGCCCACGCCCTCGCGCGAGATCGTCAAGGCGCTGCTCGATACGCGCCGCACCGTGAGCTACGCCGAGATCGACGCGCCGCACGGCCACGATGCCTTCCTGCTTACCGACTCGCGCTATCACAATCTGGTGCGCGCCTATTACGAACGTATCGCCCGGGAGGTCGGGGTATGAGTCAGTTCACTGTACCGGCTACCAGCGCGCAGGCGGCGCATCTGGCGGCGTCGCGTGACCGCATTTCGGCGTCGCTGTCCGACCGGCCGGATTTCCGGGTCATCGCTCGCTGGATCGAGCCGTCGTCGCAGGTGCTCGATCTCGGGTGCAGCGACGGTTCGCTGTTGCGCCTGCTGATCGACGAACTTGACGTGAGCGGTTACGGCATCGAGATCGACGACGCCGGCGTTCTCGCCTCGGCAACGCGCGGCATCAACGTCGTTCAGCAGAATATGGAAGACGGTCTGAAGCTTTTCGAAGATCAGAGTTTCGATACCGTCATCCTGTCGCAGACACTGCAGACGATTCACCGCACGGCGGACATTCTGCGCGAGACGGTGCGCGTCGGCCGCGAAGCGATCGTGTCGTTCCCGAACTTCGGTTACTGGCCGCACCGCTGGTCGGTGTTGCAGGGCCGCATGCCGGTGTCCAGGAGCTTGCCGTTCCAGTGGCACAACACGCCCAACGTGCGCGTGCTGACCATCAAGGACTTCGAGGCGCTGGCGCCGGACGTCGGCGTGAAGATTCTCGATCGCGCCGTGCTTCACAACGGGCGACTCGTGTCCGTGGGCGCGAACTGGCGTGGTAGTCTTGCGGTCTATCGCGTCAAGCGTTCCTGAACCGACAGCAGCTAACGGGGCAGCGAAGCGCCGGGCCCCTGACGGCTGAAGACACCCGGGGGGCCGGGTGCCGCGCACCGCAGGCGGCTGGCCCCAACTGTCCTTTCCATGACCGATTCGCTGCCGCCCGACGACGGGCGTGTCTTCCACCCCACGCGGATGCTCATCTGCGTGATTCTGGGCTTCACCTCCGGCTTGCCGTTGTTCATCCTGCTCAATCTCGTGCAGGCATGGCTGCGCAGCGAGCACGTGGATCTCAAGTCGATCGGCCTGTTCGCACTGATCCAGTTTCCCTATACGTGGAAGTTCCTGTGGGCGCCGCTCATGGATCGCTTCGCGCCCAATGTTTTCGGATGGAAGCCGGGGCGGCGGCGCGGCTGGATGTTCATCACGCAATTGCTGGTGGCCGGCGCCGTGGCAGTCATGGGCACGTATTCGCCGCAGCGCGACCTGATGACGATTGCCGCGCTGGCGGCGGCGCTGGCGTTTTTCAGTGCGAGTCTCGACATCTGTCTCGACGCGTACCGACGCGAGTTGCTCTCCGACCGCGAACAGGGTCTGGGCACGGCCATGCACGTGAACGCCTACAAGGTAGCGGGACTCGTGCCGGGATCGCTGGCGCTCATCATGGCCGACCATCTGCCGTGGTCGCAGGTGTTCTTCGTGACGGCGGCGTTCATGTTGCCGGGTATCGTGATGACGCTCGTCGTCAAGGAGCCGGAGATTCGTGGCACGCCGCCCAAGACCTTGCGCGAGGCCGTGGTGGAGCCGTTTCACGAGTTCGTGACGCGCGGTGGCTGGTCGCAGGCGCTGCTGGTGCTCGCGTTCATCTTCCTCTACAAGCTGGGCGATTCGATGGCGACGTCGTTGGCCACGTCGTTCTATCTCGATCTGGGATTCACGAAGACGCAGATCGGTGTCGTGGCCAAGGCGACGAGTCTTTGGGCCAGCGTGGCGGGCGGCATCATCGGCGGGATCTGGCTGATCAAGCTCGGTATCAACCGCGGGCTGTGGGTGTTTGGCGTGCTGCAACTGGTGTCGGTGCTCGGCTTCGCGTGGCTGGCGGAAGCTGGACCGGTGGTGACGGGGCTCGGTGCGGTGATCGCTTTCGAAGCCTTCACGGCAGGGCTGGGCACGGCGGCATTTACGGCATACATCGCGCGCACGACAGACCCCCGCTATACGGCGACACAGTTCGCGTTGTTCACGAGTCTGGCATCGGTGCCGCGCACGTTTGCCAACGCGGGCACCGGCTACATCGTGGACGGTGTTGGCTGGCTGACGTTCTTCCTCATCTGCACGGCGCTGGCGCTGCCCGGCATGCTGCTGCTGCCGAAGGTCGCCCCGTGGGGCGCTGACGATGACGGGGGGGACGGCGTACCCGCGACGAGCGGATCACGCTGATTGAGCGCGGGGCGGGGCTTCCCGTCCCGGGCGTGCGAACTGTGCGGCTTGTGCAAATTGTGTGATGTGGCGGCGCAGTTCAGGCGCCGCGGAACGCGACCTTCTGGCGGCCGACCACCTGGGTGGCGAAGTCTGCGTCATGCGGAATCGGCTCCCAGAAGAAGTCCCACTGGAAGATCGGGAGAAAGTTGAATTTTCTCGAACGGAAGATGCCGCGGTTGCGTTTGAATTCGCTGTACCGATCCCCCACGAACTGGCGATTCACCGACGTGAATGGCAGCAGACGTTCCGCGATGTCCGCAAAATCCAGCGCCGGACGATCGTCTCTGACTTTCTCCATCGCGTCAAACTGATCCCGGCAAATGATCTGGATGGCGGTTTCCGGCATGGCGTAACGCTGGGCCCACATGACATGCCAGCCCGACTGCGTGTCGTTGATGAAGTCGACGAGCCGCTGGCTCAGCGTGTAGGCATCGGATTCGATATGGACGATCTTGTCCGCACCCATCGCCCGCGCAATCGTCACCGAGTGAAGGAAACTGCGCCACCAGCCGGGGTACAGGCTCATGCTCTGCCGGCCCAGGTTCTTCTCGAACCGCGCGATGCCGTGGATGGCGTCGTGCGCCGCAATGTCGCTGTCCGCCGCCACCGTCTGGATGATGCCGGCAGGCGGCAGATACGGCGAGCCGTCGTCGATCATGAGGATCTTGTCGGCGTTGATCGGCCCATTCCGGTAGTAGTCGAGCCAGCGCTGATAACGCTGCTGCCAGGCCTCTGCATCCTTCATGTAGCTGGTGCAGAACAAAAGCGTCTTCATCGTGCGATCCGTTACAGCGAGTGGTCGTAGTCAACCGTCAGCGGTGCGTGATCGCTGAACTTGATGTCGCGGAATACCGAGGTGGTTTTGGCTTTGCCTGCGATGCCCTGCGTGGCGATCTGATAGTCGATGCGCCAGCCGACGTTCTTCGCATAGGCTTGTCCACGGTTGCTCCACCACGTGTACTGGTCGGCACGCGAATCGAGTGTGCGGAAGACGTCGACATAACCGTGCTCGTCGAACAACTGTGTGAGCCACGCGCGCTCTTCGGGCAGGAAGCCCGAATTCTTCAGGTTGCCCTTCCAGTTCTTGATGTCGATTTCCTTGTGCGCGATGTTCACGTCGCCGCACAGGATCACTTCGCGTCCTGCCGCCTTGAGCGCGAGCAGGTGCGGCATGAAGTCGGCCATGAAGCGGAATTTGGCGGCCTGACGTTCCTCGCCGCTCGATCCCGACGGGATGTACACGGAGATCACCGACAGGTTGCCGTAGCGCACCTCGACGTACCGGCCTTCGGCGTCGAACTCGGCGTTGTCCCAGCCGATGACAATGTCGTCGGGCTCGCGTCGCACGTACACGCCGGCGCCGCTGTATCCCTTCTTCTCTGCGTAGTGGAAATAGCCCTGATAGTCGTGCGGCTTGAGAAAGTCCGGCGTCATGTCAGGCAACTGCGCCTTGATCTCCTGCACGCAGAGGATGTCGGCTTCCTGATTGCCGAACCACTCGAAAAAGCCCTTCTTGGCGGCCGATCGCACGCCGTTCAGATTCGCGGTAATGATGCGCATGAGTATCGATGCGCCGCGCTCGCGCGGCATGGGGGAAAATGTCAGCGGCAAGGATACCGCAATCGGGGTGTCGTGTCGGACGATAAGGGCCGGACGGACTCTCTCCCAGCCGGGCCGCTGGTCACGCGGACCTCGGGGGGATCGTGTCCGGCGTTACGTTCGGCGTGCGCCGCCGGCGATGGCCGCCTGCGCGTCACCGTCGCCGCCCGGGCCGAGAATGTCGCGCGCCAGTGCGAGCCAGCGTCGCGCCGCATGCGACAGGTACGAGTCGCGCCGCCACGCCATGGCCAGATCCCACGGAATCTCCGGGTCGCGCACATCCGTGATCACGAAGCGCTTCGGGTCGAGCCGCGCGCAGAAGGGCTCGGGCAGCAGGGCAATGCCGACGCCGTTGTCCACCATCGAAGCGATGAAGTCCCACTGGCTCGAGCGTCCCGCAATTTTGGGCGTGAAGCCGGCGCGACGGCACGCGGCAATCACCAGCTCGGATAACGCAAACCCTTCGCCGTAAAAGACGAACGGCTCGTCGCGCAACTCGGCGAGGCCGACAGAGGCGCGTCCCTCCCAGCGCGACTCTCGCGGCGCAATCAGTCGCAATTGGTAATGGCACACCGGCAGCACATCGAGAATCGTGGGGTCGACCGGCAGCAGCACGGCGCCGAGTTCGATCTCGCCGGCCAGTAGCGCTTGCTCGATGGCGCGCGAGCCGGTCTCGAAGAGCTTCATCTCAATGTCCGGGTAGTGCTGATGGAACGCGCCGATCACCGGAATGAACAGATCACCGCCAAGCGGCGGAATGCCGATCGACAGCTCGCCGCGCGCGACCGTCTCGAGATCGGCCAACTCCTGCTGCAGGCGGGCGTAGGCGGCGAGTACGTCCTGCCCGCGCTCGAAGACGACGCGTCCGGCATCGGTCAACTGGAGCCGGCGGCCCATGCCGCGTTCTTCGCGCAACATCAGCGGCGTGCCCAGTTCGTCTTCCAGCGCCTTGACCATCTTGCTCACGGTTGGCTGGGTAACGAATAGCGCTTCCGCCGCCGCCGTGAAGCTCTGCTGTCGCACAACTTCCACAAATCCTCGCAATGCACGCAGTTCCATTTTGGTTCTCTCTTGCGCACCATATTGGTGCTAATTCGTGGAAAGCCCCGTCCCGTAAGGCTTTCTCATGCACTATTAGGGTTAATACTTAAATTATTCCAATTTGGAATCATTCCGATAAGACTAATTCATTATATTTATGTTGCGGTGCTTCCTATACTGCATTCCATATTGTTGCCAAACCCGGGAGCCCGCCATGACCAAGATGATTGCAAGCCGTCTGTATAGCCGCAGCAAGCGCGTTGTCGACGTGGTCTGGCAGATTGCGCTGCTCACCGGTATCTATCTTGTGGCCGATGCTGCATCGCGTCATTTTCATTTGCCGCTGCCGGGCGGCGTGTTGGGACTGCTCATCGTCGTGGCGCTGCTCATGGCCGGCGTGCTGAAGACGGAAAAGATCAAACGCGGCGCCGACTGGTTCCTGGCCGAGATGATCCTCTTCTTCGTGCCGATGGTCGCAGCCGTCATGGAATACACCGACCTGCTGCGCCACGAAGGCTTGCAACTACTTGCCGTGATCGGCGTGGGCACGGTGCTCGTCATGGTGTCGACGGCGCTGGCGGTCGACTTGGCCTGCCGTGCCGAACGTCATCTGAAACGTGCGCTCGTTCGCATTCCGGCGCGCCGCGCCCATGCGCATGACGTTCGTTGATGGCTCGCTGATGTTGCGCGGGCCGGGCATCACCTTCATCACTCTCTATCGCGCTTGCCGGGTCTTGCCATGAATCATACGGCGCTCCTGCTGCTTGTTCTCACGGTCGTGTTCTATTACGTGTCGAAGCGCCTTTACGCGCGTTTCGGCAAGGTATGGCTCGGCCCGGCGATTCTCGCGCCGATCCTGCTCATCGCCGTAATGGTCGGCGGCGACATCTCCTACGCGACGTACATCTCCGACTCGCGCTGGCTCGTCTGGCTGCTCGGGCCGACGACGATCGCGTTCGCCGTGCCGATCTACGAGCATCGCGACATCATTCGCCGTCATGCGTTTGCGTTGATCGTTGGCGTGCTGGTCGCGATGATCGTGGCTGTGAGCAGCTCTTTCGTGCTTGCCCGTCTGTTCGAGCTGCCGCCCGAGATGGCGCGCAGCCTGCTGGCCCGCTCGATCTCCACGCCCTTTGCCCTGGTCGTATCCGACAAGGTGGGCGGTTCGCGCGATCTGGTGGGACTGTTCGTCATCATTACCGGGTTCATCGGCATGCTGCTCGGCGAGGCATTGCTCTCGTGGCTGCCGCTGCGAACTCGCATGGCGCGCGGCGCACCGTTCGGCGCGGGCGCTCATGGCTTCGGTACCGCCAAGGCCCGCCAGATCGGGAGCGAAGAGGGGGTGGTGGCCAGTCTTGTCATGATGATCAACGGCATTTTGATGGTGTTCGCCGCGCCGTTGCTCGCGCATCTGCCTATCTGAGCGCTGGACCCTGCGGTGCGGATGCTTCGCCGCTCGCCGGTCTTGCTGCTGTCATCTTTCTCGCAAAAAATAACCCTTCAGGCCAGGTTGTTGCCTGCCGCCACGCATCAGTTTTGCTACAATGCCCCGATCTTGAGGAGCGTTGCGACAGCCACTGTGCTGCCAGGCTCAAGATCCTTCCCATTGGCCGCGCCGGCCGCCGGTTTCCCCCCGGATAGCATGGCGTGTGAGCCTCAAGAACGGCGCTCACGTCCCACTATCTAGTCTTTATTTAGAGAAAGGAGGCGTGATGAACGCCGTAGTTGACTCAAAATTCTCCGATTTCCACGTTGCCGATATCAATCTCGCGGGTTGGGGCCGTAAGGAACTGACGATCGCCGAGAGCGAAATGCCGGGGCTGATGGCCACGCGTGCCGAGTTCAAAGCCAGCCAGCCGCTCAAGGGCGCGCGCATCGCCGGTTCGCTGCACATGACCATCCAGACGGGCGTGCTCATCGAAACGCTCACGGCGCTCGGCGCTGAAGTGCGCTGGGCCTCGTGCAACATCTTCTCGACGCAAGACCACGCCGCTTCGGCCATCGCCGCTGCCGGTATTCCCGTGTTCGCCTACAAGGGCGAAACGCTCGACGAATACTGGGAATACAGCCACCGCATCTTCGAATGGCCGAACGGTGAGTTCGCCAACATGATTCTCGACGATGGCGGCGACGCCACGCTGCTGCTGATTCTGGGCAGCAAGGCCGAGAAGGATCTGTCGGTCGTTGCCAACCCGACCAACGAAGAAGAAGTTGCGCTGTACGCCGCTATCAAGCGTCACATCGAAATCGATCCGCAGTGGTACAGCAAGCGCCTCTCGCAGATCAAGGGCGTGACCGAAGAGACCACCAGGGGCGTGCACCGTCTGTACCAGATGGAAAAGGACGGCACGCTGCCGTTCCCGGCCATCAACGTGAACGACTCGGTCACCAAGTCGAAGTTCGACAACCTGTATGGCTGCCGTGAGTCGCTGGTCGACGGTATCAAGCGCGCGACCGACGTGATGATCGCGGGCAAGATCGCACTCGTGGCCGGTTACGGCGACGTGGGCAAGGGCTGCGCACAAAGCCTGCGTGGTCTGGGCGCCACGGTGTGGGTCACGGAAATCGATCCGATCTGCGCACTGCAGGCTGCCATGGAAGGCTACCGCGTGGTGACGATGGAATATGCCGCTGACAAGGCCGACATCTTCGTGACGGCCACGGGCAACTTCCACGTGATCGACCACGACCACATGGCCGCCATGAAGCATCAGGCCATCGTGTGCAACATCGGTCACTTCGACTCGGAAATCAACGTGGCGTCGACCCGCAAGTACGAGTGGGAAAACATCAAGCCGCAAGTCGATCACATCATCTTCCCGGACGGCAAGCGCATCATCCTGTTGGCAGAAGGCCGCCTCGTGAACCTGGGCTGCGCCACGGGCCACCCGTCGTTCGTGATGAGCAACTCGTTCACCAACCAGACGCTCGCACAGATCGAACTGTTCGTTGACGGCGCCAAGTACAAGAACAGCGTGTACGTGTTGCCGAAGCATCTTGACGAAAAGGTGGCGCGCCTCCATCTGGGTCGTATCGGTGCCGATCTGACCGTGCTGACCGACGATCAGGCGAAGTACATCAGCGTCGACAAGAACGGTCCGTTCAAGCCGTCGCACTATCGCTATTGATCTTTCGCTGCGCTGAACCGGTACGGAGCACGCAGGGGTGCGATGTGCCGGTAACGTGCGACGAGACAACGCGGTGGCACTGACTGTTGCCGCGTTCGCTTTTAGTCACCACCGGTGCGGGACCGTCAATCCTGCACCGGTCTGTTCTTCGGAGCTTGCCATGCGTCTGCTGCTGATTTGGCTTATCAATGCGATCGCGCTTCTTATCCTGCCGTACATCGTGTCGGGCATCCAGCTCAAGGGCATTGGAACGGCACTGATCGTTGCAGTCGTGCTCGGCCTGATCAACGCGTTTTTGCGGCCGCTGCTCGTCGTGCTGACGCTGCCGGTCACAGTGCTCTCGCTGGGGTTGTTCATCTTCGTGATCAACGCCTTGCTGTTTTGGCTGGCCTCGCATGTCGTCAAGGGTTTCGAAGTCTCGGGATTCTGGGCGGCGCTCTTCGGCTCGCTGCTGTACAGCCTGATCTCGTGGATTCTGTCGGCGCTGGTGTTCGGCGAGCGCGCCACTAACGTGTAAGTGTCGACGCCTCGCCGTCGACGGTTCTTTGCAGGAAACCCGTAGTCATGTCGCAAGCTCTTCGCGCCGATCAGGCTCTCGTCTCCCGAGGGCTGGCCACATCGCGCACCGCCGCTCAACGTCTCATTGATGCCGGTCGCGTGTATTACGCGGGCACCGAAACGGCGCTGAAAAAAGCCAGTCAGGCTGTGGCGAGCGATGAAGACCTCGAAGTGCGTGCGGCGGCCGACGGCTTGCCCGGCGAGGATCGCTATGTGTCGCGCGGCGGGCTGAAGCTGGCTGGTGCGCTGGCGCAGACCGGGCTCGACGTTGCGGGGCGTGTCGCGCTCGACGTCGGACTGTCGACCGGCGGCTTCGCAGATTGCCTCTTGCAGGCGGGCGTCGCGCAGGTTGTCGGCGTCGATGTCGGTCACGGGCAACTGCATCAACGTCTGGCGGGTGAGTCGCGCCTCGTTTCGCTCGAAGGGATCAACGCGCGGCATCTGTCGCGCGAGATGCTCGATGAGCGTCTGGCGGAGCATGCAGCAGATCACGCCGCAGATGAAGACGCCCCCGGCACGCCTGTCGCGGCGATGACCGCCACGCCGGAAGCGGGCTTCGATCTGATCGTCGGGGACGTGTCGTTCATTTCGCTCACGCTGGTGCTGCCGGCGCTCGCGCCGCTGCTGGCCGAGACGGGCGACCTGCTGATGCTGGTCAAGCCGCAGTTCGAAGTGGGGCGCGAGCACATCGGTCGCGGCGGCCTTGTGAAAGATGCCGCGCAATATGCGCAAGTGGAGACAAAAATCCGCACTGCCTGTGAAGCGTTGGGACTGACGGTAGCCGCGTGGCTCGACAGTCCGATCGCCGGCGGTGACGGCAACCGGGAGTTCTTCGTGCACGCGACACGCGCGGCATGAGCGACTCTCTCGATAACAAGACGATCATGACGCAACCTTCCTTCAGTTTCGAATTCTTCCCGCCCAAGACCGCCGATGGCGCGGAGAAGCTGCGCGCCACGCGTCAGCAACTGTTTCCGCTCGGCCCCAAGTTTGTCTCGGTGACGTTCGGTGCGGGCGGCTCGACGCAGCAGGGCACGCTCGATACGGTCATCGAAATTCAACGCGAAGGCGTGGAAGCGGCGCCCCATCTCTCGTGTGTCGGCTCGACCAAAGAGAACATTCGCGAGATCCTGAAAACGTATCGCGAGAACGGTATCCGTCACATCGTGGCCCTGCGCGGCGACCTGCCGTCGGGGATGGGCGAAATCGGCGAGTTCCGCTATGCGTCCGAACTGGTCGAGTTCATTCGCGCAGAGACCGGCGAATGGTTCCACATCGAAGTGGCGGCCTATCCGGAATACCACCCGCAGGCGAAGTCGCCGCGTCTGGATCTCGAGCATTTCGCCAACAAGGTGAAGGCCGGGGCGAACGCTGCGATCACGCAGTACTTCTTCAATGCGGATGCCTATTTCCGCTTCATTGAAGACGCATCGCGCCTGGGCGTAGCTGTGCCCATCGTGCCGGGCATCATGCCCATCACGAACTATTCGCAGATGATGCGGTTTTCGGAAATGTGTGGCGCCGAAGTGCCGCGCTGGGTGGCCAAGCGCCTTGAAGGCTTTGGCGACGACCGTGAGTCGATCCGCGCCTTCGGGCTCGACGTGGTGACGGCACTGTGCGAGCGCTTGCTCGCGGGTGGCGCCCCTGGCCTGCACTTCTATACGCTGAATGCGGCATCGGCGACCAAAGCGATGTGGCAGCGGCTCGGTCTGTAAGGCGCCGCGCAATCGTTTGCCAACGGATGGGCGTATAAGAAGTCAATCCAAATCAATATTGGGTGGTTTCCTAATCAAAAACGCCACAAACAGGCGGTTTGCTAGGGATTTGGCGTGTTGTGACACGGGGGAAGCTTAAGTAATATCCCTCGTGGGCTCGGCGGCGGATCGTCGCCGGGCGTCAACTCAAATCCCGAGGAGCCTATGAAACAGACTCACACCCTGCGTTTGCTTTTGGCTGCGACCTTGCTTGCCGGCGCGGCCGTGATCCCGCCCGCTGCAGCAGTCGAGCTCCCGAACAAGACCCTCGTGTATTGCTCCGAGGGCAGCCCCGCCGGTTTCGATCCGGGGCAACTCACCACAGGCACCGATTTCGATCCTGCCGACGCCATCTACAACCGCCTCATTGCCTTCGTACCGGGCGAAACCGGTGTGATGCCATCGCTCGCGGAGAAGTGGGACATCTCGCCGGACAACAAGGTCTACACCTTCCATCTACGCAAGGGCGTCAAGTTCCACACCACCGACTACTTCACGCCCACGCGTGATTTCAATGCCGAGGACGTGAAGTTCACCTTCGATCGCATGGGCGATCGCGAGTTGCCGTTCCGCAAGGCGTATCCGGCAGAGTTTCCGTACTTTGTCGACATGGGTCTGCAAGCGGACATCGACCATATCGAGATCGTCGATCCGTACACCGTGCGTTTCGTGTTGAAGAAGGTCGACGCGCCGTTCATCCAGAACCTGGCGATGTCGTTCGCATCGATCCTCTCGAAGGAATACGCGGACAAGCTGCTCACGGCGAACAATCCCCGCGACATCGCGCTCAAGCCAGTGGGTACCGGGCCGTTCATCTTCCGCAGCTACACGAAGGACGCGACGCTGCGCCTGGATGGCAACAAGGACTACTGGAACGCGAATCTGCCGCCGAAGGTCGGCAAGCTGATCTTCGCGATCACGACCGACGCGAACGTCCGTATCCAGAAGCTCAAGCGCAACGAATGCCAGATCGCGACCTACCCGCGTCCGGCCGACGTCGATGCGCTCAAGGCCGATATCTCGGCACAGGGCAAGGCGTCAAAGCTGAAGATGCCCGATCAGGTCGGTTTCAACCTCGGCTACGTGGCGTACAACGTGCAGAAGAAACCGCTCGATCGTGTGGAAGTGCGTCAGGCACTCGACATGGCGATCAACAAGAAGGCGATTCTCCAGTCCGTGTACGGCTCGGCCGGACAGTTGTCGAACGGCGCGCCGATGCCGCCGACGCAATGGTCCTACGACAAGAACATCAAGTCGGCCGGCTACGACCCCGAGAAGGCCAAAGCCTTGCTCGACAAGGCGGGTGTGAAGAATATCGAAATCACGCTGTGGGCCATGCCGGTGCAACGTCCGTACAACCCGAACGGCAAGCTCATGGCGGAAATGATTCAGGCCGACTGGGCGAAGATCGGCGTGAAGGCCAACATCGTCACGTACGAGTGGGGCGAGTACATCAAGCGCGCCAAGGCGGGCGAACACGACGCGATGCTCATTGGCTGGACCGGCGACAACGGCGATCCGGACAACTGGCTCGGAGTGCTGCTCGGCTGCGACTCGATGAACGGCAACAACTTCTCGAAGTGGTGCTACAAGCCGTTCGACGATCTGGTGAAGCAGGCGCGTCAGACCACCGACGTTGCTGCGCGTACGAAGCTGTACACGCAAGCGCAGGAAATCTTTTCGCAACAACTGCCGTTCTCGCCGATCGCGCACTCCACGCAATACAAGCCGATGGCCACGAACGTGAAGGGCTTCAAGCTCAGCCCGTTCAGTCGTAACAGTTTCGCCGGCGTGTCGCTGGACTGATCGAGTCCAGCAACCCTGCAACAGCGTCGGCCGGTGCCGGCTGACGCTGACCAGAGGTAGTCCATTGGTATCAAGCAGGCAGACTCGGCCGCCGCGCCCGGGTCTGCCCGCCGCACCAAGACAAAAGATCGTCTAAGACTGATTAACGCGGCACAGCGCCATCCGTCCCTCCGCCGGGGGCGGGCGGTGCGCGAAGCCCCCACGGAACTGTCCTATGCTGAGATTCGTCCTGAGACGACTGGGCATGGTGATCCCGACTTTCATCGGCATCACTATCCTCGCGTTCGCGCTCATTCACCTTATTCCCGGCGATCCGATCGAAGTGCTCGTGGGCGAGCGCAACCTCGACCCCGTGATGCACGCCGAAGCGATGAAACGGCTCGGTCTCGATCAGCCGCTCACCACACAATATTTCGTCTATCTGAAGCACGCGGCGCAAGGCGACCTCGGGCGCTCCATCGTCACCAACGAAGGTGTGCTCCACGAGTTCTTCTCCCGCTTCCCCGCTACGCTCGAACTGGCGCTGTGCGCGATGATCTTCGCGCTGGTGGTCGGTTTGCCCGCGGGGGTCGCGGCCTCGCTCAGACGCGGCAAGATGCTCGATCACACCACGATGGGGGCGGCGCTCACGGGCTACTCCATGCCCATCTTCTGGTGGGGCCTGCTGCTCATCATGCTGTTCTCCGTCGATCTGCAATGGACCCCGGTGTCCGGGCGGATCGGCGTGGAGTATGACGTGCCCGTCGTCACCGGCTTCATGCTGATCGACACGCTGCTCTCGGGCGACCAGGGCGCCTTCAGCTCGGCAGTGAGTCATCTGATTTTGCCGACCATCGTGCTGGGTACCGTGCCGCTCGCGGTGATTGCCCGCATGACTCGCTCGGCCATGCTCGAAGTGCTTCGCGAGGACTACATCCGCACGGCGCGCGCGAAGGGTCTCTCGCCGTGGCGCGTGATCGTGGTGCATGCGCTGCGCAATGCGTTGATTCCCGTCATCACCGTGATCGGCCTGCAAGTCGGTACCTTGCTCGCCGGTGCCGTGTTGACGGAAAACGTGTTCTCGTGGCCCGGCATCGGCAAATGGCTGATCGACGCCATTCTGCGACGCGACTATCCGGTGGTGCAGGGCGGCATTCTGCTCATCGCGACGGGCGTGATTCTGGTCAACCTGCTGGTCGACGTGCTCTATGGCGTCGTCAACCCGCGCATTCGGCACTGAAGGAGGTCAACGATGAGTGACACGCCTGCTACGCTGCCGCCTCCCGCCGCCGTGACGGCCACGCCTCGCGCGCATCTGGTCCGGGAGTTTCTGCGCAGCTTTACCGCCAACCGTGGCGCGACGGCCGCGGCCATCGTGCTCTTGCTGATGTTCGCGGCTGCGATTTTTGCGCCGCTGATCGCGCCGCACAGCCCCATCGAACAATATCGCGACTACGTGAAGATTCCGCCGGCATGGTTCGACGGCGGCAACGCCCGATTCCTGCTGGGGACCGACGAAGCCGGACGCGACATTCTTTCGCGCCTGATTTTCGGCGCGCGCCTGTCGTTCTGGATCGGCTTGTCGTCGGTAGTGCTCTCGCTGATTCCGGGCATTCTGCTCGGTCTGCTCGCGGCATTCTTCCCGCGTTGGCTCGACACGCCGATCATGCGTCTGATGGACATGATGATGGCGCTGCCGTCGCTGCTGCTGGCCGTGGCTGTGGTGGCCGTGATCGGCCCGGGCCTCGCCAATACGACCATCGCGATTGCCATCGTGACGTTGCCCGCGTACGTGCGTCTGACGCGCGCGGCGGCGATCGGCGAGTTGCAGCGCGAATATGTCGTGGCCTCACGCATGGCCGGGGCGGGCACGCTGCGGCTGATGTTCTCGACGGTGTTGCCGAACTGCTCGGCCCCGCTCATCGTGCAGGCCACGCTGAGTTTCTCGGTGGCCATTCTCGACGCGGCAGCGCTCGGCTTTCTCGGCTTGGGTGTGCAACCGCCGCTCGCGGAGTGGGGCTCGATGCTCGCGTCTGCCCGCGACTATATGGAAAGTGCCTGGTGGATTGTCACGTTGCCGGGACTTGCGATCGTCATTTCGGTGCTCGCGATCAATCTGGTCGGTGACGGCCTGCGCGACGCACTCGACCCCAAACTGAAGCGAATCGCATGAGTCTGCTCTCCATTCGAAATCTATCGGTCGACTTCGACGGCGCGCGTGCCGTCGACGCCATCGACCTCGACGTCGGCCAGGGCGAGATTCTCGGCGTGGTCGGCGAGTCCGGCTCGGGCAAGAGCGTGACGATGCTCGCGCTCATGGGACTCATCGACGCGCCTGGCCGTGTGCGTGCCGACGAAGTGCGCTTCGACGGTCGCGATCTGCTGCATGCGTCTGCGCGAGAACGGCGAAGCATCGTCGGGCGCGACGTGTCGATGATCTTTCAGGACGCGCTCACGAGTCTGAACCCGAGCTACACCGTCGGTTACCAGATCGGTGAGGTGCTGCGTCGTCACATGGGGCTGCGCGGACGGGCGTTGCAGGATCGCGTCATCGAACTGCTGGAGCAGGTCGAGATCCCTGACGCTGCTAACCGGCTGGGTGCCTATCCGCACCAACTGTCCGGCGGGATGAATCAACGGGTGATGATCGCGATGGCGATTGCCTGCCGTCCCAAACTGCTGATCGCCGACGAGCCCACGACGGCGCTCGACGTCACGATTCAGGCGCAGATCATGGCCCTGCTGCTGCAATTGCAGAAGGACTACGGCATGGCGCTTGTGCTGATTTCGCACGATCTGGCGGTGGTGGCCGAGGTCGCGCACCGGGTGGCCGTGATGTACGCGGGGCAGGTCATCGAAGTGCAGCAGGTGCCGGCGCTGTTCGACGCGCCGCATCATCCCTATACGGAAGCCTTGCTTGCCGCGATTCCGGAACACAACCGGGGCGTGCGCCGGCTGCACACGCTGGCGGGCGTGGTGCCGGGGCGGGACGACCGTCCCGCGGGCTGTCTGCTCTCGCCGCGCTGTCCGTATGCCGACGACCATTGCCGCACGGTGCAACCAGCACTTGAGCCGTACGTCGGCCCGCAGGCGAGCGGCTCGCCGCTGGTGCGATGCTTCAAGCCGCTGCCGCATGCGGTGGCGGGCGTACCGACAACAGGAGGAGCGCTATGAGTGAAACCGTTTTCGCGACGCCTCCGGGAGCCCCGCAGGCCCCTGCAACGGACGGCTCAGGCCGTGACGGTGGCGCTTTGGTGCTGGCCGCGCAGGATCTGACGCGTTTCTACACGGTGAACCGCGGGCTGATGCGCGGACAGGCCACCGTCAAGGCGCTCAATGGCGTGTCGTTCGAGTTGGCGGCTGGCAGGACGCTGGCGGTGGTTGGCGAGTCGGGGTGCGGCAAATCGACGCTGGCCCGGGTGCTGACGTTGATCGAATCCCCGACATCCGGCAGACTCGCCATCGACGCGACCGAGACCACGTCGGCGTCGACAGGCGATCTGGCGCCGTTGCGCACGCGCATTCAGATGGTGTTCCAGAACCCGTATGCGTCGCTCAACCCCCGCAAGACGGTGGGACAGGCGCTCGACGAACCGCTGGCCATCAATACCTCGCTCAGCCGCGCCGAGCGGGGCGAGAAGATCGCGACGATGATGCGTACGGTGGGCTTGCGTCCGGAGCATGTGGCGCGTTATCCGCACATGTTCTCGGGCGGACAGCGGCAGCGGGTGGCGATTGCCCGGGCGATGATCATGTCGCCCGCCATCGTGGTCGCGGACGAGCCCGTTTCGGCCCTGGATGTCTCAATTCAGGCACAGATCCTGAATCTTTTCATGGATTTGCAGGACCGATACGCGACGAGTTACGTATTCGTGTCGCATAATCTCGCCGTGGTCGAGCATGTGGCCGACGACGTCATGGTGATGTATCTCGGCCGCGCGGTCGAACACGGTCCCAAGGCCGCCGTGTTCGGCAAGCCGCTGCATCCGTACACCAAGGCACTGATGTCGGCGACGCCGGCGATCAAGGCATCCGAGCGGCGCGTCAAGATTCCGCTGATCGGCGAATTGCCATCGCCGTTGCGGCCTCCGCCGGGGTGTGCGTTTGCGCCGCGCTGTCCGTACGCCGTCGACCATTGCCGCGAGGAAGTGCCGCAATTGCGCAAGCTCGAAGGACGTCTGGTGGCGTGCCATCGGGTTGAAGACATTGAGGGATGACGAGATTGGGTGGACCACCACGCGCGACACCTGTTCGCCGGGGCGTTGCATTGACCGGCTGGCTGCTTGGTTGCCTGCTGATGACGCTCGCCGTCACGCTGGACGCGGCGTCGACCGTGACGCCGCGTGCGATGACGCCGCGAACGCTACCGTTGGTGGTGCCGGAGCCCGGCGAATCGCCGCCGGGCGCCAATCTCCCGTTCTACGAAGCCCGCAAGGGCGACATGACCATCTACGTGATGGGCACCCTGCACGTCGGCAAGCCCGACGACTATCCGTTCCGCAAAGTCGTGGTCGATGCGCTGCGCGTGTCGAACGTGGTGGCGTTCGAGCTATCGCCTGACGATCTGACGATGTCGCAGGACGATGTGCAGAAGTACGGCATGTGCTCGCGTGCCTGTCTGCCGAAGCTGATCCCGGCGCCGCTATGGCGCAAGTTGCGCGATCGTCTCAAGGGCAATCCGGCGATGCTCGCCGAGATTCGTCACATGCGGCCATGGCTGGCGGCACTGCTCGTCGAGACGCTGGATTCGATGGGCGCCGACCTGCAAACGGAGTACGGCACCGAGAACCAGTTGGAGAACGTCTATCGCGGGCGCATCGTCGGCCTTGAGTCGCTCGCGGAGCAGATGGATGCGTTCACCGGCCTGACGGCGGCGCAGCAGAACGAATTGCTGGCGCAGGAGTTGGTGCTTACGCCTAAGACAGCGACGGCGCAGGTGGAGGAGTTGCACCGCCTGTGGCGCGCCGGCGATGCGGAGCTGGTATTCGACTGGTCGCAGAGCAAGGCCATGCAAGTGCGACGCAACGTGGCACTGGCCGACGCCATCGACGAGCGCATTCTGTACTCGCGCAACCGGCGTTTTCTGGCACGCATGCTTTTTCTGGCAGACCCGAGCAAGCCGGTGTTTGTCGCCATCGGCACGCTCCATCTCGGCGGTCCGCATGGGGTACTGCAACTGCTACGCGAACACGGATTCTCGGTGACGCAGCGATAGTCTTCGTCGGTTATCGGAATGGCGGGCGATCCCATTAGGAATCGCCCGAGAAACAGGCCGACCCGATTGACTCGACCCACCCCTGACGATTAATTTGGCAACACTCGTGTGAGTGGCCCCCCGCCCAAATCCTGGTCAGGAATCACGATGCAAATTGTCGATCAAAGCCCCGATACCTTCGTGCGCCGTCAACTGGCGCATGCCGTTTCCTCGCGCCATAACCTCAGTGTTGAAGAGGAAGCGAAGATCCTCTACGACGCGACGATCCGCGGCCTCGCCGACGTAGCGGCAGGACGCAAGCTGCCCAGCGAAGTCGTAACAACGGAATGTTCTGTCGACCTCAACGAAGCGTATTTCGAGTCCCCGCACGATCCGCGAGAAATTCAGGCTGACGAATTTGTTGGACTTCTCATGGGACTTCGGGATGCCGAGGCGGGGCGTACCGTGCCCGATGACGTGGTCAGCGCCCAGTTCGCCGACTATAGCCGGAGGCTGTCGGATACGCTGTGAGTGTGACGACTCGTTGGTCGGGATATGCCCTGCGCGAACGCGTCATCCTCTGGAACCAATTATCAAACGCCAGTCCCGGCGCCGCTTTACAACGCAATGTGTCCGTGGAGCGAGCGTTAAGGAATCTGCGTATTTTTCCCACGACGGGACGTCCGCACAGCGCCAGAAATCCCCGAGTGTTAGTGCCTCACAAGCGCTACAAAATGATCTACCGATTGAAGGAGAACGCGGTCACCATCCTGTCACTACATAACGTCAATCGTCCCTGGCTTCCCAAGGACTACCCGTTCAACGATTGACGTACTTCCGGCCGGCGGCTTCGCGCATCACCTCAAGCCAGCATCCCCCGCGCCTCGATAAAACTGATGATCTCCTGAAGGCCTTTGCCCTCCTTCATGTTCCCCATGACGAAGGGACGCATGCCGCGCATCTTTTGCGTATCCGACCGCATGATGTCGAGCGAGGCGCCGACGTACGGGGCGAGATCGGTCTTGTTGATGACGAGGAGATCCGACTTGGTAATGCCCGGGCCACCCTTGCGTGGGATCTTCTCGCCGCCCGCGACATCGATCACATAGATCGTGAGATCCGAGAGTTCAGGACTGAAGGTGGCGGCAAGATTGTCACCGCCCGATTCGATGAAGACCACATCGGCGTCGGGAAAACGTTCGAGCATGCGCTCGACGGCTTCCAGATTGATCGACGCATCTTCGCGAATCGCCGTGTGCGGACAACCTCCGGTTTCGACACCGAAAATACGTTCGGGCTCCAGCGCGCCGGCCACCGTCAGCAGGCGCTGGTCTTCCTTCGTATAGATGTCGTTGGTGATGACCACGAGATCGTAACGCTCGCGCATGGCTTTGCAGAGCATCTCGGTCAGGGTCGTCTTGCCGGAGCCGACCGGGCCTCCGATGCCGACACGCAGCGGCGGATTCTTCTTGGTACGACGGGCGTTGGCAGAGGTCGTCATAGCGAATGTCGTGGGTGGCGGAGAAAAGACAAAAGGGGAGACGCGACGTATCGCGTCTCACGAACGGAACAGGCGTGAATACTGTGTCTCGTGGCGCGACGCGAGAATCGCGAGCGCCGGGGAAAACGTGTTGATCTGGTCGTCAGGCAATGACGCCGCTCGATGGGCCGCGTCGACCACACGAGGGCGCAAGGCGACGATCACGCGTTGCGCAGCCAATTGCCCGAGTGGAACCGCCTTGAGCGCACCGGCGACCTGGTTCTCGAGCCAACTGAACGCGTAAGCGACGAGCGTGTCGGGCAGCGCGGCACCGTGCGTCAACGCTGCGAAGGCGAAGACCGTCGGCAATGCCACCGGGCGTAGCGAGGACAGACACTCCCGTTGCGCTGGCTCGCCCCATTCGAGCGAGCGTGCGAGTTGTGTGAGCGACCAGCCCATCTGCTCGGTTTCCGCGCGCAATTCGGCGGTCTCGCGAGTGGCGAGTAGCCAGTCGTTCACGCGGCTGAGCGAGGCGGCATCGCCCGATTGCCAGTGACGCCACTGACGCGCAAGCAGCGCCATCTCGCCGGTCGTGAAAACGCCGTCGAGTTGACTGGCGATCCAGCGCTCCGCACTTGGGGCGTCGTGAATGATGCCGTGTTCAACGGCGGCTTCGAGGCCCTGCGAATAGCTGAAGGCACCGATGGGCAGCGCCGGCGAGGCGAGATGAAGCAGCGCTGCGAGCGCCTGCAGCGATGCGGAGGCAACCGGTTCAGTGAGAGGACTGGCCAGACTTGCCGTCATCGGTTGGACTCACAGGGAGAGATTCGTTGTCGGCAGCGGCGCTGTCCGGCGTAGGGGAGTGGTCATGCCCGCAGTCGGGACCGTGGACATGGGCGTGACCATGATGCTCGTCATGCGCGTGCGAGTGAGCGCAGTCGGGGCCGTGCACGTGGACCGGCGAGTGATCGTGATGGCATCCCGGGCCGTGAACGTGAACGTGACCGTGACTGTGGTCATGGTCATGGTCGTGATCGTGGGAGTGCGCATGCGAGTGTCCGTGACCATGGTCGTGGTCGTGCGAATGCCCGTGATGCTCGTGGAACACCTGCTGCGCGATCGCGAAGTCCTCGGCAAAGGTCGCATCGTGACCGTGCTTGTGTCCGCCGCCGTAGGCACCGGCTTCGGGCTCGAACGGCATCAAGGCTTCGGCAACGTCCACGTCGAGTCGCAGCAGCATGTCGCGCAGCACCGGATCGTGTTCGAGCTTGAGATAGCCGTCGCCGACTTCGACCGGGGTATGCCGGTTGCCGAGGTGATACGCCGCGCGAGTCAGTGCGAGCGCGGTGGCGGCTGTCACGAGCAGCACGGTTTCGGCGGCGGCTTCCACGCGAATGAAGTGGCCGTCGTCGGCCACGAGCACGTCGCCGCCGCGCAGCACCGTGCCGCGAGGTAGAAACAGGGCGACCTCTTCGCCGGTTTCCAGCGTGGCGCGCAGGCGGCTCTTGCTACGGGCATCGAACGGCAACACGAGCGCCGGGGCGCGGCGTGCGAGAGGGGCCGCAATGCGTCCGGCTTCGAAGCGCTTCTCGACGCGGCGTAGCGTCGAAACGGTTGATGCGGTTGAAGCGGTTGAAGCTGTGGAAGAGGCCAAAGCGGTCGAAGACGAGTGATCCGCGGAAGCCGGTGATTCGGAATCGTGCGACATGGTTCAGAAGAGGAAGTAGCGTTGCGCCATGGGCAGCACGGTCGCCGGCTCGCACGTCAGCAACTGGCCGTCCGCGATGACCTGATAGGTCTCGGGGTCGACGCTGATGTGCGGTAGCCAGTCGTTGTTGATCATGTTGGCCTTGGTCACCTGCCGGATATCGCGCACCGGCACGATGCGCTTGGACAGCCCGTAACGGCCGGCCACGTCGCCATCGTACGCCGCTTGCGACACGAACGTCAGAGAGGTGCGCGCCATCGCCCCGGCACGTGCGCCGAACATCTCGCGGTAGTGCACCGGTTGGGGCGTCGGAATCGACGCGTTAGGGTCGCCCATGAGCGCCGTCGTGATCATGCCGCCCTTGAGAATCAGCGTTGGCTTCACGCCGAAGAACGCCGGTTCCCACAGCACCAGATCGGCCCATTTGCCCACTTCGACCGAGCCGATTTCATGGGCCATGCCGTGGGTGATCGCCGGATTGATCGTGTACTTGGCGACGTAACGTTTGACGCGGAAGTTGTCGGACTGCGCCGTGTCGGTTCCGAGTGCCCCGCGCTGCACCTTCATCTTGTGCGCGGTCTGCCACGTGCGCATGACGACCTCGCCCACGCGGCCCATGGCCTGTGAGTCCGACGAGATCATCGACAGCGCGCCCAGGTCGTGGAGAATGTCTTCGGCGGCAATCGTCTCGCGCCGGATGCGCGACTCGGCGAACGCGATGTCTTCCGCAATGGCCGGGTCGAGGTGATGGCAGACCATCAGCATGTCGAGATGTTCGTCGAGCGTGTTGATGGTGTACGGTCGCGTCGGGTTGGTGGACGAGGGCAGGACGTTCGGCTCGCCGCACACTTTCAGGATGTCCGGTGCGTGACCGCCGCCGGCGCCTTCCGTGTGATACGTGTGGATCGTGCGGCCTTTGATGGCTGCGACCGTTGCTTCGACGAAGCCCCCTTCGTTAAGCGTGTCGGTGTGGATCGCGACCTGGGTGTCGGTCGCGTCGGCCACCGACAGGCAGGCGTCGATGGCCGCAGGTGTGGAACCCCAGTCCTCGTGCAGCTTCAGGCCGATGGCGCCCGCTTCGATCTGCTCGAGCAAGGGCTCCGGCTGACTGACGTTGCCCTTGCCGAGAAAGCCGAGATTGATCGGCCAGCCGTCGGCGGCTTGCAGCATGCGTTCCATGTGCCACGGCCCGGGCGTGCAGGTGGTTGCGTTCGTGCCGGTCGCGGGTCCGGTGCCGCCGCCGAGCAGCGTGGTCACGCCCGACGAGAGCGCCTCGTCGATCTGCTGCGGGCAGATGAAGTGGATGTGCGAATCGATGCCGCCCGCCGTGACGATCATCCCTTCACCGGCGATCACTTCTGTCGCGCCGCCCAGCGGAATGGTGACACCGGGCTGGATGTCCGGATTACCGGCCTTGCCGATGCCCCAGATCCGGCCGTCCTTGAGCCCGATGTCGGCTTTGACGATGCCCCAATGATCGATGATGACCGCGTTGGTGATGACGGTATCCACCACATCGGCGCGCGTGCGTTGCGATTGGCCCATGCCGTCGCGAATCACCTTGCCGCCGCCGAACTTCACCTCTTCGCCGTAGATCGTATAGTCGCGCTCGATCTCGATGATGAGTTCGGTGTCGGCCAGTCGCAGCCGGTCGCCCGTCGTGGGGCCGAACATTTCCGCATAAGCGCGGCGTGAAATTTTCATAGCGCCCCCATGACGCGACCCGCGAAACCGAAGACGCGTCGATCGCCCGCCAGTGCGACCAACTCGACCGTACGCTGCTGTCCCGGCTCGAAGCGAACCGCAGTGCCAGCGGCAATGTTCAGACGAAAGCCGCGCGCGGCTTCGCGGTCGAATTGCAGGGCGTCGTTGACTTCATAGAAGTGGAAGTGCGAGCCGATCTGGATCGGGCGGTCGCCGGTGTTGGCGACTGTCACGTTGATGGTCGGGCGACCCTCGTTCAGCGTGATTTCACCTGCGGCGGGTAACAATTCTCCGGGAATCATGAGCGTCTCCAGGAAGGCATGACCGGGGCTTAGGTGGCTGCGGCGAGCAGCGACACGCCGTACGCCAGCACGCCCGCCCCCAGCAGGCGCGGCACCCACGCCGTGCGATTGCGCAGCGCAACGCCGGCCACGATACCCAAGCAGTGCAGCAGGCCGGTCGCGAGCAGGAAGCCGGCCATGTAATGCATGGCGCTTGCCTCGGCCGGCAACTCCGCGCCGTGAGCGAAACCGTGGAAGATCGCGAAGGCGCCCACGATGGCGGCGCCGGCCCAGCCCGGCAGTTTCGCGCGCGTGGCAAGCATCAATCCGAGCACGAGCAGTGAGACGGCAATCATCGGCTCGACACCCGGCAGCGAGAACCAGTGCGACATGCCGAGCAGACCGCCTACGGCGAGCATGGCGACGAAGGCGAGCGGGGCGAGCCAGACGCGTTTGGACGTGAGCGAACTCCACAGCCCGACGACGATCATGGCGCAAAGGTGGTCCGCCCCGGTCAGCGGGTGCAGAAAGCCGGCGGCAAAGCTGCTGGCGGCATCGTGACCCGGATGCCCGGGGTGCGCGAGCGCGACGCCCGATGCTGCCAGCAACGCGAGGCCGGTGGCCACGCGCGCAAGACGACGCTGCTTATGCCGCGTGTGCTGCGCGTGCTGCGAATGACCGGCGCAATGGGCGGGGGCCACCAGCGAAGTGACGGACACTTCGCTGGCATCAGGGGCATGGAGGGGGCGGTCCACTGACATGAGACGTCCTTAGGATGTTGTTATCGACGACGGAGAAACGGATACGAATACGGATATACGGGTAAGAATCGAAACCGGACTGCGCGCGGGTGAAGGCAAAGGGAAACCCCGGCACTAACACGCGCGGGCAAATGTCAGGGAATCGGGTGATGCACGGTGACGAGCTTGGTGCCGTCGGGAAAGGTGGCCTCGACCTGAATATCCGGGATCATTTCCGGCACGCCGTCCATGACGTCGTCGCGCGTGAGCAGCGTGGTGCCGTAGTGCATCAGGTCGGCAACGGTGCGTCCATCGCGCGCGGCTTCCATGAGGGCGGCGCTGATGAAGGCCACGGCCTCCGGATAGTTGAGCTTCAGGCCGCGAGCACGCCGGCGTTCGGCGAGCAGGGCGGCGGTGAAGATGAGCAGCTTGTCTTTTTCGCGCGGTGTGAGCTTCATCGTGACGAAGAAATTTCAATGCGAAGGGTTCAGGGGGATGGCGCCGCTGCCGCCCATCATAGGCGCGCGCTCACGTCCGCGCCACTGGGTTTTGCGGGCGGCCCGGCGCGCACCAGAATTGTGCGAGGCACGGCTGTGGCAGACGTCAATCCCCGGCGTTTTCATTGGCAGATGAACCGCTGCAACTCCGGCGTAGTCGGCTGTGTGAAAAGCTGCTCCGGCTCGCCCGATTCCCAGATCTTGCCTTGATGCATGAACACCACGCGATCCGACACGTGGCGCGCGAACCGCATCTCGTGCGTGACGAGAATCAGCGTCATGCCCTCGGCGGCGAGGTCTTCGAGCACCTTGAGCACTTCGGCGACCAGCTCGGGATCGAGCGCCGAGGTGATCTCGTCACACAACAGCACGGCCGGGTTCATCGCGAGCGAGCGCGCTATCGCCACGCGCTGCTGCTGACCGCCCGAGAGCTGCGACGGGTAGCTGTCGAACTTGTCGGCCAGTCCCACCTTGGCGAGCATGTTGCGGGCGACTTCACGCGCGTCGGCGCCCGAGGTCTTCTTCACGACCTTCTGCGCCAGCATCACGTTTTCGCCGGCCGACAGGTGCGGAAACAGGTTGTACTGCTGGAACACCATGCCGACCTTCAGACGCAGGGCGCGCAGGTCGGTGTCGCGTGCGCCGACGTGCACACCGTCGACGGCTACGCTACCGGCGTCGAACCGCTCCAGACCGTTGAGCGTGCGCAGCAACGTGCTCTTGCCCGAGCCGCTTTTGCCGATGATCGACACGACCTGACCGCGCTCGACATCCATGTCGATGCCCTTGAGCACGGGGTTTTCGCCGAAGCGCTTTTGCATGCCCCTGACTTCAATTAGCGACATGGAGTTTCCTTTCAAGATGACGCGCCCACAGCGACAGCGGGTAGCAGGCAGCGAAGTAGAGCAGAGCGACGAGGCCGTATACGGTGAACGGCTGGAACGTCGCGTTGGTTAGCATGGTGCCGGTCTTGGTCAGTTCGTCGAAGCCGATGATCGAGGCGAGCGCCGTGCTCTTGACCACTTGTACCGAGAAGCCGACCGTCGGTGCGATGGCGATGCGCAGCGCTTGCGGCAGGATGACGTGACGCAACTGCTCGCCGTAGCGCATGGCGAGACTCGACGACGCTTCCCATTGACCGTGCGGAATGGCATCGACGCAACCGCGCCAGATTTCCGTCAGATAGGCGCTCGTATAAAGCGTGAGGCATACGGCCGCCGCGACCCACGGCGAGACGTCCAGGCCGAGCAGCGGCAAGCCGAAGAACACCAGGAACAACTGCATGAGCAGTGGCGTGCCCTGGAACACTTCGATGTACAGCGCCACGGCATTCGCTGCCCATTGCACGCGTCCCACGCGTACCACGAGCAGCATCAGCGCCACGAGGCCGCCGAACATGAAGGCAATGGCCGAGAGCGCGAGAGTCCAGCGTCCTGCCAGCAACAGGCCGTGCAGCATGTCCCACGTGGAGAATTCTGTCATCGCGCACCTCCGCGAACCTTGACCGTGCCGCGAAACAGACGGCGAGCGCACCGCATCAACACGCGGCGTAGCGCAATCGCGAGCACGAGATACAGCGCGGTGACGATCAGATAGCTTTCGAATGCCCGGAACGTACGCGACTGCACGAAGTTGGCGGCGTACGACAGATCGGGCACGGAGATTTGCGAGACGACGGCCGACCCGAGCATCACGATCACGATCTGGCTGGCGAGCGCGGGGAACACCTTGGCGAACGCCTGCGGCAGGATCACGTGACGCAAGATCTGAGCGCGTGTCATGGCGAGCGACAGCCCGGCTTCAGACAGTCCGTTGGGCACCGCACGCATGCCCGCACGAATGATTTCGGTGGCGTACGCGCCGAGGTTCACGCTCATGGCGAGGACGGCTGCGCTCGTCTCGTCGATATGAATGCCGAGGCTCGGCAGCCCGAAGAAGATGAAGAAGAGCTGCACGATGAACGGCGTGTTGCGGATCAGTTCGACGTACAGGCCCGCGATGGTCTTGAGCCACAGCGGGCCCTCCTCGCGGGCAACGGCGCACAGCGCACCAACGACCACGCCGACGACCGTGGACACGGCCGTGAGAGCGATCGTCAGTGCGGCGCCGCGCACAAAGAGCATCAGGTATTGCCGCAGATCGGCAAAGTCGAGAACGTAATGCATGTGAAGCCGGTGATGAGTCGCTAGGTGAGGCGGTCCGCGAGGCGTGCGGAGATCAGAGATCGGCCGGCAGCGGCATGCCGAGCCACTTCTGCGAAACCTTGCCGAGCGAGCCGTCCTTCTTCGATGCCGTGAGGATGTCGTTGACCTTGGCGAGCAGTCGCGGCTCGTTCTTGTTCAGGCCGACGAAGCAGGGCGAGTTCTTGATGAGGAACTTCGGCTCCGGCAGCTTGGGCGGGTGCTTGGCGACAATGGCTGCGGCCACGACGTTGCCGGTGGCCACGAGTTGCACCTGACCGGAGAGGAATGCCGAGATCGTGCCGTTGTTGTCTTCGAAGCGCTTGATCGTGACGTCAGCCGGCGCAATCTTCGAGAGTTCAAGGTCTTCTACGGCGCCACGCGTCACGCCGATGGTCTTGCCCGACAGATCGGCAGGCTTGGACACGGCGAGGTCCTTCGGTCCGAACACTCCGTTGTAGAACGGCGCATAGGCTTCCGAGAAGTCGATGACCTTCTCGCGCTCGGCGTTCTTGCCGAGGCTGGAGATCACGAGGTCGGCCTTGTTCGTCGTGAGGTAAGGCACGCGGTTCGCACTCGTCACGGGGACCAGTTCGAGTTTCACGCCCATGCCCTTGGCGAGCAGCGCGGCGGTGTCGATGTCGTAGCCGACCGGCTTCATGTCCGGACCGATGGAGCCGAACGGCGGGAAGTCCTGCGGCACGGCCACGCGCAGGGTGCCTCGCTTGACGATGTCGTCGAGGCCGTCGGCGTGCGCTGCGCGTGGCATCGCCACCGCGAGGGCGGCGATGGCGCTGGCGGCGAGCATCAGCGTGGTGAAGGCGCGACGGGCACGTGCGCGCGCGCCGAGCGTGGCGGCAACGGCTTCGTGAGAGACAGCGGTGCGGGTGAACGGCAGCATGACGGCAACCTCGGGTATCGGGGGCGAAGCATTCCGGCAACAGGAGTGTTCCGGCGGCCGGGTCATCTGGTCTGACCGGTCGATACAGTGAGGTAGCAGGAATCGTGCCTGTTGCCATGCGACCGTGCAGACGCTTGCGGCACAGGACGAAGAGGCACGTCAGCCAACGCAGCGGCACTGGGCGACGGGGAGCGGGAGACTTCCGGAATGCCCGATGTTGGTGCGAAATCGGGCGGGAGAACGGAACGCGCGCCGGGCGCGTCACCGTAATGGTGCGTTCGGATGCGTGCGCGAAGCGGTCATCAGGCTCGCCCAGCGTTTGCATTGAACGCGTCGGTGACTTGACTGCGATGAGACGAGAGATGACAGTGGCGGCGATCGTAATCGGATCGCTCGCCTCACGGAATGCCTTCGGAGATTGACGATGTCAGCCCCTCTGCAACTGGATCCTGCGAAGTCCGCTTTGCTGGTGATGGACTATCAGCATTTCATTATTCAGAACAATGTCGCTCAGGACCGACATGCCGACATCCTCGGCAAGACGGCGCAACTGCTTGCGGCGGCGCGCGCCGCGAAGATGATGGTCGTCTACGTGATGGTCGGCTTCCGTCCGGGGTATCCGGAGATCAGCGGGCGCAACCGCATCTTCTCGGTCATCAAGGCGAATGGCGTCCTGTCGCTCGATCAACCTGCGACGGCGATTCATTCCGATGTCGCGCCGCAGGACAACGAGGTTGTCGTGATCAAGCCGCGTGTCGGCGCGTTCAGCGGTGCCGACATGCAAGCGCTGCTGCGCTCCGCCAATGTCGATACGCTTGTGATGGCGGGCGTGACGACGAGCGGCGTGGTGCTGTCCACGACGCGTCAGGCGTTCGATCTCGACTATCGGGTAGTGATTGCGCGTGATTGCTGCCCGGATCCGGATGGCGAGGTCGAGCGCGTTCTACTCGACAAGGTGCTCGTGCGCAACGTGGATATCGTCCGGGCGCAGGACGTGCTCGAAGCCCTGTCGGCGTGACGCGTTGATTCACGCACGGCCGGCCATCATTCAGACCCGCATCCAGACAATCAATCGCCGCCGGCGTGCTTGAGCAGGCTGTCGCGCATTTTTGCGACGGCTTTCTGCGTGCGGTCGAATTCTTCCGGGTCCAGTCCCGTCGCCGCAATCAGATCGCGCTGCGCGCCTTTCTGCCGCAAGCGTCTGCCTTCTTCGGTCAGGCTGACGATGACCTGCCGCTCATCGGCGGGATCGCGCTGCCGGCACAAATAGCCGAGTTCTTCGAGCTTCTTGAGGATGGGCGTGAGCGTGTTCGATTCCAGGAACAGCTTTTCGCCCAGTCGCTTCACCGAAACATGGTCGTCCTCCCAGAGCGCGACGATCGCGATCCATTGCGTATAGGTCACGCCAAGCTCTTCGAGAATGGGCTTGTAGGCGCGCCCGAAGGCCAGATTGGCCGAGTACACCGCGAAGCACAGGAAGTCGGAAAGATTAGGCAGCTTGGCGTTGGCGGTCTTCGATTTGCTCATGTTGGTCCGGTCTTGTTGGTCATGCTCCAATATTGAATCGTATCCGATTTAATCGGAAGGCGTTGACTTTCGATTTCGCTTCGCGCAATATGAATCGCATCCGATTAAATCGGATGCGATTCATAAACAGGAAAATCGAAAGGAAATCATCATGGCAAGCAAAGTTCTCTATACCGGCAAGACTCATACCACCGGCGGCCGCGACGGCTGGGCCCGCAGTTCCGATAGCAAGCTAGATGTGAAACTGTCTGCTCCCGGTTCCAGCGGAGCCGGCACGAATCCCGAGCAATTGTTTGCCGCAGGTTGGTCCGCCTGCTTCATCGGCGCCATGGGACTGGCCGCAGCCAGGTTGAAGATGTCGTTGCCCGCGGACACTGCCGTCGACGCTGAGGTCGATCTCGCCAATGCCGACGGCACTTACTTCCTTCAGGCGCGCCTGAACATCAGCCTGCCGGGTATCGAGCGTGACGTCGCGCAGTCGCTCGTCAACGCCGCTCACCAGACGTGCCCCTATTCGAAGGCAACGCGCAACAACATCGACGTCGAGCTGAACCTCGTTTAACGACTCGGCTTCGGGAGCTATCGAAATGCAATCCGCTAAACACGCAAAATACGCAAAACGCGCCACTCGCAGCCTTGCCATCTATCCCGCGCGCCTGGTTACCGTCTCGGCCGCGATCCTGTTCACCGGGCTGCTCACCTCCGCGTGGGCCGAAGCTGCGCAGCCTAACGACGCAGGCACCACGGCCACGGCGGCTACGGCGGCGCAAGCCACCGACACGTCCATCCGTCCGTTCCACTTTCACGCCTCGGCGCAATCGTTGAAGGATCTGCGCCAGCGTATTGTCGCGACCAAGTGGCCTGGCCGGGAACTGGTGAACGACGACACGCAGGGTGTCCAACTGGCCACGATGAAGAAACTCGCGAAGTACTGGGCAAACGACTACGACTGGCGTCGCGCGGAAGCGAAGCTCAATGCGCTGCCGCAGTTTGTGACGACCATCGATGGCGTCGACATTCATTTCATTCAGGTGCGTTCGAAACACAAGAATGCCTTGCCGATCATCATTACCCACGGCTGGCCCGGTTCGATCATCGAGCAGACGAAGCTCATCGACCCGCTCACCAACCCGACGGCGCATGGCGGCACCGCGGACGAGGCGTTCGACGTCGTTATTCCTTCACTGCCGGGATATGGCTTCTCGGGCAAGCCGGCAGAGCTTGGCTGGGATCCTGCGCACATCGCACGGGCGTGGACCGAGTTGATGCGTCGGCTGGGGTACCAGCACTTCGTCGCGCAGGGCGGAGATTGGGGAGACGCGGTGACTGAGCAGATGGCGGTTCAGGCGCCCCCTGAACTGCTCGCCATCCATACGAACATGCCGGGGGCCGTGCCGAACGAAATTCAACAGTCGCTCGATGCCCGCAAACCGGCGCCCGCAGACCTGTCGGCCGATGAAAAGCGGGCCTACGAACAACTCGATTTCTTCTACTCGCACGGGCTGGGGTACGCGCAGGAAATGACGGCGCGCCCGCAGACCTTGTACGCCATCGAGGATTCGCCCGTCGGTCTGGCCGCGTGGATGCTCGATCACGATGCGCGAAGTTATCAACTGATTGCCCGGGTGTTCGATGGAAAGCATGAGGGACTGACGCGCGACGATATCCTGGACAACATCACGCTGTACTGGCTTACGAATACAGCGGTGTCGTCCGCCAGGCTGTATTGGGAGAACAAGTTGGCCTTCTTCGCGCCGAAGGGTATCAAGATTCCCGTGGCGGTCAGCGCGTTTCCGGACGAGCTTTATCAGGCACCGCAAAGCTGGGCCAAGAAGGCGTTTCCGAACCTGATCTACTACAGCCGTCCCGCCAAGGGCGGTCACTTCGCTGCATGGGAGCAGCCGGACGAACTGACCCGCGATTTGCGTCAGGCTTTCAAGTCGGTCCGTTGAGTGTGTCAGGTGTGTTGAGTGCGTGGGTGTGCACGAAGGGCGGAAACGATTCCGCCCTTTTTTCCGGTTTCAGGTCGACCAGATTCGCAGCGGTTCGGCCGGCACGCCGTGAACGATCGGCCGCAGCCTGAGCCAATGCGCGATCAGCAACTGCCGCGTCGTCTCCATGTCGTGGCTGAGCACGCGCAGCACCAGCACGTTGCCCGGCAGGCAGGTGATGCCCGCGCGAATGTCGTCGTTGAACGGCAAGCCCTCGGCCAGCGACTCGGCCAACTCGCGCGTACATGCCGGCCCCACGGCCCACAATGCGGCGAAGACAGGAAAGCCCGCGAGGCCGGTCGTGCCCGTGCGCAGTGCGTCGTCCGCGCCGAGCATGGCTTGTTCCGCCCACAGCAGATGGTCCTGCGCATCGCGCAACTCGAAGCTCGAGCGCCAGCGGCCCTGGGTCCATTGTTCGCCCGCTGCCTGTCGGCCGAGCAGCGTCGCGTCCCAGCCGATCACCGTTGCGTTCGCGCCGAGGCGCACGGTGATGCGCTGACGCGCGTCCGCATGCTCGAACACGATGTTCTCCAGCGGCAGCCAGTCGAGCTTTGCCCCGTCGTGTACCGTGAGCGTGATGTCTTGCGTGCCGAAGCGGCCTTGCGACTTGTACCACTTGGTGGCGCCGGGCGTGGTCAGCACGGCGTGGGCGTGATCACCGATATCTACGTCGATGTCGAGCGCATCGCCACCCGCAATGCCGCCGGGCGGATGCACGATTACGGCATGGCAAATGCCGGGGCCTTCCGGATGCAGCGACTTCTGCACGACGAGCGGCCCTGTGTGACGTCGCGTCGCGAGCACGGTGCGCGCATCGTGCCGTACGAAACCCAGCGTCAGCTCGGCATGCCAGCCGGTGGACGTAGCCGTGGACGAATCGTCGGCGCTCGGGACATGCGAGGTGTTCATGACAAACAATGAATAGGAGGCGGATGGCCGCATTGCCCGGTGCAATGGCAGGAGCGCGGCAGATGGCGCGAATCTAGCACGCGTCGCGCCATCGCGACCATCGAAACATGCTCACACCGCCACCATGTGCCGCACGCCGTCGGCCTCCATGTCCTTGCCAAGTCCGCTCGCCACGATGGCGCCGCGACTCATCACGCGATAGTGATCCGCAAGCGCGAGCGCGAAATCGTAATACTGCTCGACGAGCAGCACTGTCATGCCACGTTCATCGACCAGACGCCGCAGCGTTGCCCCGATGTCCTTGATGATCGACGGTTGAATCCCTTCCGTCGGCTCGTCGAGAATCAGCAATTGCGGGTCGCTCATGAGGGCGCGCCCGATGGCGAGTTGCTGTTGCTGTCCGCCGGACAGGTCGCCCCCCCGACGCTGCTTCATGTCGCGCAGCACCGGGAACAACTCGTAGATGTGGTCGGGCACGCCGCGTTTGGCTTCGCTCGCGGGGCGGCTCGCCGCGCCGATCAGCAGATTCTCTTCGACGCTCAGCCGCGGGAAGATCTCGCGCCCTTGCGGCACGTAGGCGAGCCCGTTAGCCACGCGTGCGTAAGAAGGCACGGCGGTGAGCGTCTTGCCACGCCAGGCGATGCTGCCGGACTTCACAGGCACCACGCCCATGAGGCACTTGAGCAGTGTGGTCTTGCCAACGCCGTTGCGTCCGAGCAGCACGGTGAGTTGTGCATCGGGCACCGTGAACTCCACGTTGCGCAGAATGTGACTGCCGCTGTAGTACTGATTGAGTGCGTGAATTTCCAGCATGGTCAGCGTCCCAGATACGATTCGATCACGCGTTCATCGCGCTGCACGACGTCAAGTGTGCCTTCGGCGAGCACCCGTCCTTCGGCCATGACGGTGACGAGTCCCGTCTCGCCCGCGAGCGCGGCGACAAACGCCATGTCGTGCTCGACCACCATCATCGAACAATGCCCACGCAGGCGATTGAGCAACTCGGCAAGCTGAGCGGTCTCTTCATCGGTCATGCCCGCAGCGGGTTCGTCGAGCAGCAGGAGTTGCGGCTGCTGCATGAGCAACATGCCGATCTCCAGCCGCTGCTTCTGGCCGTGTGACAACTGTCCGGCGCGCACATGCGCCTGGTGTTCGAGATGCGTGAGCGCGAGCACCTCCTCGATGCGATGACGTATGGCGGGGGTCAGCATCGCCCAAAGCGAGCGGAACCAGCGCTTGTCGCCCGCGCAGGCGAGTTCGAGGTTTTCCCACACGCTGTGATGTTCGAACACCGTCGGCTTCTGAAACTTGCGGCCGACGCCCGCCTGCGCGATGGCAGGCTCGTCCAGTCGCGTGAGATCGAGCGTCTGGCCGAGGAAGGCGCGTCCGGCGTCGGGCCGGGTCTTGCCAGTAATCACATCCATCATCGTGGTCTTGCCCGCACCGTTCGGACCGATGATGCAGCGCAGCTCGTCGGTCTTGATCGACAGCGACAGGTCGTTGAGCGCACGAAAGCCGTCGAACGATACGGAGATGTTCTCGACATAGAGGATGAGGCCGTGCGACGTGTCGATCTCTCCGGGCACCACAAGGTGCGACATGCCCGTGGTATCGCCGCTGACGTTCACGGCAACGGAGGCGTCGGGCGTGTCGGCCAGCTGCCAACTGATGTCTGCCATGTAATTGTTCATGCGCGATCTCCGGTGGCGGGGTGCGGCGCATCGCCCTCGGCGGCGGCCGGAGAGTGCTGTGCACGCTTGCGCGAGAGTTGCGTGACGAGTCCCATCACACCTTGCGGCAGCAGCAGCGGCACGAGCACGAACATCGCGCCGAGGAAGAACAGCCAGTACTCGGCGAAGTACGCAGTGAAGAAGCTCTTCGCGCCATTGACCAGGAACGCGCCGGCAATGGCGCCGACGAGCGAGCCGCGTCCGCCGATGGCGACCCAGATGGCCATCTCGATGGAGTTGACCGGTGCCATCTCGTTCGGGTTGATGATGCCGACCTGCGGCACGTAAAGCGCGCCCGCGATACCGCACAGCATGGCGGACAACGTCCACACGAACAGCTTGTAGCTGAGCGGCCGGTAGCCGAGGAACATGGCGCGCGACTCGCCGTCACGAATGGCCGTGACCACGCGGCCGAACTTCGACACGACCAGCGCACGGCACAACAGGAACGCGCCGACGAGTACCGCAAACGTCACCAGAAACAGCACCGTACGCGTGTTCGCCGAGGTGATCGAATAGCCGAGAATGCGCTTGAAGTCGGTGAAGCCGTTATTGCCGCCGAAGCCCGTTTCGTTGCGATAGAACAGCAGCATGGCGGCGAACGTGAGCGCTTGCGTGATGATCGACAGATACACGCCCTTCACGCGCGAACGGAAGGCCAGATAGCCGAAGATCCACGCGACGACACCGGGCAACGCCACCACGAGGAACATCGCCCAGGCGAAGTGTTCGGTGCCGGTCCAGTACCAGGGTAGCGACTTCCAGTCGAGAAACACCATGAAGTCGGGCAGATCGCTGTGATACACGCCATCGCGCCCGATGCCGCGCATCAGATACATGCCCATCGCATAGCCGCCCAGCGCGAAGAACAGACCGTGGCCGAGGCTGAGAATGCCGCAGTAGCCCCAGACCAGATCGAGCGCGAGCGCGGCAATTGCGTAGCACATGATCTTGCCGACGAGCGTCATGGCGTAGGCCGACAGGTGCAGCGGATGCGTCGCCGGTAGCACCAGGGCGCACACCGGCACCAGAATCGCCACGGCGATTACGAACGCGAGAAGCAAGGGCGCGACGTGTTTCGGCAGCAGACGGGCGCGCGCCGGCACATCCAGCGAGATCGAAGGCGTGATCCCTTCGGGCAAAAAGTTCGACGTCTGCATTCAGGCCTCCGCGCTGCGCCCTTTGAGCGCAAACATGCCCTGCGGGCGTTTCTGGATGAACAGCACGATTAGGATCAGCACGGCGATCTTGGCGAGCACGGCGCCCCACACCGGTTCGAGCAACTTGTTGGCGATGCCCAGACCGAATGCGCCGACGATCGTGCCGGCGAGCTGTCCCACGCCGCCGAGCACCACGGCCATGAACGAATCGATGATGTAGCTCTGTCCGAGGTCCGGCCCAACGTTGCCGATCTGCGAGAGTGCGCAGCCGCCCAGTCCGGCAATGCCGGCACCGAACGCGAATGCGTAGCTGTCGACTCGGCCCGTCTTCACGCCGACGCACGCGGCCATCGACCGGTTCTGCGTCACGGCGCGAATGAACAGACCGAGGCGCGTGAGGTTCAGCACCGACCACGTGAGCGCCACGACCACCAGCGCGAATATCAGAATCACGATGCGGTTGTACGGCAGCATCAGATTGGGCAGTACCGCGATACCGCCGCTCATCCATGAGGGGTTGATCACTTCGACGTTCTGCGCGCCGAAGAGCGTGCGCACCCCCTGAATCAGCAGCAGACTGATACCGAATGTCGTGAGCAGGGTTTCGAGCGGCCGTCCGTACAGATGCTTGATGACGGTGCGCTCCAGCACGAGGCCGAGCACGGCCGCCACGAGAAAGGCGGCCGGTACGGCGGCGACGAGATAGAGGTCGAATGCGCCCGGCAAGAAGCGTTGGAAGAGCGTTTGCACCACGTACGTGGCATACGCGCCGACCATCAGGAACTCGCCGTGCGCCATGTTGATGACGCCGATCAGGCCATACGTGATGGCCAGGCCCAATGCGGCGAGCAGCAGCACGCTGCCCAGCGACAGGCCGGCGAACACCGTGCCGAAGAACTCGCTGCGACGTTGCGCGGCGGCCAGTTGCGTGAGCGCGATGTCGGCGGCGCTGCGCACATTGGCGTCGGGCTCGGCGTAGGTGCCGTCGGCTTGCTTCGCGATGACGGGCAGCAGCAGATCGCGCATTTGCGGGTCGCCTGCGGCGGCGATCAGGTTGATGGCTTCACGGCGCTTGGCGGGGTCGGGATCGTGCAATGCGGCTTGTGCCCAGAGTTGATCGAGGCGCTTGCGCAGCGCCGGATCGGTTTCTTTCTGGCGCGCCTGCTCGATCAGTGTCTTGAACGCGGGCGACGGGTTTTGCAGCATCGTGTCGATGGCTTGCGCGCGGGCGTCGTGATCGGTTGAGAGCAGGGCGCCGGCGGCCGCGGCCGTGGCGACCTTGGCGCGCAGCACGTTGTTGAGCGTGAGCGAGCCGGCGTCGTCGGCCTTGACCGGTGCGCCCGTGATCGGATCGACGTACTTGTCGCCGTTCTGAATGGCGAGGCGATCGCCTACGGTCACGGCCGAATCGTCGGCCAATGCCTTGAGAAGTGCGGCGGCCTGAGGTGAACCGTCGGCCGCGAGATGATCGATGGCTTGCGCCTTGGCGTCGAAGTCGTCGCCAGCGAGCGCGGTGAGGTCGGCGTCGGTGACGGCGGCCCGGGCGGTGGAAGGAGTGATCAGCGCGGCACCCAGTGACATCAGGACAAGGGCGGCAGCGGTCCAGCGTCTTATCGTTATCATCAAAACCTCTGCGTGCGCCGGAGTCCGTCCACGCGGCTCCGGCGCAAGGAATGGAAGGAAGGTCAGACTTTGTCGGGCTTGCCTTCATTGCCCGCGATGAACGGGCTCCACGGCTGTGCGCGCACCGTCGTCTTGGTCTTCCACACAACGTTGAACTGACCGTCCGGGCGAATTTCGCCGATCATCACCGGCTTGTGCAGGTGGTGGTTGGCGTCCATGACCATGTCGAAGCCGTCCGGCGACTTGAAGGCCTGGCCGATCATCGCGGTGCGCACCTTGTCGACGTCGACGCTGCCCGCCTTTTCGACCGCCTGCTTCCACATATGCATGCCGACGAACGTGGCTTCCATCGGATCGTTCGTCACGCGCTTGTCGCCGCCCGACAGACCCTTGGCCTTGACGTAGGTGAACCACTCCTTCTTGAACGCATCGTTCGTCGGGTTCTTCACCGACATGAAGTAGTTCCAGGCGGCGAGGTGTCCGACGAGCGGCTTCGTGTCGATGCCGCGCAGTTCTTCTTCGCCCACGGAGAACGCCACGACCGGCACGTCGGTCGCCTTCAGACCCTGGTTGCCCAGTTCCTTGTAGAACGGCACGTTCGAGTCACCGTTGATCGTGGAGATGACCGTGGTCTTGCCGCCCTGAGCGAACTGTTTGATGTTGGCGACGATGGTCTGGTAATCGCTGTGACCGAACGGCGTGTAGACCTCTTGAATGTCCTTGTCGGCTACGCCCTTCGAGTGCAGGAAGGCGCGCAGGATCTTGTTGGTCGTGCGCGGATAGACGTAGTCGGTGCCCAGCAGGAAGAAGCGCTTGGCGCCGCCGCCTTCCTTGCTCATCACGTATTCCACGGCGGGGATGGCCTGCTGGTTCGGGGCCGCGCCCGTGTAGAAGACGTTCTTCGACATCTCTTCGCCTTCGTACTGCACCGGGTAATAGAGCAGGCCGTTGAGTTCTTCGAAGACGGGCAGTACCGACTTGCGCGACACCGACGTCCAGCAACCGAACACGGCGGCGACTTTGTCCGTGGTGAGCAGTTGGCGGGCTTTTTCCGCGAAGAGCGGCCAGTTCGAGGCCGGGTCGACCACGACGGCTTCGAGCGGACGGCCCATCACGCCACCCTTGGCGTTGATGTCGGCGATGGTCATCAGCGCGACATCCTTGAGCGACGTCTCCGAGATGGCCATCGTGCCCGAGAGGGAGTGCAGGATGCCGACCTTGATGGGCTGCTTGCTCTGTGCGAACAAGTTGGGCGCCATGCCGGTAAGCGATGCGGCGCCCGAGAGGGCCGCCATCTGGAGTAGCGTGCGTCGTTTCATGGTACGTCTTCCCCTTTCCTGGTTAGACCGGTGGATCCGGTATGGGGGGACTTACGCAAGGGTCGTGCCAGCGGCGTGAGGGCAACCGGTTCGATGCCGTCGACGGCGCGGGGTCAGCGCCGGCAAGCGGCGTCGACTGGTGTACAAGTCGAGACGCCATCTGGTGTACAAGGCTGCGATGCGAGGCATCGACCCTGGGGCGACGGCCGCGCTTACCGTTCGCTCCGTTCGCGCGGGTATCCGTCTTTCGGCTGATGGACGAATGACTGGCGAAGCACGTTGGTGCGGCGGCGCGCAGAGTTGGTGCGCACCGAGTTGGCGCGATGACGTTGGCCGAGGTGGCCGCGACAGCGTGTCGTCAGGGCCGCTTTAAAGTGGCCGCCATGGTGGCGGGGGGGGCGGGGGGCGGCGGCCGTCTTGGGGATGACAGATGGGGATGCCATCGCGGCGTGGCATTTTTTGATGCATGATTGGCATTCGTGCCAAACTGGCCGACGGCAAGATTAGGGCTTCCCGAAGACTCCCCGACTTGTTCGACATCACACTCATGACAGATGCCATTGCCGGGCGCACCGCGCCCCCCTCCGAACCCGGGCACGCCGAGCAGCAGCGGCGCCGCATGGGCCGCCGCTACGCCGCCGTGCTGGCAGCGTGTCAGGCGCTGTACACCGCGGCGCTGTCCGTCGACCTGACGTTGACGGGGCTGGTCGGCTACATGCTGGCGTCCGACAAGGGCTATGCGACGCTGCCGTTCTCTTTGATTACCGTCGCCTCGGCCATCACGACGATCTTCGCGTCGATGTTGATCCAGCGCTTCGGCCAGCGGCTGGGCTTCGCGCTGGGCGCGTTGTTCGGCACGGTGGGCGGGCTGGTGTCGGTGGTGGCAATTTACGAGCGTCACTTCGCGATGTTCTGCGCGGGCACGGCGTGTGTGGGGGTGTTTCAGGCGTTCGCGCGCTACTACCGGTTGGCGGCCGCAGACGTCGTGCCTGTCGAAGACAAGCCGCGCGCGATCTCCATCGTGCTCACGGGCGGCGTGCTGGCGGCGGTGATCGGCCCGGCGCTGGCCGCGGGCAGCAAGGACTGGCTCGCGCCCGTGACGTTCGCGGGATCGTATCTGGTCGTGACGCTGCTGTCGGGTATTTCGCTGCTGTTGCTCGTCGGCTTCCTGCGCAATTTGCCGGTGCATTCGACGAGCGGCACGGCGAGTGACGAGGCGGCGTTGCCTGCGCGTCCGCTGGGCGAGATCATGCGGCAGCCGATCTATATGGCGGCGTTGGCCAACAACCTGATCGGCTTCATGGTGATGATGTTCGTGATGACGGCGACGCCGATTGCGGCCGTAGCGTGCGGACACAGCATCGACGATGGGGCGCACATCATCGAGTGGCATCTGGTCGGAATGTATGCGCCGTCGTTCTTCTCGGGATACCTCGTCAAGCGCTGGGGTGTGGTGCCGGTGCTGCTGGCGGGCATTGCAATGAGTGCCCTGTGCGGAGTGCTGGCGCTGATGTCGACCAGTCTGCCGTACTTCTATGCGGCGCTGGCGTTCCTGGGCGTGGGTTGGAACTTCATGTTCGTGGGTGGCACGACGTTGCTCACCATGTCGTATCGACCGGCGGAGCGCGCGCGGGCGCAGGCTGCGAATGAATTCATCACCTTTGCCGGGACTGCCATCTCGAGTCTGTTCGCGGGGCAATTGCTCGCACGCTTCGGCTGGGCCACGATCAATCAGGCGACCTTTCCTTTGCTCGCGATCGCAGCGCTGGCGACGGTGTGGTACGCCGTCGAAGCGAAGCGCAGTCCGGTGCAAGCGGCGGCCTGACCCTCCTCTTTTCCGTATGACCATGAGCCAACCCCGTCTCGTTGCCTTCCTCATCGTGCCGCCGTTCGTGCTGCTGGATCTCGCCGGGCCGCTCGATGCGTTTCACGCGGTCATCCGCAACTTTACCGATGCGGGACAGGCGGCCCCGTATCGCACCGTGGTGGTGTCCGAGCACGGCGGTCCCGTGGAGACAGGATCGGGCATCACGCTGCATACCGAGCCGATGCGCGCGCTCGAAACGATGCAAGTCGACACGTTGGTCGCGGTGGGTGGCGCGGTGGCGCATCGTCCGGCGGTGCCGGGCGAGGTGGGCGATTGGTTGCGTGACTACGCGCCGCGCGTGCGACGTGTGTGTTCGGTGTGCGTGGGGGCGTTCATTCTGGGCGCGGCGGGGTTGCTCAACGGACGTCGCGCGACAACGCACTGGCTGGACACGGCAACGTTGCAGACGTGTTTTCCGGAGGCGCGGGTCGAGTCCGATCCGATTTATGTGCGCGATGAACCGGTGTGGACGTCGGCCGGCATCACGGCGGGTATCGACTTGGGGTTGGCCCTGGTCGAGGACGACTGTGGTGTGGACGTAGCGTTACAGGCGGCGCGTCGGCTAGTGGTGTTCCTCAAGCGCGCGGGCGGGCAATCGCAGTTCAGCCCGCCGTTACAGGAGCAGGTGGCGGCAGGGGCGCCGTTCGGGGATTTGCATGCGTGGATGTCCGAGCGGCTGGATGGCGACTTGTCGGTGATGCGTCTGGCGGAGCAGGCGAACATGAGTCCGCGCACGTTCGCCAGAAGTTACCTCGCGCGCACGGGATCGACGCCGGCGAAGGCGGTTGAGCGCATGCGTCTCGAGGCCGCGCGTTTTGCGTTGCTCGACTCGGAAGCACCGCTCAAACGCATTGCTGCACGCGTGGGTTTCGGCGACGAACAAAACCTGCGTCGCGCGTTTCAACGTCAATACGGCGTGACGCCGGTGGCGTATCGGGAACGGTTCGGAATGAGCGTCTGAGGGCTCCCTCAGCGCTTTCACTATTGGCCTCGCAACGCATATTGCGTTGTGCTGCGCCCGCGTTTTTCGGAATTTCCCGATTTCAAGACTGACCTTCTACGGTCAATACTCTTCCTCACCCGCGTTTCATTGTTTTCACCGTCACACGGCATGGCGTAGCGCGTCTTGTTGGCGCCCCGCAGTCAACGGGACGAATTTTCTTGCGGGCTCTAAGGAGAGTTATCCATGGCAACTCAGGCATTCATCGCGCAACTGGCCGAGAAGCAGAACGCTGCACGAGAAGACGGCTCGATCAAGGAAATTCCGCTGTGCGAACTTGAGCGCATCTCGGGGGCTCGGGGCGGCAACGTGTTCGTCAATGCGACCTGGAGCCGTGCCCTCTAAGGCGACGGCGTCATCCGTTCGGAACGGTGCACGCGCGATCCCGCGCGTGCCCGTTTTTACAGGAGGGTGTCGTGAAACGGTACGTCGAAGTCATTCTGAAGCTCTCTGAGCGCTGCAATATCGACTGCAAGTATTGCTACTTCTTCAATAAGGAAAACAAGGACTACGCGTCGAATCCGCCTTTCCTTTCGAGCCAGACGGCGAAGGCGTTTGTCAGATTCCTTCGGTCAGCGCCCGATTTCGCAGAAACGACATTTCAGATCGATCTTCACGGCGGCGAACCGTTGATGATGAAGCGTGAGCGGTTTGAGGAGGTCGTCAGCATGCTGAGGGACGGGTTGCGCGATGCCGAGTCGGTGCAGTTCACGGTGCAGACCAATGCGCTGCTGATCGACGAGGCGTGGCTGGCATTGCTTTCGCGGTTGAACGTCTACGTGGGCGTGAGCATCGATGGTCCGAAGATCTATCACGATGAAAACCGCGTCGATAAGAACGGGGCTGGCACGTATGACCGTACGGTAGAAAAGATCGCCTTGATAAAGCGGGCTGCCGACGCGGGCCGAATTCCGGGGTTTGGCGCGATCTGCGTCATGAATCCAAAATTCGACGCGCGCTTGGTGTACGACACGCTCACGCGCACGTTGGGTATTACCAATCTCCAATTCCTGCTGCCGGACGAGTCGCACGATTCAGTGAAAGCGGCGGACGTGGCGGCACTGAAGCGGTTTTATGAGGGCCTGTTTGAATGCTGGGCTGAAGACGATCGAGGCGTTGTGCGTATCCGTTCCATTGACCGCATGCTCGATGCCATTTTGGCAGACGATAACCGTAAGGCCGCCATCTGGCGCGAGACGAAGCAAAGTGTCGTGTTCACGCTCTCAAGCGGCGGCGACATCGGCCACGACGATACATTGAGAAACGTGATTCCCGATATCTTCTATGCCCGCATGAACGTTGCGGACGTGGCGTTTGCCGAATTCCTCGCCTGGCATGCGACGGTAAGTGCGCTGTTGGCACGCCGATCGGCAGCGTCGGCATGTCGTTCCTGCATGTGGCGAGAGATCTGTGAAATTTCCACGAGAGCGGATACCCCGCTGCATCGATGCAGGAACGGTATTGCGGACCAGCACACCATCTATTGCGACTGTCTGAAGGCGACCTACCAGAAGGGAGCCGAATATCTCGCATTACGGGGCGTTCCCATCAACGATATATCCCGTAATTTTGTGGAGATTGTTTGAATGTCGCTCGCGCATCGCCTGGTATCCGTTCGCCGACGCCTGCTCACGGCGTTGATATGCGCCGCATTGCCCGGGACGTTTGCTTACGCGCAAAGTTGCAGTGCGCCGTGGCCGGAGGTTCATCCGGTCTTCACTTCGCGCATCGAGTACGGTGACCGGGTTAGAAAGTCAGATCCGTACATCGCTGTGAGGATCAATGGCAAGTTGGCCAAAATGCTATTGGACACGGGCTCCAATGCTCACGTGATTTGGGACGCTCGTTTGCTCGGTGAGGGCGGCGATAACGCGACGCACGAGACGCAGACACTGGATGCAATCGCGTCATCCACGCAGGCCAAGGGCGCGTTGCTGACGCTAGATGACGCGACGGGGAATGAACACTTGCAGAGGTTCTATGTGATTGCCGAAACGCCGCTGATGGCCGATGGCTTCTCCGGCATCATCAGTCCGCAGTCTCTGGCGCAGGAGAAGGTGTCGGTTCTCAATTTCAAAGACGATTGTTTTTTCGTGAGCGATAGGTTTGACCCCGAAGCGGGCGGCCGATATCGGACGGAGGCCGTGGGCGCCATTCCGAATTCGGATCGTGTCATGGGTATTCCGCTCGACGTGCCGGGCGGACGGGTGCCGGTGGTGGTGGACTCGGGGGCATACCGGACAACGCTATTGGGCAGCCTGATGCACAGCGCTCCCGTCGGCCGGGATCGAACCACCAACGTGGACTTGCTCGGTAACGTGATTGTCGGCAAGCGGCGCACTCGATTGGTGGATATCACGATCAACGGGCGACACGCGCCTCGGCATCCCGTCGTTCCGGCTTCGGTGATTTCCGAGAAAGGCATCGTTAGCCTTGGGGCGGTAGGGATGGACCTGCTCGCGGGGAATGTCATCTTCCATGATGGGGACCGCAATCGCTTCGCTTTTGTCGAGACGGCAGGGCGTGTCGAGGTGTCTCAATAATGGAAGCGCGCTCAGAGACCAAGGGCTGCCCGCATCGCTATGTTTCGAGATGAGGCGCTTGCGGCGGGCCGGCCGAAATGGCTCGGAGACGTGCTGCTGGCACAGCCGGTGCCCGTCAATATGGCAATCGTTGTCGCAGCCGCGATGGCGAGCGCGGTGGTCGCGTTCCTCGTGCTCGGCACCTACACGCATCGGGTTGCCGTCGTCGGTCGGCTCGTTCCGACTTCCGGGGTCGCGAAAGTCTATGCCTCGCAAAGGGGAGTCGTTGGGGCTCGGTTCGTGACTGAGGGGCAGCAGGTGAGCCGCGGCGACGTGCTGTATGTAATCTCGTCCGAGCGTCAGCAGCGAACCGGCGTTGGCCTTCACGCGTCAGTCACGGCGCAAATCACCGCCCGTCTGGCATCGCTGACGGCGGACATTGCGGAGATGAAGCGCGTCCATCAACTCGTTCAGGAAGAACAAAGGGCAGCGATTGCGGCGCGTGCTGAAGAGGTTGCCAAACTGGAAGTGTTGATACGAAATCAGCGCGACCGTGTCGCGCTTGCCCAGACGAACAAAGCGCGGTATGAGCGCTTGCTTGCGCAGTCATACGTATCGGGCGAACGGGCGCAGGAGAAGCACGCGGAGTATCTCGAACAGCACGCCCGTCTGAGTACATTGCAGCGAGAACGTGTCGTCGCTGTGAGGGCGTTGACTGCCGACCGACAGAAGCTCGTGTCGATGCCGCTCGGTCAGCATCGTGAACTCACGAAGGGGCTGCGCGACCTGGCAAATGTCGAGCAGGAATTGGCGGAAAGCGAAGGTAAGCGGGAGTTTTCCGTCATATCTCCCGTGAGCGGAATCGCAACGGCTGTTGTCGCCGACGTGGGACAGGATGTGGTCACCACCTCCCCGGTCGTGTCGATCCTGCCCCAGAACGTGCCCCTTGAAGCACACCTCTATGTGCGGAGCAACGCCGTGGGCTTCATCAAGGCCGGAAATGAGGTGCGCCTGCGCTACCGAGCGTTTGCGCATCAGAAGTTCGGACATTTCGCGGGGACGGTGATCTCCGTGTCTGAAGCCACCTTGCCGCATACCGATATCGTCGACGCCGATCCTTATGAGGGGCGGTACGGCGCGCGCGTGCCGGTCTATCTCGTCAAAGTCAGTCTGGCCGATTCGTCATCCGAGCCGGGCAGGACACTCCCGCTGCGTGCGGGCATGGTTCTGGATGCGGACATCATGCGCGAAACCCGACGACTTTATGAGTGGGCGTTTCATCCGCTCAAGAGTATGAGCGGCAGAATTTAAGCCCGGGAGCGGTGCATGACGAAATGGAATCAGTTCGACGCGTTGTTCCGGGAGCGGGTGCCCACGATGCTCCAGACGGAAGCGGCGGAATGTGGCCTGGCATGCCTGGCCATGATCGCGGGAAGCTACGGCCGCTGCGTGGATCTTCAGTCGCTTCGCACTCGATTTCCGATCTCACAGATGGGGGCTACGCTCGCAAGCGTGGTGAGCATTGCGCGTTGTCTGAATCTGGCGAGCCGCGCCGTGAGTCTGGAACTCGGCTCGCTGGAGAAGCTGAGGCTGCCTTGCATCCTGCATTGGAATTTCGATCATTTCGTCGTGCTTGCAAGCATCGGTGCGCGAGGCGCAGTCATTCACGATCCGTCGCAGGGGCGTCGAATCGTACCGATGTCGGAAGTGTCGAAGTCGTTCACCGGCGTGGCGCTCGAGCTGTGGCCGAATGAAGCATTCGTTGCGCGAGACGAAAGAAAGAAGGTGTCCATCGCCCATTTGCTGGGCACCGTGACCGGTCTCACGGCTTCAATGACGCAGCTTTTTGTGCTGGCCATGTCGCTGGAAGTCTTTGTGCTGGTCTCGCCGTTCTATCTTCAATGGGTCATCGATCATGCACTGGTGACTGCCGATCGCGACCTGTTGGCGACGCTCGCGGTGGGGTTTTCGTTGCTGCTCATAGGCCAGCATGCGATCGGCGCGCTGCGCTCGTGGACGCTCATGCGTCTGGGGGTGACATGGAACCTGCAATGGCGGGCCAATCTGTTTGCCCACATGGTGCGCTTGCCAGTGAGCTACTTCGTTAAAAGGCACCTGGGAGATGTGCTGTCGCGCTTCGGTGCGGTCGACGAAATCCAACGCACGCTGACGACCTCATTCGTAGAGGCCGCACTCGACGGCATCATGGCCGTGCTGACGCTCATTCTGATATTTGTCTACAGCCCCGTGCTAGGCACCATCGTGCTGGGATTCGTGGGGGTCTACGCTTTGCAGCGAGCCGTGCTGCACCGGCCGCTTTTTCGGGCAACGGAAGAACATCTGGTGCAGGCGTCGCGCCAGCAAAGTCATTTCCTGGAGACGTTGCGAGGCATCAAGACCATCAAACTCTTTTCGCGTGAAGACGAGCGGCAACTAACGTGGCTGACGTTGCTGGTCCAGCAAGCCAACGCGGATATTCGCATCCAGAAGCTGACGCTGCTCAACAGGCACGCCAACGGCTTTCTGATGGGGGCCGAGAACATTGCGGTCATATGGACGGCGGCGATGCTCGTCATCGATGGCGAGTTGACCGTCGGAGCCCTGATTGCCTTGCTGGCTTACAAGACTCAATTCCAGTCTCGCGTGACGTCGCTGATCGACAAGCTGGCCGAGTTCAAGATGCTCGGCGTGCAGGCCGGGCGCCTTGCGGATATCGCCTTGCATGCGCCTGAGGTCGAAGGGCATGCGGGCGTGGCCGACCAGACGGTTTCCGATGCCAGACTCGATGTTGATGGGCTGACGTTTCGCCACAACGAGTACGACCCGAACATTCTCGAAGACATTTCATTCTCTGTGCCGGCTGGCGAGTCCGTGGCCATTGTCGGGGCATCCGGCAGTGGAAAATCGACGCTGGCGCACTTGATGCTCGGTATTTTGACCCCGACGGCTGGCACGATTTCGCTGGCGGGCGTGCCGGTACACAAGATGGGTGCCTCAAGGCTTCGCCGTGCGATGGGCGCCGTCATGCAGGACGACACATTGTTTGCGGGGTCACTCGCGGACAACGTCAGTCTGTTCGACACGAAGGCCGATGCAGAATGGATTCGCGAATGCGCTCGTCTGGCCTGCATTGCCGATGATATCGAAGCCATGCCCATGGGATACCACACGTTGGTCGGCGACATGGGTAGCGTGCTCTCGGGTGGGCAGAAGCAGCGAATTCTTCTGGCTCGGGCCCTATACAAGCGGCCGTCCATCTTGTTGCTCGATGAGGCCACAAGTCATCTGGACGTGGAGAACGAGCAGCGCGTGAACGATGCCATTCGCTCGCTTCGCATGACGCGCGTGATGATTGCTCACCGTCCGCAGACCATCGCCAGCGCCGATCGGGTGATCGAGATCCGTGGAGGAACTATCATTTCCGATCGTCGGCAATCACACGGTTCGACGTGGGCGGCAGACGTACGAACAGACCCATGAGTTCCACCGTCAGGCATGCGGGTTGTATTGTGCGGTGGATGCTCGTGGGCCTACTGTGCGGCGCTTTCAGCTTGCCCGCGCGGGCAAGCTGTATGCCGACGGGGGAGGTTGTCGAAGCGTCGGGCGCGCGCGTTGCGTTGCCACTCGATGATGCGATCCGCCGGGCGCTGGCGTTTGATGCGCGCGTCAGACAATCATGGGCGGAAGTCTCTGCGCGAGCGGCAGGCGTAGGTGTCGCGCGTGCCGCTTATTTGCCGTCTGTACATGCCGGTGCGGAGGTCTCGCGTGTCAGCGAGTCATCAACAGCTACTGAGTTTGGCGGCGACGCCAACGACGTTGGCAGTGCGGGTCACTGGCGAGCCAATATCAGTTGGTTGCTGCTCGATTTCGGCACACGTGGCGCGCATCTGGCGCGGGCGCGAAGTCGGTTGGACGTTGCCACGGCGCTTCGGGACGTGCGATTTCAGGAGGTGATCTTCGATGTCGCCCGAGCCTACTATGCGGTGCTTGAAGCGCAGGCGC
>JARLJF010000026.1 GCA_031291335.1 Pandoraea sp. | reverse complement strand
CTCGCCGGACAGGCGATTCACGTCACGAATCAAAGCCTGATCTTCGCGGCGCGTACCGATGCACCGAGTCGTCTCGTGGGCGCGTACATGCTGTTCTACGCGACGGGCAGCGGCCTGGGCGCGGTTGCGGCGACGGCGACGTATGCGGCCTTTGGGTGGACGGGCGTATGTGTGCTGGGTGCGGGCGTGAGTCTGGCGGCGTTGGTGTTTTGGGCGACGACGTTGCGCTGGATGCCGGCCAGCGTAGCCGGTCGGCGCGAATGAGCGCTAACGCGTGTTCGTGTTAGCGAGCCTTCCCGCGCGACGGCTTGGCGACGGTGGACGCACGCGTCGCCGGCTTGTTGCCGAGCACGCCGGTGGTCTCCATGTCTTCAAGCCACGAGAGGGCATCTGCGTGGCGCAGGAAGTGCCGCAAATAGTCGGGCGAGACGTCGTGCATCAGCGACAGCGCGCGGTGCACCAGATGGCTGGAATTGAGCGGCCCGGCGTTCTCCGGCACTTGCGCGAGCGACTGGCGGAGATTGCCGTCGGTGCTGAGCTTCGACCACGTTTCGCGGAAGTACTCGAGGACGTCGAGATCTTCGAAGGCGTCGTCGGTGGCGATGACCGTCGGCGTGACGGTCACGGGCATCGGTGACGGAGGTGCGACGGGCCGTTGCACCGGTGCTGCGGAAATGCTGTCCGGTTGCGAGGTTTCTCGCGTGTGTTTCGTCTGGCTTGATGGCGTTGTCGCTGGCGTTGCTGCTGGCGTTTTGCGAGCGGCTTTCGCCGGGGCGGAACGTTCACCCGTTCCCACCCGTTGCACGATGTCCGCGGTCAGTGTCGCGAGCGGCGATGCAGAATGCTGCGAGGGCCGATCGGTCTCGTCGGCCGATGCTGCGGGGGGACTGCCAAGCGCCTGCGTCAAGTCATCGACAAGCGCTTTCAGGCGGTCGTCGAGCACACGTCGCACATCGCCCGTATAGGCATGACTGCGCCGCGCCAGTGCTTCGATGCGATGAAAGCGTGCCGGATCGCGTTTGTCGACGCCTTGCGTTCGCCACGCGGCGAGCTGTTCGGACATGGCGTCCGATACCTCATGCGTCACCGCTTCGGCGGCTTCCGTGCTTTCGACGCGCATCGCATCATGCATGAGGCTTACCCACACTGCTGGCGCTGCTGCGCGGCATCGGCGCGATTTCCACGCGACGGTTCTTCGCGCGACCGGCCTCGTCGGTGTTCGACGTGACGGGTTGCTCGGCACCGAACGCTGCCGAGAAGATCGACGATGGCGGCACGCCTGCTGCAATCAATTCGCGGGTGACGGTGAGTGCTCGCTGGGCCGACAACTCCCAGTTGTCGGCGAATCGCCGGTTCGTCTCGCGTACCTGCTGATCGTCGGTAAAGCCGCTGACCATGAGGATTTCATCGCTCGCGCGCAAATAGGCGGTGAGCGGGGCGGCCAGACTGCGCAGCACCTCACGTCCCTGCGGCTGCAACTGGTCCGAGTTCAGCGCGAAGAGCACGTTGCCGCTGATGCCGATGCGGCCGTTCACGAGGGTGACGCGACCACCGGCGAGCGGACCCGCCAAGGCTTGCTCGAGCGTCTGGCGGCGTTGCGTTTCAGCGCGCCGCTCCTTCACTTCGCGTTCGAGCTTGGCGGACAGTTCGATCTGCACGCCGATCACGCCGAGCATGATGAGTACGAACGCCCCGAGCATCACCGACATCAGATCGCCGAAGACGGCCCACGTCGGCGCTGCGGCACCGACGTCGCCGCTGTCCGCGATATCCGCGTCGAATTCTTCCCTCATGCTGCCACGCTACCCGGTTGTGCCCGCGTCTGCGCCAGATCCTGAAGGTTCTCGAGGATCTGCTTCTGCGACATCACGCTCAGCTCCACGACCTCGCGTGCTTGCGCAACGTAGTAGCCGAGCTGTTCGTCGCTGCGGGCCATCGACTTGTCGAGTGCGGTTTCGATGCGTTGCAGGTGTTCAAGCAACTGCGTATTCGATTCGCCGAACGATTGTACGGCGGCCCCGAAGGCGTCGCCCAGGCTTGCGATTTCGACCGCGCTGCCAGTGACCTGTGCCGACGCAGCGGTGAGCTTCTCGGTCTGGGCAGCGATGGCGTCGCCCAGATTCGTGCCTGCGCGCTCCAGCAATTGAGCGGACGTCGTCACCAGTTCATCGACCGCGGCGCGTTGCTCGTTACCGGCGTGCTTGACGGTGTCGAGCAGCGTGCCCAGCGTGTCGAGCAGGCGCGAGCGTTCCTCGAGCATGGCGTTGTCGCGCACCATGCTGTCGGAGAGCTTCTGACGCAGCTCGCCGATGATCTCGGCAGCGGCCTTCGGCGCTTCAGACGCGGTCTGCACGAGACGCGAGATCTCGGCGATGGTGTCGCTGGCGTTGGCACGCGTTTGTTCGGACATTTCCAGCGCGGTGCGGGCGAGCGTGTCACAGATCGCCTGTTGCTGGCTGGCGGTTTGCGCCCCGACCTGCTGCCACTCCGAGCGCAGCGTGGCGAGCGTGCCTTCGAGCGTTTCGGTCCATGCGGACAGACGCTGCGTCTCGCGCTCGGCGGTGGCGTCGTGATGCGCAGTGTTGGCGGCGTTCAACGCCTGGAGCAACGATGCGCTGTGCGCCGTGAAGGCGCTGGTCGTCGCTGCCACGAGTTGCTGGTTGCCGTCGACCAACCGCTCGCTCGTGCGTGTATGTTCCGCAATGGCGTCGCGCCACGTCTGTGCAACGTTTTCGGACGTCGAGTCCATCTGCGCCGAGACGCCTTGCAGCAACTGCGTCGAGCGTGTCTCGAAGGTGTCGGCGAAGCGCGCGAGCGCACCGGCCAGATCGCGTGCGAGGGCGTCGTTCGCAGATTGCTGCGCCGTGAGGGCCTGCTTCCACTCGCCGGACACGACGGCGGCCGTCTCCGACACGCTGTGCATGGCGCCTTCGGTGCGCTGGCTCACGCCGTCGATCAAGTGCGCCGAGCGTTGCTCGAAGGTCTCCGTGAAGCGCGTGAGCGCGGCGGCGAGGTCGGTGTTCAGTGCGGCGTTGGCTTGCTGTTGCAGCGCGATCGATTGATCCCACGCCTGCGCCACGCGTTCGTGCGCGCCTGTGACGTTGCCGCTGGCGGCATCGAGCTTGGTGGCCACGTCGCCGAGCAATGCGCTGGAGCGCGCTTCGAAAGTCTGCGCGAAACGTTCGAGTGCTGTGCCGAGATCCTGCGTGAGTGCGTTGTGCGAGCGTTGCTGTTGGGCGAGCGCTTGCTCCCATGCCTGAGCGACGGTCGTCTGCGCAGTCGCGATGCTGCCAGTGGCGTTGTCCAGGCGCGTGGTCACGTCGGCGAGCAGGCCGGCGGACCGTGTCTCGAAGGTTTGAGCGAATTGGGCGAGCGTGGCGCCGAGATCCTTGGCGAGCGCATCGTTGGTCTGTTGCTGTGCGGCGAGCGATGTTTCCCAAGTCCGCGCGACACCGGCGTGTGAGGCGCTGACTTGCCCCGTCGCGGTTTCGAGACGGGCGGCAACGTCGTCGACGAGCTTGGCCGAGCGGGTCTCGAAGGTCTGTGCGAACTGGACGAGAGCGTTGCCGAGGTCCTTGGCCAGCGAGTCGTTGGTGCGCTGTTGTGCGGCGAGCGAGGTCTCCCAGGTTTGGGCGACACTCACGTGGGCGCTGCTGACTTGTCCGGTAACGGCTTCGAGTCGCGTGGCGACGTCGTCGACCAGGCGCGACGAGCGCGTATCGAACGTCTGCGTGAATTCGCCAAGAGAGGTGCGCAGATCGGTTGCGAGCGATTCATTGGTGCGCAACTGAGCATCGAGTGAATCTTTCCAGACGTTCGCTACGCGCGCGGTGGTCGCTTCGAAGCGATCGGACAGGCCGTCCATACGATCCTGCACGGCAGCGGACACAGTCTGATGCCACGACGCCGTTTCGCGTGCGAGGCTGGCCATCGTCGCTTCGACTTCCGGGCGAATGGCAGCACCGGCGGCGCTCGCGGTGGTGGTCACGCTGTCCTTCAGGTACTGCTGCATGGCGCTGGTGAGCTGCGCGTAGGACGCATCGGTCTTCGTGTGCAGGGCGTTCTGACTCGCGACGAGGCGTTCGCCAAGCGACTGACTCTGGCGCTCCATGGCGGCCATCATGTCTTGCAGACGATCGACGAGCGCGGGCATGACGCTCGCCTGCTGCTCAAGGAGTTGCAGCGTGGTTTCGCGCTGATGCTGTTGCGAGAAACCGCGCAGTGTCGTGACGATGCGGGCGTCGAGCGACTGCACGACTTGCGCGCGTTGCTTGCGGGCAAGTGCGGCGAGCAGACCGAGCATGGCTGAGGTGGCGACCCCGGCCACCGACGTACCGAACGCGAAGCCGAGGCCCTTCACCGGAGATGCGAGCGAGGCACGAATCGCTTCGAGATCCGTCGCGCCTTCCAGCGCCAGACCGGTGCCACGCAGCGTGGCGGCCATGCCGAGGAAGGTGCCCAGCATGCCGAGCAGCACGAGCAATCCGACGAGGTACGGCGTGAGCGCGGGGCCGGGCAGACCGACGCGTTCGCCTTCGACGCGCAGACGCACGGCGGTGCGCAGGCCGACGGGAAGCGTGTCGAGCCACGAGGGCAGTGACGCGGGGGCGGCATTCAGGCCGGCGACGGCGTCGGCGAGAGCGTTCGTCGTTTGATGGAAGCGTTTGAGTTCAAGGGCGCCAAAGAGATAGACGGCGGCGATCAGCAGGGCGACGGCCAGCGCTAGGTTATTGGTGCCGGCATAGCCGATGGCGATCCAGCCGACGACGGCAAGACCAGCGACAAAGGCAATGAGATCAACGAGGTAACGGGTCATGTTGTCCGGGTTCACTAACGTTTTCGCCAGGGTGAAGCGAGGCGAGGGCGGCGATCAGCCCTTCGATCGGTTCGAGGCGTATATCCAGTTCTGCGAGCAAAACGCTCTGCATGTCCCGGTGGAAGGTGTCGAGCCACGTACCGGCCGGCGCGAGTGCTGGTGCGCCGGGCACGCGTGGGGCGGCCATCGCCGCCTGCTCCGTATCGCGTAGCCGCACGAAGTGCCCTTCGAGCAAATTCGGCACGCTCGCGAGCAGTGTGCGCTCACGTGCGCCCATTACGCGTTCCATGACGGCGTCGACACTGGCGAGCCGTGCGGCGTCTGGCGACTGCGTGGCCAGTTGGCCGCGCAGACGGGTGCGCAATGCGCTGATCGCCGTGTCCATCGTTTGCTGCGACGTCGCGTAGCGCTGCCGGTAAGCCGGAAACTCCGCGAAAGACGCAGCCCGTTGGCGCTCGGCGGCGCTCAATGCCCGGATCTGTCCACCGGGCGCGGCGGCCAGACCGCAATCGCGGGCGATGGCGGCGGCCAGTTCCGTGCGTACGCGTGCCAGTTCGCTTGCCGGGTCTTGCGCAGCGGCCCGCGCGCCGGGCGTTGCGGTCGACGGGGTGGCTTTGAGGGCCGACGACAGGGCGATGGCGTCGGTCCAGCCGACCCACTGACTCATGCGGTCCGACAGCGACGGCGCGGCTTCGGGCGGCGCGAACGTGCTCAGACGGGCCAGAGAGCGTATGAGGGTGGGGGCACTGATAACGGGACGCCGGGGCACTTGCACCATTCCACTGAGGTGGCAAAAACCCAGCAGTTTACACTGCGCGCGCCTCCCGGACGCCGGCCGCCCATTGGGCGGGGGCTTGACGGGCGTGATGCGGCCGATATGGCGACTCGTCACAGTCCTGCCGTACCCGCCCGGCGCTACGTGGCAGTCATGTGACGGTGTCGTCGCCATCGTTCCCCTTGGCGCACACGCCGACTGTGATTTATCTCAGTTTTCAGGACCCATTCCGAGGTTTATCTTTGACCCAACTCGCGGCGAACGCGAAACAACGAAGCAAAACACTGGAGGTGTGAAATGGGCTGGGGACTTCTTTGCGACGGACTGGTGACGGTAGGTACGTGGGCGAGCCGGGCTGCACCGGTGGCCAAGTTCTTCTCCGATATGGCTGACCTTCTGATGTAACTCGCGACAAGCGAAATCGAATCAAACAACGAGTGGAGGTGTGAAATGGGCTGGGGACTTCTGTGCGATGGGCTGGTGACGGTAGGTACGTGGGCAAGCCGGGCTGCACCGGTGGCCAAGTTCTTCTCCGACATGGCTGATCTTCTGATGTAACTCGCGACAGGCGAAATCGAATCAAACAACGAGTGGAGGTGTGAAATGGGCTGGGGACTTCTTTGCGACGGACTGGTGACGGTGGGTACGTGGGCAAGCCGGGCTGCCCCGGTGGCCAAGTTCTTCTCGGATATGGCCGATCTTCTGATGTAACTCGCGACAAGCGAAATCGAATCAAACAACGAGTGGAGGTGTGACATGGGCTGGGGACTTCTGTGCGATGGGCTGGTGACGGTGGGTACGTGGGCAAGCCGGGCTGCCCCGGTGGCTAAGTTCTTCTCGGATATGGCCGATCTTCTGATGTAACTCGCGACAGGCTGGCGAGAATCAACCCGACACCAGAGGTGTGCCATGCCGTGGACAGCAATTTTGATGGCGTGGTGTCGGTAGGGCGTGGGCCAGCAAAGCCAAACCAGTGATCCAGTGCATCACTGATATGGCTGAGCTTTTCATCTGAGATGGTTCAGGAAGCAGAGCAGGCTGTCTCGGGGGCTTGCACCAAGCCCGAACGAAGGTAAGGAAGCAGGCTTGCGAGGCCGAGCGTGGCCATCGCGGCGCCGATCCACAGCGGAGCACGCATGCCGTAGCCCGCATCGATGGCAGCGCCACCGGCCCATGTGCCGAACGCGAGCCCGGCAGTGATGACCGAGGTGTGCATCGTGTTGACGAGCGGCCCTGGCGTTGCGGCACGCATCACACGGGCGACCATGGCGGGATTGAGCGATACGCCCGTCAGGCCGATGGCGGCGAAGGCGGCGATGCCGACCAGCGTCAATTGCGCCCACAGCGCGAAGCTCACCAATGCGAGCGCCAGCACGGCGAGGCCGACGACGAGCACCGTCAGCGTATGACGATCGGCAAAGCGGCCGGTCACGGCGTTGCCGATGATGTTGGCAATGCCATACATCGCGAGCAAATTCGGGATCGAAGCGGCGGAGACGCCCGCCACATTCAGGAAAATGGGCGAGAAATAGCTGAATGCGGCGAACGTTGCGCCGATGATGAGACCACTGGTCGCGAACGCGGCCCACAGCGGACGATTGCGCAGTGAACGAAATTCGGCGGCGAGGCTGACGGCTTTGCTGTCGTGTTTTTGCGTGGCGGGTGCCCACAGAGCGACGGCAACCGTGCACAGTGCGGCGAGCACGGCGACGAGCCAGAAGCTGGCGCGCCAGCCGTAGTGTTGTTCGACAAATGCCGTGAGCGGCACCCCAACAACAGGCGAGAACATCAGTCCCCCAAGGACGAACGACGCGGCACGTCCGCGCACCGACGGGGCAACGAGATCGGCGCACAGCGTGAGCGCGACACCGAAGGTGGCCGAACTGGCCACACCCATAATGATCCGGGCGATGGCCATCGCTTCATAACGCGTGGCGAGGGCGGCGAGCACACCGCCCGCCACGTTGATCGTAAGCAACCAGACGAGTGCGCGCTTATGTGGCGTGCGCAGCGCGAGGAGCAGGGCGGTCAGCACGGGGCCGCCGATCGTCATACCGAGGGCATAGAGCGAAATCAGATTGCCGACGTCGCCGATGCCGACATTCATCGCGTTGGCGAGGGCCGGCATCATGCCGGCAACCATGAATTCCGCCGTGGTCATTGCAAAGACGGTAAGTCCCAGTAAATAGACGACGGGTGGCATTGCGGATTTTTGCGACATATCTTTAACGTTCATTCCATATTTGGGGATGGGGGGGAGCCCGTGGGGGTTCGGGTCAGGATGTCGGGTGTTTCGGGTGCGTTTGTTGTCGAGCTTGGCTTGACAGGCCTGAGCGCCTGATGGGCGTCAGAGCTGGGCGAGCGTGCCTTCCATGATGCCTTCGAGGAAGGTGCGGTCGCACACGGTGCGTCCGAGGGCACGCAGGCCGTAGTAGCTTGACAGGAACGTGCGTGCGACGAGCACCGGGGAGCGCTCGGCGCAGAGTTCGCCGTTGTGCTGGCCGACGGCGATCAGATGCACGAGCACTTGTTCGATGCGATGGAAGTACGCCTGACTGATCTGACGGACCGTGGGGTCCTTTGCACCTCGCTCTAGTGCAGCGAAAAGGCCCATGCAACCGCGTTGTTTTGCGGGGTCGAGGTCTTCGTCGATGCCTCGCTGCATGAGTGCGCGCAGCCGATCTTTGACGAGGCCGGGCGCGTTCAGAATGTCGGCTTGGGTCTGAAGCCCGAGCGTCTGATAGCGCTCGAGGGCTTCGTGATAGAGGTTGAGCTTGCTACCGAAGGCGTTGTAGAGGCTGCCGCGTCCGAGCCCGGTGCATTCGACGAGCGCTTGCGCCGACGTGCCTTCATAGCCATGCGTCCAGAAGACCTCCATGGCGGCGTCGATGACGGCTGCGTCGTCGAATTCTCTCGGTCTTCCGCTCATGATGGTGGGCCTCGTCAATCTGCCGGACATGAAATGATCGATGCCCGCGAGGCACCGCTCCAATGGCGTAACTGTAGGTCATTTTTGACTGATTGTTCAAATAACCGGATATCAGTTGTGGGATTCGCCAAGTGGGGGAGGGGGAGAGAGAGGCGCGTCGGGCGCAGAAAACAAAAAAGCCGTCGCGAGGACGGCTTCTTCGAAGCATTCTGGAGCGGGCGATGGGAATCGAACCCACGGCTCTAGCTTGGGAAGCTAGGGTATTACCATTATACGACGCCCGCGCAGACCAGCATTTTACGCGGGGTTGGGGGAGTTTGGCAATCTGCGTGTATTACCCGTGTGTACGATTCTGGGGGGAGAGCCTTGGGATCGATTCCCATCGCAGGCGCTTTTCGAGATTCTTTTGGTCCGATTTCAGGCGGTATTGGGACCGTGAAATTACGTGGTTTACCCAGTTTGACCAGTTATTAAGCCGAGATTTAATATTTCGATGCAGTACTACACGATTAATGGTTGTTCTTTCACGGGGAAATGCCATGGCGGGTAAGACTACAGGGGTGAAGGCTGCCCACAATGCATCGAAGGTTCTTGAAAGCGCGTCGACCGGTAAGAATTCAAAGACGGCAGCCGGGAGCGCGTTGTCCCAATCACATACCTCGAAGGTGACTTCAGCGAAAGCTGCGACCGCCGCATCGAAGGTGTTGCAGGATGGTCGGACAAGTGCTGCGTCCAAGAGCGCAGCGGGTTCGGCGTTATCACAGCGGCAGGGCGTTAAGAAGAAGTAGTCCTTTGGGGGCAACATGACTTCACGACATCAAATACTTTGTATCAACAAGACGGACCGCCAGAGTGCGCATGAGCGAATTCATAGCATCGGTGGAAAGAATGCCGACGGCACACGTTGGAAGGTGTCTCAGCAAGACGCAATAGCCGGTATCGAGGCGAGGAAGTGGGCGTTCTATGTATCGGCTGGCGGGCGTACGGCTGACGTTGTTGTCGCGGTTAGCCAGTTCGGTCACAAATATATCAAGACGGTCGCGGATGGGGTGCAACCGGATAACCTTCTGAGCCTACCTGAGTGTCCCTAGCGGTTTAATCGATGAATGAGCGTGAGATTCTGGGCGCCGTTCGCCCAGAATTGCACCCACACGCATGGTGTTGCCACGAGAACCCCGCATATCCTGCGGGGTTTTCTGTCTAGGTTTGCAGCTAATCTATCTAAGGACGTACCTCTACTGGCGATTACGATGGCCACGACCGGTGGTTTTCGTATGTGGTCCTGCCCTGCGGGATAACGAGAAGAGAAAAATATAATAATTGTGTGATCCGTTATCTTTTTGCGGCAGGGCAAGGCCGTGCCGTACTTGCGGATGCTCGGTGAGACGGGTGTTAAGGAGTTGATCTCAAAAGGTGATAAATTCGCTAACTGCGAGATAAAGCAAAAAATCAAAATTCCGAGGCCAGATAAATGGGGAGTCGTGGAACACAGCGCCCACAAAATATATGTGGTGCGTGCCAATACACTTGGTATCCAAGGGGTAAGGATTTATCGCTGAAATGCCAGCGGTGCGGTAGTTCAGACGTCCAGATCGTTCCGGTCAAAAGCTCAGGGTTAGGCGGCTGTCTAGTTGTGTTGGTAGGAGCAGCCTTCCTGATACTTGTCGTCGTCGGGATTTTCAGTAAGAAGGATGAAACATCTCCAGCGCTGACGCGGGCAGAGTCCAATACGACGAGCGAGTCGACCCAGCAGATCGAGACTCCGTCTCCTCCTCAAGCCTTGCCAACATCCCCTTCGGAAGACGGGGGGCAACGTGTGGTAGGGCCTACTGCGGGACCGGGAACTTCTGCTGGGACGGCTACAAGATCGTTCACGACCAGTTTCGATTGCTATGTCGCTAAGGCTCGGGATGAACTAACGATCTGCAGTGATCCGGGGCTGGCGGCGATGGATGTCGAACTAGCTGCCGCGTACCGTGCTGCGCTTTCAAGTGCGGGCGCGAATGTTGATGCGCTGCGTGTCGCTCAACGAGCGTGGTTGAGTGAGCGAAGCGAGTGCGGCGACGATCTTGATTGCCTTCGGAGAATCTACGGTGAGAGGTTGGGGCAGTTCCGAGGTTCTATGAGTTCGACTGCTCCCGACACTTCGGGACCTCGCCTAGTAGAAAAGCCCTAACGACCTACGCTCGCTGTTGGTAGAGATTGATAAGTTCGACCATGTCGATCCCAATGGCATCTGCGATATCCACAAGTTCGGGAAGGTCAAGCCTGTACTTGCCGGACTCGTAGTCGAGAACGAAGACCTCAGGTTTGCCAAGTCGGGTGACAAGCTGTTTTGTTGTCAAGCGTTTCGCTTGCCGAGTGGCGACGAGAATTTCGGCGAGAGCGTTGATGCGACGCTGGTGATTTGGGAAGATGTTCATGATGTGCGATCTCCGGCGTGGTGATCGCACCGTCCGGTGCCTCGGTGGAAATCGCAACGAACGCGAGGGCGGGAATCTGCCGCAAGCTGTCGGTCAGCAGCCACAATGACCACGCAGGCTGACTGCACTTTCCTACAGGGATCAGCCGCACCGACTCTTGAAACCGCTGCGTACCTCGCGAAAGCCGCTCTGTAGATTGGGAAACGCAGCAGAACTCGGGGAGTAATATGAAGCGAATAGTGTTTGTTTTATTGGCAGTCGTGGCGATTCAACAAGCTGCCGCCGGCACCGTAGGTGAATATAAAAAGACGAAGCATGCGGCCGAGACTTACCCTGCCACCGCGAATTCCTTGAGAGCCTACGTGGCAGGTCTGGGGCAGGGAATGTTTTGGGCCAATGTGGCACTTGAGGCGCAGGGCAATAAGAAACTCTATTGCCCCCCACGTGCCCTGGCTCTGAACGTCAACAACTATATGTCTATCCTCGACAAGGAAGTGACGAAACCTGTGACGCGTGATACGGATGATATCGGGGTGCTTCTTCTTCAAGCTCTGATTGACACTTTTCCATGTGGCTGATGGAGTAACGGTTGGGCGAGAGTCGATTGATATTTCTAAAGAACAATTTGATTTGAATCGGATAGTTCGCCCCGGACAGCTTGAAAGCGGTGGGCACGTTTATGGACTGCCGAGCGTTACTGGGCAATCGTTGAATGCGACGTTCTTCGCAGATATCCTCGGTGATATTCAACGGGATTGGAACTACTAACGGCAGATGTGGTCATCGCGGAGACAGAGCTCAAATCCTACGTTGATACAAATCAATCAGTTCGATTGCATCGATCCCAATGGCATCAGCGATAAGCACGAGTTCGGGAAGATCAAGCCGGTGCCTGGCGTTTTCCCTCAACTGGCCCCAGATGCTCAACCTTTCCAGTGGGCCGCGACCTAATCTCCCAAGACGTTGCCCGCAGTTCCGGGGTGGTCAGGTCGCCTCATACACAAGGTGAACCGGAGTCGAGATCATTGCGATGACATGAGAAACGCGATGACTGTCTCGGAAAATTCTTCCGCGAATTCCACATTAGAAAGATGCACCGCGGGAAAGATGTGCAGGCGCGCGCCAGGAATCGTGTTCGCAATGGCTTCGCCGAAGCTGGCGGCGGTCACCGTGTCGTGTTCACCCGCAATCACGAACGTCGGTCGCGTGATGCCTGCGATGTCGTCCCGCAGGTCGGCGTTCTGGACGGCCGCCCACGACCCGGCAAGCCCGTGGCGATTCGTCGCGAGCAACGTCTCCCGAAACGGCGCGATGATCGGATCGGAGGCATCGAGCATGTGCGCCGGGAACCAGTTGCGCAGAAACGTCTGCGTGGTCTCACGCATGTCCCTCGCCTGAAGGACGGCGGCGATGGGCGCATCCCAGACGTCAGCCGGGCCGAGATAGGCGGCGGTGTTGCTCAGAATTAGCCGGTCAATGCGTGATGCCGCATGCACGCCGAGCCATTGCCCGACGATGCCTCCGAGTGAAAGCCCGAGAAAGTGCGCACGTGCGATATCCAGGTGATCCAGCAGCTCGACGACATCCTCACCAAGGCGCGCCAACGAATAAGGCCCGGGCGGCACGCTCGACGCCCCGTGACCGCGTGCGTCGTAACGCAGTACCCGGAAGTGCCGGGAGAACGCGGGGATTTGCGCAGCCCACATATGCAGATCGGTGCCGATCGAATTCGAGAGCACCAATACGGGCGCCTGCGCGGGGCCGTCGATCCGATAAGCGATGCGGGTACCGTCAGTGGTATCGAAGAATGAAAGGTTGTCCATAGTAGCCTCGGAGAGATCAGGAAAAACGCTGTAGCCAGTGCTTGCAGTTCATTCTGGGCGAGGCGAAAAATGATTTAAATTACAAAGATCGGACAATCTTTGTAAAAAGAAATGACATGACGGAATTCACCTTGCACGACCTGCAATGCTTTGATGCCGTGATCCGAGAGGGCAGTTTTCAATCGGCGGCCGAGGTGTTGCACCGCACGCATCCCGCCGTATTTGCGGCTGTGGCCAGGCTGGAGCGACAGACGGGGCTCGCGTTGCTGGACCGCAGCGGCTATCGCGTGAGGCTGAGCGACGCGGGGCAGGCGTTCTACCGGCGCGCGCAGCCGCTACTTCGTGAGGCGGCGGGCTTGCGACAGCACGCGGCACAGTGGGCGATGGGCGAAGAAAGCGAGTTGAACGTGGTGGTTGGCGACCTCTGCCCGCGCGGTTTGCTGTTGGGATTGCTCGCGCGCTTCTTTATGAAATGCCCCCACACGCGTTTGCAATTGCATTTCGAGACAGTCGGTGGGCCGATGGAACGGCTGAAGGCGGGGGACGCGGATCTCATCCTGCATCGTGTGGACAAGCGCGACGCCGACATTGCGTGGATCGATCTGTGCAAGGTGCGGCTGGTGCCTGTGGTGGCACCGCAAATGCTCGCCACCCCGTTGCCGCGCGTGGTGCGTCCAGCGGATATGCGTGCTTACACCCAGTGTGTGATGCGCGATTCGGCGCGGCAGCCGAGCGGCGAGAGCTTCTTCGTGATCGACGGGGCACATCAGTGCACGGTGGCCGATCAAGCGATGAAGAAGGACGTCATCATGCACGGCCTGGGCTGGGGGCACTTGCCCGACCATCTGATCGCGGAGGAACTGCACAGTGGCGCGCTGACGTCCATCGCCGGACGATATCTGCCCGTGCACACGGAGGACGTCGTGGCTGCCCGCCGCACCGATGGCCCGCACGGGCCGGTGGCGAATCGACTCTGGGCTTATCTTCGGCATGAGGTGGAGGGCCCCGACGAGGGGCGCGTGGCGGCACCGAGCTATTCCCCCATGCGACGCCTCAAAAAAATGCGCCAATGACTGAAAATTCACATTCACGTCATTAGCATGACGAATACTCGCCGACTTCGAACAAGTTCCAAAGAGGACATCGGAGTTTATGAAACCACTTGCCATTTTGGCGGGCGTCGTCGCGCTTTTCGCTGAACAACACGCCTTCGCCGCTAACTTCCTCATCACGAACGGCCTGACAATTACCTCGGGGCAGACCTTGTCCAGCGGTCAGTCGGGCACGATCCAGAGCGGCGGTCTGCTCTCGGTCGCCGGTAGCACCATCGGTGTCTCCATCACCGGCAATGCCACCCTCGTCAACAACGGCACGATCAACATGACGGGCACCGGCCGTGCCATTCGCGACAACACCGGAGGCCTGACGCTGACGCTCACCAACGGCGTTGGCGCGAGCATGATCACGTTCGACGCCGACGTGATCCAGATGAACAAGGCGAACAGCAACGTCGTGTTCAACAACTACGGCACGCTGACCTCAACGAACAACTCCGGACAAGGCAATCAGGCGATCGACTTCAATGCGATCACCACCGGAAGTAACGTCCTGAACAACTTCGCTGGGGGCGTCATCCAGGCTAACGAGGCCGACGCCGTACGACCTGGCGTCAATGGTGTCGTGAACAACGCCGGCATCATTCGCTCGACCAACAACCCCGGCAGCACGAGCAGCAGCGATGGTGTCGATGCACAGGCGAATACCGGCATCGTTGTCGTCAACGCGGGTACCGGGCTGATTCAGGGCGCACGCCACGGCATCACGGGCGGCCCCGACACCGCGACCGATGGCACGTTCACCCTCTCCGTGACGAACAACGCCGGCGGCACGATCCAGGGGATGAACGGCTCGGGGATCAACATCGACGGCTTCAACGCCAAGGAAGTCGTCACGATCAACAACGCGGGCGTGATCATCGGCAACGGCGTGACAGGCGATGGCGACGGGGTAGACGTCGACGGCCTCGTCAACATCACCAACTCCGGTACGATTCGCGGCGCACAGGCGTACAACGACGTGAGCGAAGGCGTGACCGCTGGCGGCGGCACCATCGTCAACAGCGGCACCATCGTTGGCGAGAACACCGCCGGGGGTGTCGGCCGGGGCATTACGCTCGCCGGTGTCGACAAGGACCCCATCACCAAGCTGTCCATCCCCGTGCAAGGCATCTACGCGAATTCGACGATCGTCAATAGCGGTCTGATTCGTGGGCAGAGCGACTCGGCGATTGCGGTGACCGGTGGGCGCAATGCGTTCACGGTGACCGTCATCAATCAGGCGAGCGGCGTGCTCGAAGGCGGCGGCGCGACGGCGGCGGTCGTCAACACCGGGGCCAACGACGCGACCGTCATCAACTACGGAACCATCACCGCCGATCAGAGCGGCAAAGCCGTCGATCTTGGCAGCGGCAACAGCACGCTGCAGATTCTCGGTGGCTCTGCCGTCGTGAACGGCGATGTCTCGGGCGGCACCGGCACCAGCACGCTGACCATTACGCCGGGCACTGGCAACGCCTTCAACTACAACGGCGCGATCTCGAACTTCTCGGTGGTGAATCTCGGGGCGGGAACCATCGCGCTCAATGGCGCGAGTACCTACACAGGGGCGACGGCGATTGCGAGTGGCGCGACGGTGATCGTGGGCGACGCCTCACATCGAAACGCAACGTTGGGTTCGGGTATGACGACGGTGGCTGCGGGGGCGACGCTGGCGGGCTATGGTGGCACGCTCGGTAGTGTGACGAACGCGGGCATGATCGCCGTCGGCAGCGCATCGCCGGGCGCTGCGATCGGTAACCCCGGTACGTTCACGATTGCGGGCGACTACATCGGCAACAACGGCACGGCGTTGCTCAACGCATCTATTGCAAACGACGGTTCGTCGGCGACATCGGACAAGCTCGTGATCAACGGGAATGCCAGCGGCACCACCACGCTCAAGGTCAATGTCACGGGCTCGGGCACGGCAACGTCGGGCAACGGCATCCAGCTCGTGCAGGTCAATGGAGCGTCGGCGGCGGGCGCGTTCAAACTCGCCGCGCCGGTGCAGGCGGGAGCCTATCAATACCTTCTGCGCGAGAGCGCGGCCCCGGGCACCGCGAACTGGTATCTGTCGACGTCGTACAGTTCCGGCGCAACGGCGTATCGGGCGGCAACCGTCGCCTACGCCATGACGCCGCAACTCAATGCGGATTTCGGCTTCACCACGCTCGGACGTTTCCAGGAACGCATGGGCAGCCTGCGCGGCGACGCGGGAGAGGGTGGCAACAGCAGCGGCAGCAGCGGTGTATGGGGCCGAGTGTTCGGCAAGACGATGGACGCCGATATGTCGAGCCGTTTCAACGCCGACGAACGCATGTTCGCGGCGCAGTTCGGGCGTGACTGGCGCTTGGCTGCGGATGCCTCGGGTATGGGCGGTAGCGCTCACGTCGGCGTAACCGCGACCTTCGGCACGGCGTCGGCGGCATTCTCCGACAGCGCACGTACGCTTGACCCGTCGCTCTCCGCAGCGACAGGCTCGGTCACCATGCAGGCGCAGTCGGTCGGCGCGTACTGGACACGTATTCTGCCGCAAGGGGCCTACCTCGACGTCACGACGCAGGTCTCGCACTACCACAACAAGTACAGCGACGCGGGTGGTATCGGGGCGACGCAAAACGGCGTCGGCGCGGCCCTCTCGGGCGAGGTCGGTCATCCGTTTGCGATCCTGGGTTCAGGCGTCACCATCGAGCCACAGGCGCAGTTGGCCTATCAGTATTTGCACCTGAACGGCTTCAGCGACAGTGTGTCCAGCGTGTCTGGCAACACAACGAGTGCGCTGCGCGGTCGCGTCGGATTCAAACTCGGCGCACCCGACCTTGCGAACGTTGCGGGCATGGGGGCCGCATCCCCCTATCTCACGGTCGATGTTGTGCACGATTTCCTGTCGCCGGGGCAGACGAGCGTCGCGGGCGCAACCTTCGACAGCAGTCTCGCGAAGACGTGGTACGAACTGGGGGCCGGCGTGGGCGCTACCCTGGGCCGCACGTCGTCGCTGTACGCGAGCGTGAAGTACGCCCGCAATCTGGGCGGCGACTACCGTCGCAATGTGTACGGCCAGGTGGGGTATCGCTACCGTTGGTAAAGAGCAAAGGCGGACGAGGACAAAGGCCCTCGCCCGCCTGGTGGTGACAGCAAAGGGGGCGGGCGCGCCAGCGACGCGGTGCGCTCGTCCCCCTCGCTCAATCCACCGACATCACCGACATCACCAACGATACCTGGCCGTCCTGATCACCGATGTCGTCGAGCCTAAATAGCAAGCGCCACCCGAGCAATACGCCGCGGACTTCCGGTTGGACAGGTTGCTGCCGTTGATCGGCAAATACCCATTGCCCG